>DAIUEC010000014.1:12797-32488 GCA_036845345.1 Sediminibacterium sp.
TACAGAAGGGGTGTTTTATTTGGCACCCTTTTTTGATTATATTTGTACAAATAAATAGATCCATGAGCGAAGTTTTAAATACCCCATTTACAGAAAAACATATTGCATTAGGTGCTAAAATGGCTCCGTTTGCAGGTTACAATATGCCAATTAGTTACACTGGCATCAATGTTGAACATGCTGCAGTGCGTAATAATGCGGGCGTATTTGATGTAAGTCATATGGGTGAATTTATTTTAAGAGGGCCAGATGCTTTGGATTTAATTCAGCGTGTTACTAGTAATGACGCTTCTGTTTTAGAGGATGGTAAAGCACAGTATAGTTGTTTGCCAAATAATACAGGAGGTATTGTAGATGACTTATTAGTGTATTGTGTTGAGAAAAATAAAGTGTACATGTTGGTGGTGAATGCATCTAATATCGAAAAGGATTGGAACTGGATTAGCAGTCACAATACTAAGAATGTAGAGATGCATAATATCAGTCCAAAGACTGCATTGCTTGCGGTGCAAGGACCAAATGCTACTAAGATTGTGCAAACAATGACAGAAATGGATGTATTAAACATGCCATATTATAGTTTTGCAAAAGGAAAGTTATTAGATATAGACAATGTGGTTATTAGTGCAACTGGATATACTGGTGCGGGTGGAGTTGAAATATATTTTGAAGATGAAAATGACAATGCTAACAAGGTTTGGGATGCCTTATTTGAAGCGGGTGCTGCTTATGGTTTACAACCAATTGGCTTGGGTGCGCGTGACACATTAAGATTAGAGATGGGATTTTGTTTATATGGTAATGACATTGATGATACCACTAGTCCATTAGAAGCAGGATTAGGATGGATTACAAAGTTCACAAAAGACTTTACCAATAGTGTTGCATTAAAAGCACAAAAGGAAAATGGAGTTGCTAAAAAATTAGTAGGCTTTGAAATGATTGATCGTGGTATTCCGCGTCATTATTATATTATTAAAGATGCACAAGGAAATGAAATAGGTTCTGTAACTTCAGGAACACAAGCACCAAGCTTAGGAAAAGCAATAGGAATGGGCTATGTAGCTACGGAGCATGCAAAAATTGGCACTGAAATTTTTATTGATATTCGTAATACGACAGTAAAAGCCAAAGTGGTTAAGTTCCCATTTAAATAGTATAAATACTTGATTATTGCATTGGGATGAATTGCATTTTTGTCTTTCATTAAAAAAAATAAAATGAAAGCAATTAAAAACAAAGTGCAATTGGTAGGCAGATTAGGTGCCGACCCTGAAATCAAAATCTATAGCGAAGATAAAAAATTGGCTAATCTTCGTTTAGCAGTAAATGATCGCTACAAAAATGTAAAAGGGGAGTGGATGGATGAAACCCAATGGTTTAGTTTAATTGCTTGGTCTAAATTAGCCGTTTATGTAGAAAAGCATTTGGCCAAAGGTGCCGAAGTGGCAGTGGAGGGAAGATTGGTCAATAAATCTTTTACTGATAAGGCCGGTGTAAAAAGAACAAGTACCGAAGTGGTATTAAACGAAATTCTTATTTTATCTAAACAAAAGGAATTGCCTTTGAAAAATTAATGGGTTTAGTATCTTTGCAGTATGAGTAATGATAATTTAGTGAAGCCGAGCTTACATACCGTATTAACCCCAGAGTTATTTGATCTATATGAAATAAAAGATAGTATTGTTGTCATTATTGATGTTTTTAGAGCAACGTCAACAATGGCAACAGCACTTTATAATGGGGCTTTTAAAATTATTCCAGTGGATAGCCCCGAAGCATGCATTGAAATGGGGAAAGCTACTGGTGGTATCACTGCAGGAGAGCGTGATGGTAAAATTATACCAGGCTTATCTTATGGAAATTCACCTTCTGAATATCCTCGTTCCTTTATAGAAAATAAAACCCTTGTTATTACGACCACCAATGGGACTAAGTTATTGCATATGGCTTTGCGCAAAGGAGCTAAAGAAATTATTACTGGTTCTTTTCCTAATTTATCCAATGTGGTGGCTTATTTGAAAAAACAAAATGCACCCGTTATTTTGGGTTGTTCAGGTTGGAAAAATCGCTTTAATATTGAGGATACTTTGTTTGCGGGTGCTGTTATTGAGGAAATAAAAGAACATTTTACCATTCATTGTGATAGTAGTTTTATGGCTAACCAGTTGTACAATCAACAAAAGGATAATTTGCCAGTATATATTAAAACTTTAACGCATTGGCATCGTTTAGCAGCTTATGGATTAGAAGCGGACATGCAATATTGTGTATCTAAGGATGTAGCTCCAAGTTTACCCATCTATAAGGATGGAGCCCTAATAAATGGTCTATAAGAATAACGAAAAATAGCCTGTAATTTCGTACATTTGCAAATTGCCCTTTTCAAAGGGGCGATATTGTATAATTTATGGCATTACCCTACTTAGTAAAACACATATATAGCTACGGAACCGAAGAGGTAATTAGACGTGGGAAAAAGATTTTCGCACTAAAAAATATCGAATTGGTAAAGTTCGATCCTTTATTAGGTAGTATTCACTGCCGTGTAAAGGACGATGGTTATAGCACTTATTATAAAGTAACAATTGAAAA
This sequence comes from Sediminibacterium sp., assembly GCA_036845345.1. GTDB lineage: Bacteria > Bacteroidota > Bacteroidia > Chitinophagales > Chitinophagaceae > Sediminibacterium. Next base: position 15,393 of record DAIUEC010000014.1, read on the forward strand.
TTTTAAAAGTCCCTCTACACTTTCTTTAAGATGTGGATGCCCTTATAATTTATCAGAAGTTTGTAGACATAAAGCAGCTGCTTTATTTTTTGTACAAGACTTATTGGATAAGAATTTGTTGGATTATAAGCAAACTTCTTATCAAACTACCCATACACAACTACGCACCAAGAATCTAGATTTAAAAATGATTCGAATGCTATGTTCAAAAAGTACTTTTGAGCGTGCTGAAACCATTTTAAAGTCTAATAGGCCTCATATCATTGAGAGTGCGAATGAAAAAGTTGTTGCCGAAGTAGATGAAAATGGAAAAACATTTCACATCATTGTTCAAAAAAATGAAGAAAGATTTTTTGATACTTCCTGTGATTGTTTGAGTGAAACGGAGTATCCATTGTGTATACATAAAACCATTTTATTATTGCAATTATTCCAGTTAAAAGGTGCTGATTACTTTGAAACCATTAGAAACTGGGATAGAGAAAAGAATAAATTATTGGCTTTATATGGCTATACTCTAGACGATTATATCGAAGATAAGTTTGAGTTTACGTATCAGGATGGAAAGCCTTTTTTGAAAGTGCTTGATGATAGAATTCAAAAAATAAATGCAGCGCCTGCAGCATCTATTCGAAAAATCCCAAGATCCAATGATTGGGATATGGAGGAGGAGCAAGGTGCAAGTAGTACTGTTGCCAAAACAGTAGAGCGATTCGGTTTGGTGATACAGCAGTCCGAAAATGAATATCCTTATTTATTATTTAATGTAATTAAGGGGGAAGTGAATGAAGAGGGTAATGCATTTGTGAGTAAGGTTGAAAAAATTGACCTACCTAAATTTTTAATTCCTCAGGAAATTAATGATGAAGACAAGAATTTAATCCAATTAGTTAGAAAATTACAATCTAACGAACTTATAAAGTATCTCGATAAGAATTCGCCTTTCATGGGAATTTGGGATACGATTTTAGGTGGGGATGAGGAAGGTTTGCCCAATGAAACAAGAGAGTTGATACAAGAATATATTCACCCTAAGTTAGAAAAACTATGGAGAGATATTTCGGAACATCCTTTTCATTTCCATTTGCCTGCTAGCAAAACCTTTACTACGGCTAACTTACAGAAGGCTGAATTAATTTTCAATCCTATACAACCCAGCTTTAAAGTAGAGAAAAAGGCAGATAAATATATCATCCATGCACAAGTGAATTTGCCAACAGGGAAAATTTCTATAGCAGACAATCATGCTAAAACACATTATTTATTTCAAGTTGAAAATCAGTTTTATAGTTGGAAAAATAGAGAAGATTTAAAATGGGTGGAGCAGTTTATGCCAACGGGAAGTAATGAAATTGATTTAGAGGATTGGCCAGTGTATTTGCAATCTGTTTTATTGCCATTGTCAAAATTATATCAGGTTGAATTAGGGAATGTAAAGCAAGAAAAGCTTAAAGGCATAAAACCTCAATTACAAATTATTCTTAAAGAAGATAGAGACTATTTATTATTTGAACCGATCTATACTTATAAAGATATTGTAGTAACTGCGGATGATGGGCCTTCTGTTATTCAACAACAAGGCGATAAAATTGTAACGCTTGAAAGGGATTTGGCAGAAGAGCGTAATTTGATGAATGTGATTGAACAATTACACTCTGGCTTTGTTCGTTTTGAGAAAGGAAATGTGTTGGCATTGAAAGGTGCTGAGGTATTGAAAAATAATTGGTTCTTTTTATTTATAGATTTATTGAAGGAAAAGCAAATTCCATTATTTGGTTCTGAAAATTTAAAACAATTCAGATTCAATACAGCTAAGCCTTCTACTAAAATGTATATTAGTAGCAATACCGATTGGTTTGATACTAAAGTGGAAATTTCATTTGGTGAACAAAAGGTTTCGGTGCAGGATATCAAAAATATGCTTGCCAATAAGCAGCAATTTGTGCCATTGAAAGATGGTAGTTTAGGCGTGTTGCCTGAAAAGTGGCTGAATAAATATTCCTTATTATTTAAAGTAGGAGAAGGAAGTCAACAAAATTTAAAATTAAGCAAGTATCACTTTTCTATATTAGACGAATTATATGAACAAAGGGATGAGGAAGAATTAATATTCCAATTAGAAGGCAAATACGAAAAAATTAGAGAAAAGTATTCCATCGCAGATGTGCCTCCGCCTGAACATTTGACACCGATACTAAGACCATACCAAGTAAGCGGTTTCCAATGGTTGAACTATTTACATGATGTACAGTGGGGTGGTATCTTGGCGGATGATATGGGATTAGGTAAAACCATTCAAACCCTTTCTTTTTTACAACATTTAAAAGAAAAGAATGGTTCTTTAGTTGCATTGGTAGTATGTCCTACAACGCTTTTATATAACTGGCAGAATGAATTAAAAAAATTCACGCCAAGTTTAAGTTTCCGAATTCATCATGGTGGTACCAGAACAAAAAATCAATTGTTTAAAGAGCCTGTGGAAGTAATTATTACTACTTATGGAACTTTAAGAAGTGATATTAAAATGTTCTCTGAAGTAAAGTTTGATTATGTGATTTTGGATGAAAGCCAAGCAATTAAAAATCCAACAAGTAAGGTAACAAAAGCTGCTTGTTTGTTACAAGCTACTAATAAATTGTGTTTAAGTGGTACGCCATTACAAAACAATACATTTGATATTTATGCGCAAATGAATTTCTTAAATCCAGGTATGCTTGGAACTGTAGAATATTTTAAGCATAATTTTTCGATGCCAATTGACAAGTTTGATGAGAAAGAACAAAAAGAACACTTAAGAAAATTTGTTTTTCCTTTCATTTTGCGTCGTACCAAGGAGCAGGTTGCAAAAGATCTTCCTGAAAAACAAGAAATGGTTTTGTATTGTGAAATGGGCACCGCACAAAGAAAAATTTATGATGCTTATCGAAATGATTATCGAGATAAATTACTTGGAATGGTGGAAGAAAAAGGAATTCAAAAATCGCAGTTATCTATCTTACAAGGCTTGATGAAACTCCGTCAAATTTGTGATAGCCCTGCAATTATTAAAGATGAAAACTATCCAAACGAATCGGTTAAATTAGCTGAGCTTACGCGTGAAATAGCCGAAAACATTGGTGATCATAAGGCCTTGGTATTTTCTCAGTTCCTTGGAATGTTGGGATTAATTAAGGAAGAATTGACTAAGCTAGGAATTGATTATGAATATTTTGACGGAGGAAGTACCATTCAAGAAAGAGAAAAAGCCATTGAGCGTTTTCAAAATGATTCTAACTGCAGGGTATTTTTAATTTCTTTAAAGGCCGGTGGTGTGGGATTAAACTTGACTGCTGCCGATTATGTTTATATCGTAGATCCTTGGTGGAATCCAGCAGTGGAGCAACAAGCAATTGATAGAACGCATCGTATTGGTCAAACCAAAAATATATTTGCTTATCGTATGATTTGTAATGATACGGTGGAAGATAAAATATTAAAATTACAGGACAGAAAAAGATCTTTGGCCAAGGAATTAATTTCCGATGAAGAAGGATTTGTGAAGTCCTTGACCAAAGATGATATTGCTTACTTATTTAGCTAGTCGCTAGTAAGTTTAGAAATATTTATTTTAATTCAGCTGCTGCTAATCCCGCTTTAGGATTTTTTAAGAATTCTGCTTTGCATTCTGCGGAGCAGAAACCTAAAACATGTCCGTCATAATGAGCGGTATCACCAATCCCTGCAGTAACTGGCATGCCACAGGTAGGGTCTTTTTTATTATCCACTAAACTAACCGCATAAGTTTTAGCGGAAGCAGTGTCAGTTGACATTGTAACTGCAGTATCTTTTGTTGCTTCAGCCTTTTCAGTTTGTGGTCCTCCACATGCAGTAAAAATGCTTGCTCCAACGATTAAACTCAATCCCATTATTTTTTTCATAAGGTTCATTTTGGTTCTTCAGTTCCAAAAATACGAAGTGTATTGGGCAAAATAAAACTAACAACTATTATTTTAGGCCCTATTATAGAGTTTTAGGCCGATCTCCTTCAAATTATAAGCTCCATTGGGACATATTTGTTTAATTATTCTATATTTTTACATCCTAATTCCTATCAAAGGATACTATTATGAAACAAGGACAATTACATACTATTTTGATGCGTGCAAATTTTGCACCAGTCCTTGTATTGAACAGCCCCATCAGGTTACCGCTTGCGGTGAGATTATCTCCCCGACGTGGATTCTGATAGGACGAGCAGTTGGCAATTGCCCCTATCAGTGGAAAAAACCCCGAAATTTTCTAGAAACGCCAGAAGTGTCATTTCCTTAAATTTTAAAGATCATTGGAACAGCAAATTATAGTACGTGTAGCCCATAGTGGCGATGTTCATTATTCTAATACCATCACAGATGAGATGGCTTCCTCTGCAAAAGCGCGTGGAACAGGAATTGCTAAACGTAGTCCTGAATATGTTGCTAAAAAAATTGAAGAAGGCAAATCAGTGATAGCACATACACAGGATGGAACCTGGGTTGGCTTTTGCTATATTGAAGCTTGGCAACATGGACAGTTTGTTGCGAATAGTGGATTGATTGTTTCTCCTGAATTTAGAAAAAGTGGAATTGCTAAAAAAATTAAGCAAACCATTTTTCAATTATCAAGAGAAAAATATCCAAATGCGAAATTGTTTGGATTGACAACTGGTTTGGCGGTGATGAAAATTAATAGTGAGTTAGGATACGAGCCAGTTACCTATAGTGAATTAACAGATGATGAAGAATTTTGGGCTGGATGCAAGAGTTGTGTGAACTATGAAATATTAATGAGTAAGGATCGCAAAAATTGTATGTGTACTGCCATGTTGTATGAACCAAAATTAACCACAGCAACTGAAGAAACTGTAAAACCATCTTCAAGTGCAACATCAATAGATAATACAACTGAAAGCTCAAAAGGATTTACAAGCAAATTAGTAAACTGGTTTAGAAAAAAATAAAGATTATGGAAAAAGTAGTATTGGGATTTAGTGGTGGATTGGATACCACATTTTGTGTAAAATATTTAACAGAGGATAAGGGTTTAGAAGTGCATAGTGTAATTGTAAACACTGGTGGTTTTACCGAAGAAGAGTTAAAAAAAGTAGAAGCACATGCTTATGCTTTAGGCGTTAAGTCACACACTACTGTGAATGCAGTGAAAGGATATTATGATAGCATCATTAAATATTTAGTGTATGGTAATGTTTTAAAAAATAATACCTATCCATTAAGTGTAAGTGCGGAGCGTTTAAGTCAAGCATTGCATATTGCGGAGCATGTAAAAAAAATAGGCGCTAAATTGGTTGCCCATGGAAGTACGGGTGCAGGTAATGACCAAGTACGTTTTGATATGATTTTTCAAATCATGATTCCTGGCATTGAAATTTTAACACCTATCAGAGATTTGCAATTGAGTCGCGAAGCAGAGATTGAATATTTAAAGGGTAAGGGTGTTCAAATGAATTTTGAAAAAGCTGCTTACTCTATTAATAAAGGATTGTGGGGAACAAGTGTGGGTGGTAAAGAAACCTTAAATTCAAAAGGCATGTTGCCTGAGAGTGCATGGCCAACGCAAATGACTAAGGAGGGAGCTTCTGAGGAAATGGTGATTCGTTTTGACAAAGGAGAAATCACGCATGTAAATGGAAAATCATTTACACATCCAACTGAGGCGATACAATATATTCAATCCATTGCTGGAGCGTATGGTATTGGAAGAGACATTCATGTGGGTGATACTATTATTGGTATCAAAGGACGTGTAGGTTTTGAAGCAGCAGCACCCATGGTTATTTTAAAAGCACATCATGCTTTAGAAAAACATGTTTTAACAAAATGGCAATTGTCATGGAAGGACCAACTAGCTTCGTTTTATGGCAACTGGTTACATGAAGGACAAATATTAGATCCTGTAATGCGCGACATCGAAGCTTACTTAACTAATTCTCAAGAACAAGTTTCTGGTGATGTATTTGTTCAATTAAATCCATACCGTTTTCAAATTATTGGCATTGAATCTGAAAATGATTTAATGAGTGCCAAGTTTGGAAAGTATGGTGAAATGAATACAGGTTTCACAGGTGCAGATGTAAGAGGCTTTACCAAAATATTTGGTAACCAAACTGGTATTTTCCACAACGTGAAAGAATCGAATAAAAAATAGGAAATAAAAAAATGTGTGGCGTTATTTATTCCAAAACACATTTCTATAAAGTTATAAATTTAGTAAGATGCAAAAAGTAAATATTGGAATCATAGGAGGAGCAGGCTATACAGGTGGTGAATTACTGCGTGTATTATTGCGCCATCCTAATGCACATATTACTTTTGTGCACAGTACAAGTAGCGCTGGCGAACTAGTTAGTAAAGTACATGCCGATTTAGTGGGGGACACTGATTTGAAATTTGCTGCCACCATTGATCAAAATATAGATGTTTTATTTTTATGTGTAGGTCATGGAGATGCTAAAAAGTTTTTAGCTGCTAATGAAATAAAAGCGGGTATTAAAATCATAGATCTTTCACAAGATTTTAGATTAGCAGCAACTGCCAACATGGGAGACAAGCAATTTGTATATGGTTTGCCAGAATTACAAAAAGCTAAAATCCAAACGGCAAATTATATTGCCAACCCTGGATGTTTTGCAACGGCAATACAATTAGGATTATTGCCATTGGCATCCAAAGGATTATTGAAGGAAGTATATACAACTGGTATTACAGGATCAACAGGTGCTGGTCAGGGTTTGACCGCGACTAGTCATTTTAGTTGGAGAGCGAATAATATTCAGGCGTATAAATCTTTACAACATCAACACTTAAATGAAATAGGCGAAAGCTTAGCAAGTTTACAAGGCAATCAAAATGCCGAAGTAAATTTTGTGCCATGGAGAGGTGATTTCACTCGAGGTATTTTTGTGACTTCGGTGGTAGCTAGTGAATTAAGTGTTGAGGAAGTGTACGCATTGTATGATGCTTATTATGAAGCACACCCTTTTACACATGTATCCAAAAACAACATTGATTTAAAACAAGTGGTTAATACCAATAAATGTTTGATACATATTGAAAAGCAAGGAAATAAAATTGCCATTCATTCTGTGATTGATAATTTATTAAAAGGTGCCGTGGGACAAGCTGTTCAAAATATGAATTTAATTTTTGGACTAGAAGAAGGTACCGGTTTACAATTAAAAGCAAATTATTTTTAAAAAATATTAATAAGTTAAAGAAAATGCATAACGCAATTTCTAAAACATAAAAATTAAGCTCATGTCATTATTCAACGTTTATCCTTTAAATCCTATCGCTATCACCAAAGCTGCAGGCAGCCGCGTTTGGGACGATAAGGGCCAGGAATATTTAGACATGTATGGTGGACATGCAGTAATAAGTATTGGACATACGCATCCGCATTGGGTAAAAAGAATAGAAGATCAATTGCATGCCATTGCATTTTATTCCAATTCGGTAATCATGCCGATACAAGAGCAATTGGCAAATGCATTAAATGATATTAGTGGCAAAAAAGATTTCCAATTATTTCTTTGTAACAGTGGAGCAGAGGCCAATGAAAATGCATTAAAGCTAGCGAGCTTTCATACAGGCAGAAAAAAAATTGTTGCCTTTAAGAAATCTTTTCACGGGCGTACTTCCTTAGCGGTTGCTGCTACTGACAATCCAAGTATTGTGGCACCTGTAAATGAAACTGATAATATTATTTTTTTACCACTCAATGATATTGCTGCATTAGAAACTTGCTTTGCTAGCAATGGTTCAGATATCGCTGCTGTAATTATTGAAGGAATACAAGGTGTGGCAGGTATTCATGAAGCGAGTGATGCATTTTTACAAGCAATTAGAAAAGTTTGTGATGCGCATGGTGCAGTTTATATTGCGGATAGTGTACAATGTGGTTATGGAAGATCGGGTCAGTTTTTTGCACATGATCATGCAGGAGTGAATGCGGATATTTATTCAATGGCCAAGGGGATGGGAAACGGATTCCCGATTGGCGGCATTTTAATTGCACCGCATATTCAAGCTAAGTTTGGTATGTTGGGCACTACTTTTGGAGGTAATCCATTGGCATGTGCTGCTGCATTAGCAGTTATTGAAGTAATGCAAAATGAAAATTTAATAAAAGCTGCTGAAGAAAAAGGAGCTTATTTAATAAATGCTTTGAAAAATACAGCAGGGGTGAAAGCAGTGAGAGGTAGAGGTTTGATGATTGGGTTTGAAATGGAAGCTGGATTAGAAGAGGTACGTAAAGTTTTATTAAGCGATTTAAAAATATTCACAGGGGAAGCAAAGCCTAATGTAATAAGACTATTGCCGTCATTGGCGATTAGCATGGAAGATATCAATTTATTTTTAACCGGGTTGAATAATGCTATTCAACTATTGAAGCAAAAGAAAGATTAAGCTATGAAACAGTTTATTTCAGTGAAGGATGTAACGGATATCAATGCATTGGTTAAACAAGCATTACATTATAAAGCGAATCCATTTGTAGACAAAGCATTGGGCGCCAATAAAAGAATTGGCTTGTTATTTTTAAATCCAAGTTTAAGAACTAGACTTAGCACACAGGTAGCTGCTCAAAATTTGGGAATGGAACCCATTGTTTTTAATGTTGATAAAGAAGGTTGGGCATTGGAATTTACGGAAGGAGCTATTATGAATGGCACTACAGTAGAGCACATTAAAGATGCTGCCCCCATTTTGGGTCATTATTTTGACATTTTATGCATAAGGACATTTCCTAGTTTACAAGATAAGGATCAAGATTATAGTGAAAAAATAATTCATCAATTTATTAAGTATGCTGGAATACCAATAGTGAGTTTGGAGTCAGCGACTTTACATCCACTACAATCTTTAACCGATATTATCACCATTCAAGAGTCAATAGCCTTGAATGAAAATTTTAAAAACAAACAACCTAAAATAGTGCTAACCTGGGCGCCTCATATTAAACCTATTCCTCAATGTGTATCCAATAGCTTTAGCGAATGGATTAATGCATGGGGTGCTGCTAATTTTGTAATTACACATCCTGAAGGGTATGAGTTAGATCCTCAATATACAAATGGAGCTACTATTACACACCATCAAGACGAAGCATTAAAGGATGCCGACTTTGTGTATGTAAAAAATTGGAGTAGTTATAATGAATATGGGAAAGTGCTTTCTACAGATGCTAGCTGGATGTTGACGAATGCAAAATTGGCTACTACCAATAATGCAAAAGTGATGCATTGTTTGCCAGTAAGAAGAAATGTAGAATTAAGTGATGAGATTTTAGATGGTCCAAACAGTTTAGTGACAAAGGAAGCATCCAATAGAGTATGGGCAGCGCAAACGGTATTGGCTGAAATATTAAAAAATGCATAAATAAATATTGTGCTATTAATAAATATAAAAAAACATTGGGTATTTATATCCATGTCAAAATAAAATGGAAAAATTATACATCATTAAAATCGGCGGCAATATTGTTGACAATACAAGCTTGTTAACAGAATGCCTCACTGCATTTTCCAAATTGGAAGGGCAGGCTATTTTAGTGCATGGTGGTGGAAAATTGGCAACACAATTAGCATCTTCCATGGGTGTTGAACAAACAATGGTAGAGGGCCGAAGAATTACAGATGAAGCAACCTTGAAAATTATAACAATGGTATATGCAGGTGCTATTAATAAAAATATAGTAGCACAATTACAATCCTTTGGTGTGAATGCAATGGGTTTAACAGGAGCTGATGGAAATTTAATTCAAGCACATAAAAGAACTGGCGCTTCGATTGATTATGGTTTTGTAGGTGATGTAGATGGGGTGAATACAAATTTGGTAAAGCAGTTATTGTTTAATGCTATCAAATTAGTGGTGGCACCTATTACGCATGATGGTAATGGTCAATTATTAAATACCAATGCAGATACCATTGCACAAAGTTTAGCAACAGGCATGTCTAAGTACTACGAAGTGCATTTGATATATGGGTTTGAAAGAGAAGGGGTATTATCAGACGTTAATAATCCTGATTCAGTGATCGCGTTTATTGATCGACCGGCTTACGGTATATTAAAAGAACAAAAAGTCATCTTTGAAGGAATGATTCCTAAAATTGACAACGCGTATTTGGCTTTAGAAGGTGGTGTACGATCTGTCATCATTGGAAAAGCTGAAAAATTGAATCAATTAATTAACGGTACTGCGGGTACCACAATCAAAATATAATGTCACAGACAAATAACATACAACAAAATAGTGCACAGATAACTGTATTACAACAGGAAGCAAAACAATTATTAGAAAAATTAATTGCTACACCTTCATTTAGTAAGGAAGAAGATAAAACGGCTGATTTAATTCAAGATTATTTACATCAGAAAAAAGTTAAAACAGAAAGAAAGAAAAATAATATTTGGGCTATTAATGCACATTATGATGCTGCCAAGCCAACACTATTATTGAATTCACATCACGATACTGTAAAGCCAAATAAAGGGTTTACTTTGGATCCATTTACAGCCATTGAGAAAGAGGGTAGGTTATATGGTTTAGGAAGTAATGACGCTGGCGGCTGTCTAGTAAGTTTGATTGCTACTTTTTTATATTATTATGATCAAGCAAATTTGCCTTTTAATATTATCCTAGTTGCCTCTGCCGAAGAGGAAATATCTGGTCATGATGGCATCGAGTTAGCGCTGCCGCTTTTACCAAAAATAGATTTTGGAATCGTAGGTGAGCCAACCCTATTAGAAATGGCCATTGCCGAAAGAGGCTTATTGGTATTAGATGTGGTGGCTACGGGTAAAGCGGGTCATGCAGCTAGAGAAGAGGGAGAGAGTGCCTTGTATAAAATATTACCAGACATTGGATGGTTCAAAAGCTTTGAATTTGAAAAAGTTTCTAATTTATTGGGTAAGGTTAAAATGAGTGTGACTGTTATTGAAACCGAAAACAAACAACACAACGTGGTCCCTTCTACTTGTAAAATGGTAGTGGATGTGCGCGTAAATGAATTGTATAGTTTTGAAGAAATATTAGAGATTATTGGAAAAAATGTTCAATCATCAGTAACGCCAAGATCTTTAAGAATGCGTTCTACTGGAATTGCGTTGGAACATCCATTGATTCAAGCAGGGATCGCATTGGGTAAAGGATATTATGGTTCCGTAACAACATCGGATAAAGCATTAATGCCATTTCCAGCTTTAAAAATGGGGCCTGGAGATTCTGCTCGAAGTCATACTGCGGATGAATTTATTTTTGTAAAAGAAATAGAAGAAGGGATCAATACCTACATACAATTAATTGATAAAATGATTTTATTATGAGTAAGCTTTGGCAAAAAAATAATCAGGTAGCTAGTTCGGTAGAACAGTTTACGATTGGCAATGACCAGGAAATGGATTTGTACTTGGCTGCTTATGATGTATTGGGATCAATTGCCCATACCACCATGTTATCGGAAGTAGGTTTATTAACTAAGGATGAGCAGGTTCAATTAAAAAAAGCCTTAGTGGAAATTTATGAATTAGTGCAGTCAGGAAATTTTAAATTAGGGGAAGGTGTTGAGGATATACATTCTCAGGTAGAAATGTTGTTGACTGAAAAATTAGGGGATATTGGTAAAAAAATTCATAGTGCTAGAAGTAGAAATGATCAGGTTTTAGTAGACTTAAAATTATTTTTACGTGCCGAGTTAATGTCTATTGCAAAATCGGTTCAATCTTTATTTGCTTTATTGCAAACAAAAAGTGAGCAACATAAAAATGACTTATTACCTGGCTACACGCATTTGCAATTAGCAATGCCCTCTTCCTTTGGATTGTGGTTGGGTGCATATTCCGAAAGCTTAGTAGATGATATGACGGTGTTGCAAGCAGCGTATCATGTGGTTAATAAAAATCCATTAGGTTCTGCCGCAGGCTATGGTTCTTCCTTCCCCATTAATAGAACAAGAACTACCGAGCTGTTAGGTTTTGAGACATTAAATTACAATGTAGTGTATGCACAAATGGGCCGTGGTAAAGCGGAAAGAATCACCGCAATGGCATTGGCAAATTTTGCAGATACCTTATCTAGATTAAGCATGGATGCATGTTTGTTTATGAATCAAAACTTTGGCTTCATAAAATTCCCCGAAGAGTTAACGACGGGCTCCAGCATCATGCCACACAAAAAAAATCCAGATGTTTTTGAATTAATAAGATCTTATTGCAATCGTATTAAAGCATTGCCAAACGAAATATTAATGATGACCACCAATTTGCCATCAGGATATCATCGTGATTTGCAATTGTTAAAAGAGCATTTATTCCCTGCTTTCCAACAATTGAGAAATTGTATTGATATGGCTTCATTGATGATTCAAAATATGGAAGTAAAGCAGGATTTATTAGAGGATCCTAAATATCAATATTTGTTTAGTGTGGAAGAGGTAAATAAATTAGTGAATGCAGGCGTACCCTTTAGAGATGCCTATAAAAAAGTGGGTCTATCTATTGAGGATGGCACTTATACCTATTCAACAAAAGTGGAACATAGCCATGAAGGCAGTATTGGGAACCTTTGTACTGCTGAAATTGCAGCGGCGATGCAAAAATTGTTAAATAGTTTAGAATTTGATAAAGTTGAGCAAAAAATTGACCAATTATTGCATGGCTAATTGTATTTTTGGCCACACTAATTAAAAAATTAGTTTAAAAAATTGAATATGAAAAAAGGATTATTATTTATTGGATTGTTTGCAACTGTATTTGCAGTAGCGCAAACAAAACCCGCAACTGCACCAAAAGCACCAGTTGCAAAAGGCGCTCCAACTATTAAGCCAAAGTTAGCTTTGACCTATACGCCAGCTCAATCTATTAAAACAACTAAAGACAGTGCCTCTTATGCATTGGGTTATAGAATTGCACAAAGTTTAAAAGGCCAAGGTTTACAAGACATAAACTTTGAATTGTTTAAAAAAGGAATGGCTGCAGGGACAATTGCTAAAACAGAAATCCCTGATAGCTTATTAGATGTTTGTATTAAAAACTACCAAGATAAAATGAGTCAAGAAAAAATCGCGATCAACAGAGCTGCTGGAAAAGCGTTCTTAGAAGCAAATGCAAAAAAAGAAGGTGTTGTTAAAATGACAAACGGCATGCAATACTTAGTATTAACTGCTGGTTCAGGCACAGAGCACCCAACTTTAAAAAGTAAAGTAAAGTGTCATTACCATGGTACTATGATTGATGGTACTGTATTTGATAGCTCAGTACAAAGAGGTGAGCCAATCAGTTTCCCATTAAATGGTGTAATTAAGGGATGGCAGGATGCTGTTCAATTAATGACTGTGGGTGCAAAGTGGAGATTGTTCATTCCTAGCGAATTAGCTTATGGTGAGCGTTCTGCAGGACCAGTTATCGGACCAGGTTCAACATTGATTTTTGATGTTGAATTATTAGGCATCGAATAATAAGCTCAAAATAATTGAAAGACCCCCATAATTGGGGGTTTTTTATTGGTATTAAGTGGTAATTTTGATGACGAAATTGAATATATGAAACAGTACATTGGTTTTTTCTTTTTTATCAGCATTTTGACATTTGCATGTTCTCCCAATAATGTAAAATCAGATGCGAACATTGTGAAAATATTGGATAGTGCAAAGTTAAAAGGCACTTTTGCATTAATGGAAAATGGGTCTGCAGAGTTTACGATTACGAATTTATCCATGTACAAGGATTCTGCATTTGCACCATTGAATACTTTCTTTACTGTTCCTAGTTTAATCGCGTTAGATAGAGGTTATATCAACCACACAGCTACTAGTTGGGTACCAACTGATTCTGTTGCATATTATCAATCTATCATTGAAAAAATAGGAAGAGTAGATTTATTGAAAGTATTGGATTCAATACATTACGGAAAAGGAATTATTAGTAAGGATCTAAATAGTTTTTGGAAGGATAGTTCACTTCGTATTACACCTGATGAACAATTGGGATTGATTAAAAAATTATACTTCAATCAATTGCCTTTTCAAAAACGTTCTCAGGACATTTACAAACAAATGATTTTAAAAGAAAACAATACAAGCTATAAGTTAAGCTATGTATATGGTTCGGCTGTTAGTGCAAGTGCGGCTAATTGGATAATGGGTTATGTTGAAGAAAATAAACATCCCTATTTTTTCGTGATGTATGTTGTTGATCAAAATGCACAACCAATAAACAAGGAGGCTAAAACAGTTGCTGTTTTAAAATCAATTTTAACACAGCAAGGATTTTTGAAAGGACTTAGATAATTAAACAATTTATTTGCTAAATCATAGTATCAATTATGCAGTATTACTGTAACTCTTTAACATCTTATCAGCGCTTTATTACAAGAACTGTAAAAATAGGCAACCTGACAATTGGTGGTGGCAATCCAGTGCGTGTCCAAACAATGACCACGACCGATACCATGGATACAGATGCAACAGTTGCGCAGGTTATCAAATGTATTGAAGCGGGTGCCGAGTTGGTAAGAATTACAGCACCAAGTAAAAAGGAAGCAGATAATTTAGCAAATATAAAAGCAGCATTAAGGGCTAAAGGTTATGATACACCTTTGGTAGCTGACATTCATTTTACACCTAACGCAGCTGAAATTGCTGCAACAATTGTTGAAAAAGTAAGAGTGAATCCGGGCAATTATGTAGATAAGAAAAAGTTTGAGCAAATTGAATATACCGATGCGGAATATATTGAAGAGATTGAAAGAATTAGAGAAAGATTCACGCCCTTGGTTTTAATTTGTAAGGAATACGGAACTGCTATGCGTATTGGAACCAATCATGGCTCTTTAAGCGATCGTATCATGAGTAGGTATGGTGATACGGCAAATGGAATGGTGGAGAGTGCAATGGAGTTTTTAAGGATTGCGCGTAGCTTGGATTACCATCAGATTATTTTGAGTATGAAGTCAAGTAATCCTCAAGTAATGGTGCATGCCTACAGATTATTATTACAACAAATGCACAATGAGTTTGGTGAATGTTATCCTTTGCATTTAGGAGTAACCGAAGCGGGTGATGGAGAAGATGGAAGAATTAAAAGTGCAATTGGAATTGGTACTTTATTGGAGGACGGTATTGGCGATACCATTAGAGTGAGTTTAACGGAGGATCCTGAATTAGAAATTCCAGTTTGTAGAGATATTGTAAAAAGATACAATGGTCAAGCTGCTCATTTAAGTAGTGCAACCATTTTGCCAATTGAAAAATTAACTTATAATCCTTTTGAATACAAAAGAAGAAAGAGTTTTGAAATTAAAAATATGGGCGGAACGCATGTTCCTGTTGTTGTCGCTGATTTGAGTCAATTGGAATCCATTTCAAGAGAAAGTTTAATTGCGATTGGATATACCTATAATAGCGATACTGATAAATGGGCAATTAGTGATGCTGCTGCAGATTATGTGTTTGTTGGTAATAATACCATTGATTTTGATTTGCCTGGAACCCTTAGTGTGATTGTGCCACAGCAAAATTTGGCTAAACAAACTAATGCAATTAACCATTATCCTTTATTTGATGCGGATGCTTTTTTAGCTACTACCGAAAAATCAAATGACCTTCAATTTGTAATGCTTGATTGCTATAGTACTGCGAATAATACGAGTGATGAACAATTGTTAAAAATTGCAAAGCATTCAAATGTAGTTTTTTGTTTGAGCAGTAGCTTACAACATGCTATGCCAGCAGTAAGACGCATGTTTGTTAAATTAATGGAATTGGGTATCGAAAATCCAGTTTTATTAATGACCAATAGCAATGGCAATACAACAGACGAACATTTAATTCATTTCGCTACTGAAACAGGTGCTTTATTATTAGACGGAATGGGTGATGGCATTTGGTTAAGTGTAAGCGAAGCTGTTTATCAATCATCTAATGGTAAAATGGCGAATTTATCTGGAAGAAACTATATCACTAATTCTTCTATTGAGCAGTTTTTAAATGCAACTAGCTTTGGAATTTTACAAGCAACGAGAACTAGAATTTCAAAAACTGAATATATTTCTTGTCCAAGCTGTGGACGAACTTTGTTTGAATTACAAGAGACTACTGCTAAAATCAGAAAAGTGACCAATCACCTAAAAGGCTTAAAAATTGCCATTATGGGTTGTATCGTGAATGGTCCTGGTGAAATGGCCGATGCTGACTTTGGTTATGTGGGAAGTGGTGTTGGTAAAATCACATTATATAAGGGTAAGGAAGTAATGAAACGAAATATAGATAGTGAAGTAGCAGTAGATGAGTTGATTCAATTATTAAAAGAAAATGATGCATGGATTGATCCTGTGCAACACTAATAGCTTTATATGTATTTTGTTTTTTATAGCTTTTTTTATTTAATCTCTTTACTACCTTGGCGTGTATTATATTTTATTAGTGATGGTATTGCTTTTATTTTAAGACGCATTATTAAATATAGAGTAGCAGTAGTAGATTATAATTTGTCTATTGCATTTCCAGAAAAGTCGTTAAAGGAAAGAAAAGTGATTGCAAAAGAATTCTATCAACAGTTTACAGATTCTTTTATTGAAACAATTAAGATATTATCTATTTCAGATAAAACATTTGAAAAAAGGTTTACTTCCAATATTGAAGTATTAAATGATTTATATCAATCTGGTCAAAACATTCAATATATGGCCGGGCACTTTTTTAATTGGGAGTTTGCCAATTGGGGAGTTGCTAAATATGGCAAATGTCCTTTTTTGGCGGTGTATATGCCTTTAAGCAATAAGGCCTTTAATAAATTGATTTATGATTTAAGAGCAAGGTATGGTTCAGTACTAATTCCTGCGACAAGTTTTAGAAATCAATTTTCAAAGTATGTAGCGCAAGGTCAATATGGGCTTGCATTAGCGGCAGATCAAAATCCGGGCAATCCACTACAGTCCTACTGGGTTGACTTTTTTGGCAAACCAACACCATTTGTAAAAGGTCCGGAAAAAGGGGCTAAGCTAAATAATACTGCTCAGGTGTTTGTACATTTTCATCGCACCAAAAGAGGTTATTACCATTC
>DAIUEC010000015.1:0-32142 GCA_036845345.1 Sediminibacterium sp.
AAAATACCTGCTACCACGAGTTCTATGTTTCGTATTGCATCCATGTCAAAAAGCTTTACTGCTTTAGCTATTTTAAAATTACGCGATGCAGGTAAACTAAAATTAGATGATCCTGTTGAATTGTATATTCCTGCTATTAAAGGACAGGGTTTAACAAAGGATGCGGCACCTATTACTATTAGACATTTAATGAGCCATAGTGCCGGTTTCCCAGAGGATAATCCTTGGGGGGATAGACAATTAGCTGATACCGAAAAAGACTTAATAGATTTAATCAAGCAAAAAATTTCTTTTTCAAATGTATCCGGTGTAGAATATGAATATAGCAATTTAGGTTTTGCTATGTTGGGGTATATCATTCATAAAGTATCTGGTGAGCCATATGATGTATACATTAAAAAAAATATTTTAGCTCCATTAGGAATGAAAGCTACTACTTACGAGTATACCGAAATTCCTAAAGATAAATTTGCTTATGGGTATCGATATATCAATGACGCTTGGCGCAAGGAACAACCATTAAAAGACGGCATTTATGGTGCTATGGGAGGCATGATTACTTCTATTGATATGTTTGGCAATTATGTTGCCATGCATGAGGCAGCATGGCCGGAGCGTAACGATCAAGAAACCTTGCCGGTTAAAAGAAGCACGATTCGTGAAATGCATCAGCCTTCCCGTTTTATTTCCTTGAATCCTAATTATACCTTTCCTAGTGGTAAAAAAATGGCTACAACAGGAAGTTATACCTATGGTTTAAGATGGATGATAGATGCGGAACACAAAAAGAATATTGGACATAGTGGAGGCCTGCCTGGGTTTGGAAGCAATTGGCAGTTTTTGCCAGATTATGGTATTGGTGTAATACTCTTTGCCAATGTAACTTATGCGCCAACTACTTATATCAATACAGTGGTTATTGATACCTTAGTTCAAATGGCACATTTAAAACCAAGACAAACAAGTGTTTCTCCTATTTTGGCTAAAAGACAAAAAGAGTTGGTTGCAATTATTCAAGATTGGAATGATCATTCTAAAATATTTGCTGAAAACTTTTTCGATGATTATCCTATTGATGCGTTAAAAAAAGAAGGGATAGCATTATTTGATAAAGTAGGGGCTATTGTAAAAACAAATCAAATGATTGCCGAAAATCAATTGAGAGGATATTGCATTTTAGATTGTGAGCGTGGAAAATTAAAATTATCTTTTACCTTGTCTCCTGAAAATCCAGCATTAATACAAGAATATCATTTATCCTTAGAGTAAGGCTCGATAAAATATTAAAATAGTTGAAATATCCTTAAGTGAAAATAAATTGGAAAGGACTTCTTTTTTGGAGTAATCAATTTTATGGAATTTGTGCAGTATGCTTAGCTATAGAGTCTTCATTACAGCTGCTGCATGTAATGCCATCTATATATGCATTGCTCCTGATTCATATAGCTACCATAATATATTATACACATGCGTATCTTTTAGATAGAAAAGAGGGAATTTATAATGAACGAAGCTCATGGTATCTAAAACATAAAAAGTATATATACACAAGACAGATCATTTATACCCTTATTGGTATTTATATTGCATTATTTAAATGTAAAATTTTTGATTTGTTTTTCAGTTCAATAATTTCATTTTGGATTTTAGTAGCAATAACTTTCTTTTTTTGTTTCTTTTATTATTTACCAACAATTTTATCCAACAAGAAAAATATAATAAGAACTTCAGGTTATCTTAAAAGTATCAGTATTGCTTGGGTTTGGGCAATTGCAACCTGTGTTATACCTGTTTGGTTATCGGGTAAATTTAATTTAATAGTAGCCACTATTCCATTTTGGTTTCATTTCATCCAATTATTTATATTCATATTTGAATTAGCCGTTTTATTTGACATAAAAGATATTAATAGAGACCAGCAAGAGCTTGTAAATACGATTGCAGTAAAAATGGGTAAGGATAAAATACGCACAAGAATTATACTGCCCATATTAATATTAAGTAGCATTTTGGCTTTGATCGAAATTCAGTTTTTGAATGAATCATTCTTTAATATTTTGCCACAATTATTATTACTGGTCTTGGTTTATTGGGTGTCTAAACTAATTATGGGCGTACAATCTATATTTTATAATATTCTTTTGATAGATGGCTTAATGATAATTAAGGTAATCTTAAGCAGTATATTTTTTTTGAGCTAGCGGCACAATATTTTTTTATTTCAATACGACAAACTCATTTCAATATTAGTAACTTTGTCATAAGCTTATTAATATGAAAATACTTTTATTAGAGGATGATGCTACATTATCAGCTGAAATAGAAAAATACTTTATTTCAAAAAACAGCACTTGTGTCGCTGTGCCCAATGGAGATTTAGTGGAAAATATATATAAAAAAGATGTATTTGATATCGCGATTCTAGATATTAGTGTGCCAGGCAAAAAAGGAATTGAAGTATGTGCCGCAATAAGGAATTTAGATAGTAAAATACCTATTTTAATGCTTACTGCATTTGGAGAGATAACAGATAAGCTAGCTGCATTTAATAAGGGAGCTGATGATTATCTAATTAAACCATTTCACTTTGAGGAGCTTTATGCAAGGGTAAATGCCTTATTAAAAAGAAAGCAACCAGAACAATTGGAGGCTGATATCACCGTTGCTGATTTGGTAATTTCAAATGCAGAGATGAAGGTTTTTAGAGCAGGTGTTGAAGTTATTTTAACTCCAAAAGAGTTCAAATTATTATCCATATTGGCACTAGCAAATGGCAGAATTGTATCTAAAAATACAATCAGTGAAAAATTATGGGATTATCAAGTAATTACGAATCAAAATACTATAGAGGTTTATATCAATTCTCTTAGAAAGAAAATTGACAAAAACAGTGATGTAAAATTAATTCACACTAAAGTAGGCTACGGTTATTTTTTAAAAGAAGATAAATGACCTTAAAAACAAGAATTTCCATTTTTGTAACCAATTTATTTTTGGTGCTTTACCTTGTAATGGCAGTATCTGTAATTTTATTATTTTCCGAATTCAGGGCCGAAGAGTTTCAAAATAGATTAAGACAAAAAGCAATTTCAACAATTGAATTATTGATTGAGATTAAGCAAGGCGATCAGAGTATTATAAAAAATATAGACAAGCAAAAAGCTGATAACCTTATTGACGAAAAAACCTTGGTTTTTAATAAAGAGTTTAAATTAATTTATTCAAGCTTGTATGATACGGCCTATCAATGGGAGGCAAATGAATTAAAAAATTTAGTTAGTAAAAAAGAATTTTTTAAACGAAAAGGAGATACAGAAACATTTGGTATTCTATATAAATATAAAAATGAAGACTATTATACAATGGTCTCAGCAGTTGATACCGCTGGCTTTCGTAAATTAAATTACTTAACTTACGTTTTGTTCTTTTCATTTTTATTATTTACACTTCTTGCCTGGTTTCTAACCAGAACAACGGTTTCAAGATTATTAAAACCGTTGGAACAATTTCTTTCTAAAATAAAATCTATTAATGAAAATAATTTAGGTGAATTGATTCAAGTGAAATCAAAAAATACCGAATTATTAATTTTAGCGCAAGAATTTAATTTAATGTTAAAAAGAATTGATGAGTCCTTGCAACATCAGTCTGAATTTACAGCGAATGCTTCTCATGAATTAAGAACTCCTATTGCTCGTATTATTGTGCAACTTGAAAATAAAATTAATGACCCTTTAACTTCCCAAGGGGATAAAATATTTTTGCAAAAATTAGTTTCGGATGCAAGCCAAATTTCAGAACTCATTCATTCTTTACTTATTCTTTCAAAAAATGATAAGACCATTCCAAGCAATGAAGAATTAAACCGATTGGATGAAATAATTTATGATTGCATTGAAAAAATAAATACCATTTATCCTGATTGTAAAGTTTATTTTGATATTGAAATCGAAAATGAACAGGATGATATAATAGAACTCAGAGGCACTAAATCACTTTTAGAAATTGTATTTATTAACCTTATTAAAAATGCTTATAGTTATAGTGACAATAAGGAAGTGCATATAAAAATAATCCAAAAGGAAACTACGATCCATTGTCATGTATTAAATAGTGGCAAAACCATTAGTACTGAGGACCAAAAGCGGTTATTTGAACCTTTTATGCGAGGCCAAAATGCCGATGGAATCTCGGGTTTTGGACTGGGCTTACGCATTGTAGAGAGAATCTTACATATTCAAAAAGCAAGCATTCAATATCAATCGGTTGGAGATAATTTAAATGAGTTCATCCTCGTTTTTCCGATTTAAGCCTTAATTAAGCTCAATTTGTATTTATTTGAACAAAAATTGCCCCCTTTTGTTGTATTGATTGGCTAAAACTAATAAAAGATTAAGCTTTTATTAAATAGAACTCACCTTGAACATTAATTATATAAATTTGCACTTTAATTTAAACATAACATCATAAAATATACAGATGGAGCAGCAAAAAAAGGAAAAACAAGCTAAAATCCGCAAAATTGTTATTGGGCTATTATTATTAGTTGCCCTTTATTTTGGAATCAAAAAAGTGTCATTTTCGTTAACGCATGAAACGACTGATAATGCACAAATTGAAACTTCAATTGTGCCAGTTATTGCAAGAACTTCGGGTTATGTAAAAACAATTGCCATTAAAGATTATGATTCAGTTCAACAAAATCAATTGGTTGTTGAATTGGATGACGCTGAATTGCAGGCAATGCTAGAGGAACAAAAAGCAGATTTATTACAATCTACAGCTGATGTTGCAAATGCAAAAGCCCAATTAGAAAATGCTACATTATCATTAAAAAATAATAAAGGCATCATTGACTTAAGAACTATCCGTCAAAAGAAAGCGTTAAATGATTTAACGAGAGATCAAAACTTATATAAAGAGCAAGCGATCACAAAAAAACAATTAGACGAAACTGAATATCAGGTTGCTTCCGCAAATCAAGAAGCGAATAATGCACAGACTGAATTAGCGATTGCTAATAATAAAATTGCAGTTTTAAGAGAGGCTTTAAACAAGGCAAATGCGAGCATTCAAATGAAGCAAGCTAAAATTAAAGAAACTGAATTAAAACTTTCTTACACAAAAATTACTACGCCAAGTACAGGAAAAATTGGCAAAAAGAATATTAACATTGGTCAATTTGTACAAGCTGGAACACCTATGTTTTCTATCGTAAACGACAGCAGCTATTGGGTTGTAGCGAATTTCAAAGAAAGCCAATTAGAATCTTTACACGAGGGTAAAAAAGTAAACATTCGTATTGATGCATTTCCTGACTTAAATGTTCAAGGAACTATTTTAAGTTTAAGTGATGCAACTGGAGCTAAGTTTTCATTATTGCCTCCAGATAATTCAAGCGGTAACTTTATTAAAGTAACGCAAAGAATCCCTGTTAAAATTTCCATAGACAATCAAGCCGCTTTGAAAAATGCTTTAAGAGCCGGTATGAGTGTATTTATCACCGTTGACAAATAGTTTAATGGCAACTCCTAAAGGAATCGCAAAAGCAATTATTGTAATTACAACGGTATCAGCTGCCATTATGGAGTTGATTGATACCTCTATTGTAAACGTTGCGCTAACAGATATTTCTGGAAGCTTAGGCGTAAGCATTGAAGATATTAGTTGGGTAATTACATCCTATGCGATTGCGAATGTGATTATTATTCCACTCACTGGATTTTTAGCCGAATACTTTGGCCGAAAAAATTACTATATCGTCTCCATGATCATTTTTACGGTCGCCTCCTATCTCTGTGGGCAATCGGATAGTTTGGTGGAGTTAATTGCATGGAGATTCATTCAGGGTATTGGAGGTGGAGCATTGCTCTCCACATCTCAAGCTATTTTATTTGATGCTTTCGAACCAAAAGAACGTCCAATGGCCGCTGGATTGTTTGGTATGGGTATTGTACTTGGACCAACATTAGGACCTACTTTGGGAGGCTATATTATTGAACATCATAGTTGGCCTTTGATTTTCATGATCAATATTCCAATTGGAATTGTTGCAACCTTCCTTGCATTTACTTTTATTGACAAAAAAGAGGGAGAAGGTAAAAACAAGAAAAGTATCAAAATTGACTATACAGGTATTATGCTACTGGCAGTCGGAATTGGTTGTTTACAATATGTTTTAGAGCGAGGTGAGTCCGAAGAGTGGTTCTCAAGCGAAACCATCAGATATTGTTCAGGAATTGCACTTGTAGCACTAGCCGTGTTTATATGGTATGAATTAAACATTAAACAACCAGCGGTTAACCTAAGAGTGTTGGGGAATCGAAACCTTGCATTCACCACCATTTTCACTTTTGTAGCTGGATTTGGTTTATATACTTCGGTATTTGTTTATCCAGTACTAGCCCAAAGAATCATGGGTTATACTGCTTTTGAAACCGGTATTTCCTTGTTACCACCAACACTGGCTGGTGTAATTATGATGCCCATTATTGGTAAATTAATGAGTAAAGGGGTGACTCCAATTCCATTTGTAATTGTAGGCTTCACATTATTCTCTGTATATGCATTTTATAGTGCAGCCATGCCACCGGATGCTGGTAAATGGGATTTTTTCTGGCCATTATTAATTAGAGCATTTGGTATTTCAATGAGTCAGTTGCCATTAATCAATCAGGCAGTGGTCGGGTTAGAGCCAAGGGATTATGCTTCGGGAATTTCTCTAAACAATATGATTCGTCAATTGGGAGGTGCTTTTGGTATTGCTATTGCCAATAATTATGTGGCTCAACAATATTTTAAACATAGAACTAATTTGATTTCCAACTTACCTGCAGATGGTGCACAATGGCAGGAAAGAGTAGGCGCGGTATCACAGGGAATTGCATCAAAAACGGGAAATTTTCATGGGGCTACACAAGGCGCTTATAAATTAATAGATTTATCGGTGGATAGACAGGCTTATTATTTATCCTATTTAGATACATTTAGATTGGTTGGAATATTCTTTTTAGTGGTTATTCCATTGGTATTCTTTTTGAGAACAAGAAAAAAATTAGATAAAGCTGCGATGGAGGCTGCTGCTGAAGCGCATTAAAATAGATATGAAAATGAAAAAATTAATTGCTGTTACTTTTTTATTGACGGTGTTTGGTGTTGCTACTAACGCACAAACTGTTACCAATAATGAACTAAAATCATTGTTACAAAAGTCAGTAACCTACTTTCCTAAAGTAAAAGAAGTGGAACAATCTGTTCAATTAGCAGAACAAAAATTAAAATTAACAGAATTAAATAAGTATCCAGATGTAACATTTGATGCAAGCTATGCATACGTACAACCAAAAATTGAAGTTCCATTTGGAGCAAACACTTTTCAATTTGCACCAATTCATAATGTGTCTAGCGCAGTTAACGGAACTTATGCATTGATTGATTTTGGAAGATTAAAGGCAAATATTGAAAAGTCAAAATTAGAATTGCAGTCAGCGCATCATGTTGCAGCACAATTGGAAAATAGTTTGTTCTCTCAAATCAGTCAATTGTATTTTCAGATTGTATATGCACAAAAAGCAATTCAAATTCAAGATCAAATACTTTCTTTATTGAATGAAAACAAAAAAGTAATTGATGCACAATTGGCTAACGGAAGCGCTATTCAATTAGACGCATTAACGATTCAGTCTAAAATTGATAATGAGAATAATAGAAAAATTGATGTAGAAACTAATTTGAAAAAATTATTAAATCTTTTGAAATATGCAACTGGTGTAGATAATGTTACAGAGGGTCAATTAGTTTTCAATACAAAAAATTACACTTACGACGAAGCATTTCAATACGCAATAGAGCATAATCCATCATTAGCGATTGCAAAAGATAAAATCAGTATTTCAAAAACAGATGTAGCTATTAGTAAATTAAATGACAAACCATTTATTGGCGCAAAAGCATCGATGGGATACAAAAATGGTTATTTACCTGCAATTAATGATCCCAAATTTAACTATAACGCGGGTGTAGGCATTTCTATTCCTTTATTCAATGGAGGAAAAATAAAGCAATTGGTGAAAATTCAAGAAAAAGGATTAGAACTGAGCGAAACCAATGTAGCTGCTTTATTACATGATACTGAGAAAGATATTCAAGCTGCTTTAATTGATATCAATAGCAATCAAAATAGAATTAAGAATGCAAATACACAAATTGAACAAGCTGCATTGGCTCAAAAATTAAGTGCCTCTAAATTGAAGAATGGTACGGCAACTCCATTGGAAGTAACCAATGCGAATACCGATTATCAAAAGGCTTTATTGAATCAATTACAATATCAATATCAATTATGCAATGCACAAATTGAATTATTGAAAATTATGGGTGCACCTATTGTAAACTAAAAGTCGGCGTAATCTTTAGCTTTCATTAAAATAATATCTGCCTTAGAAACGGTCTTTAAATATTCTGGGGCATTTGATATTTTCTTCCAATAAGCGTCATCACCAAATGCTTTCCAATGCGCGTCTCTATCTGCTTTATTTTTAAAGCTAGTCATGTAAATTAAATTAGGCATGCGAGATCCTGCGATTACTTTGGAATAAAAAATGGCATTAAAATTTAATCTAGCAAATAGTCCAATTTCTTTTCCCTCATTAAACATATGTACTTTTCGTAAGTGCATATCCTCAGTTGCACTTTCATAACTTCTGTATTCATAAATTCGCTCATCTACTTTTTCTTTTACTAGACTTGTTTTTTTCTCGTACTGAGCTTGTCCTTTAAAAGCTTTTGTCAAAATAGTTTCTACTCGATTATATGGAAGACTACTATCTGCATTTTCTAAATGTATAATCCCTTCAAATCCCATAGGATCAATTTTTTCAATTTTTTGATCTAGGTAATCTACTTCATCAATACTTTTTAGCGGTATCCAAACGTATAATTTTTTATCGCTTGCTGTATCATTGTCAATTGGCGTAAAAACCCCTACTTTCGAAATGCCTGCCTCGTGCAAATAAGGCAAGTAGGTTGACTTCATAAATACATCAATATGTTCAATTTGCTTTTGACTACTGCAGTGGTATATCTGAATTAAATAATATTCTCTAGGAATTGCATTGGCAATTAAGGATATACTAAATGTAAAAACGATTGTTAAAGCAAAGGCAAGAAGCATCTTTTTCATATTCTGAATATTTTGGTACTCAAAAATAGGGCATCTAAGTACTAATTAAATTATTTATTATATTTATTTATAATTACGATGCTATGCAAAAATCAAATGCTTCTATAATTCCCTTTATATTAATTACTTGCCTGTTTTTTTTATGGGGCTTTGCTCATAATTTAGATCCTATCTTAATCCCCCATCTTAAAAAGTCCTTTACGCTTACTACCACGCAAGCAACCTTGGTGGATTCCTCTGTGTTCATCGCTTATTTCGTAATGGCCCTTCCCGCTGGTTTTATCATGAAACGCTGGGGCTATAAAATGGGTATTATTTGCGGACTGCTCTTGTTTTCATTCGGCGCATTTTTGTTTGTACCAGCCGCGAATCAGCAATCTTACCAATATTTCCTATTTGCATTATTTATTATCGCCTGCGGTTTAACTATTTTAGAAACAGCCGCAAATCCTTATGCATCCGCATTGGGCGATGCTAAATCTGCTACCCTGCGTTTAAATTTTGCTCAATCTTTCAATGGCTTGGCAGTGGCTTTAGCGCCGGTAATTGGTGCAAAATTAATTCTAACAAAAGGGTATACTGATGCCCAATTATCAACCATGACAGATGCTGCAAAAAAAGCAGCGTTGGCTGCTGAAGCAGGTTCGGTGAAATTGCCTTATACCATACTAGCTTTTGTTTTATTGGCGATAGCAGTTATATTTTATTTTATAAAATTGCCGGACATACGCAACCAAGAGCAACAAAATAAGGATGGAGGTTTATTAAAAACATTCAGACATAAAAATTTGAGTTGGGCCGTGGCAGCACAATTTTTTTATGTGGGTGCACAGGTTTGTGTATTTAGTTTATTCATTTTATATGCAACCGAGGTAACGCATATTACAGAACTGCAAGCTGCTACTTACTTAAGTATTGGTGGTTTGGCTTTTTTGATAGGAAGATTTATGGGAACTCTATTTATGGCCTTTGTAAAACCTAATATCTTACTAACTATCTATGCTGTAATATGTGCAAGCTTATGTGTAGTAGCTATTAATTATACTGGGGTGTTCACGCTTTATGCCATTATTGGAATTTGCTTTTTTATGTCCATTATGTTCCCAACTATTTTTTCTTTAGGTATTAAGGACTTGGGATCAGATACCGAAATGGCCAGTAGTTTAATTGTAATGTCTATCGTTGGGGGTGCTGTAATGCCAAGATTTTTTGGCTTGATAAGTGATGGAACAAAAAACATACAAAATGGATACATTGTTCCACTTGTATGTTTTTTAGTTGTAGCCTATTTTGGATGGCAGGGCCATAAAGTGAAATCGGTAAATTAGTGCTTATACACTTTACCATCCTTCATTACCCAATCTACATTTTGTAAAGCATTAATATCTTTTGTAGGATCTACTTTTAAAGCAATAATGTCAGCGAAAGCGCCTTCTTTTATTTCTCCAATTTTACCTTCCATTCCAAGTAATGAAGCGGCAGTAGTGGTAGCTGTTTGTATAGCTTGAATGGGTGTTAAACCCCACTGTACAAAGTAAGTAAAGTCTTTTGCTTGTGGTAAATTCCAATCATACCCGCCTATATCTGTTCCGTAAGTTAATTTTACACCTTTGCTGATTGCTTTTTTAAAAGTTGCTTCGATTGATTGTTGAAAATACAAATTAATAGGGCTTCCCAATTTCGCTCTTCCTTCAGCAACAAATTCATTTACAAATAATGTTGGGCACCAGTAAATTCCTTTTGCTGCCATTAAATTCATACACTCTTCATCCATACCAGAACCATGCTCAATTGAAATTGCTCCTGCATTAATGGCTGCTAAAATTCCGTCTCTTGTCATCGCATGTGCCGCTAATTTTTTTCTGCTTTTTAAAGTTTCATCTCCAATAGCGGTAATTTCTTCGGTAGTAAAATTAGGGATCGATCTAAATGAGCCATCTGCTAAACGATAGTATCCACGGTCTGCGTAAATTTTAATCCAATCAGCACCTTGTTCAATTTGTTGACGAACCGCTCTGCGTGCTTCATCAGCACCTGTAATTTCAATCACCCCTTTTGGTAATTTTAATTCCCAAGCATAGTCCGATGCTTTAATAGGATAATGACCTGTTGTATTCATTGCAAGTGTTGCAATTTGCATTCTAGGTCCAGTAATAACTCCTTTATTAATTGCTTTCTTAACATCAACGTCTGCAAAGCCAGCACCTTCTGTACCAAGATCTCTAATGGTTGTAAAGCCATTCATAATAGCTTTTTCGGCACTTTTACTTGCTCTTAAAGTACGGTAAGGAATAGATTCTTTTAATACTTGCACATCATAATCTTCGGATGTAATATCACCTTGTAATAAAACATGCGTGTGCGCATCAATCATACCAGGCATTACAAAATAATTACTCAAGTCAATGCTTGAATCTGCCTTACTTGCTGTTTTAGAAACCGAAACAACAGTATTGCCTTTTAATAATACATATTGATTATCTAATACTTTTCCTTCCTTGGTGTCTAGTAATTTTCCGCACTTAATTAAAATTGTTTTTTGAGCAGTTGCTTCATTGTTTAAAAGAAAAGTCATTGCAAGCATTGCAAGGAAAACTACTGAAGATATTTTTTTCATAGCTAATTTTTTGATGATTATTTTATTCGCCCTTGATTAAGAAAGTGTAAAAATTAATACATTTTTGAAAATCAGAAATTTGCATTCTCTCGTCAATCCCATGATATCCTTTAGCATCGGTTAATGGTGAAAAATTGACCACTCCTTCGCTTACTTCTCTATAGTTTCTTGAATCTGTTGCTCCTACCATTAACATTGGCGCAACTACTACATCCTTAACCACTGCACGCACTGCCTTTTCTACTCTTTTATAATACTTACTATTCACATCAGTTGTTGGAGATGGTTCGGTCATATAATTTTTATAGTAAGTTATTTTTATGTTGGTATCGTTAATTGTTTTTTGAACATAGTCAAAAACATCTTTAGTGCTTTGGCCAGGAAGGATTCTACTATTAATATAGGCAGTCGCAAATGTTGGAATCACGTTATCTCTAACCCCGCTATTAAATACGGTTGGTACTAGCGTGGTTCTAATTAATGCATTGCTGGTAGGTTGTTCAGACATTTTATTAACTACACTACTTTTAAAAAGCCATAAGTTAGACAAAGCCATTTTTTCCCAAAAGTTTTCGTTGTATGCGCTAATACTTTTAAGGTATGCTTCAATTGGCATAGTTAATTTTGTAGGCATTGGGTTTTGGCTCACTTTTGCAATTGCATTGCTTAACATATCAATTGCAGTTTTGCTTGCTGGTATGGAAGAATGCCCTCCCGCTTTTTGGGCAGTCAAAACAAGGGTCACATAACCTTTTTCACCCACCCCAATGGAAGCAATAGGTGCTTTAATCGACTTATTATCTTCTGTTGAAATTTCTCCTCCTTCATCCACTACTAAATCGAATTTTTGATGAATAGATTTAAAATATTTAACCATTGCAGTAGCCCCTTTTCCACTTGATTCCTCATCAGCACCAAAACATAGTAAAATGGTTTGCTTCGGCTTAAACCCTTTCGCAATTTGAGCTTCAGCGGCTTCTAAAATACTAATCATACTAGACTTATCATCTAATACCCCTCTTCCCCAGATATAATTTTCTTTTACTTCACCACCATATGGTTTTGCGTGCCATAATTTAATGGCAGATTCCTCCACAGGAACTACATCATAATGCGCCATTAAAACCATTGGAAGTAAACTAGTATCTGTTCCTTTCCATTCGTATATATAGTTGAAACTATCAATAATGGTTCTTGGTAAATTTTTATGAATAAGTGGGTAGGTAGTTTCTAAAAACTTTCTATACTTCATAAACGTAACTGTATCAAACTGATACTCATCATTAGGTGTTTCGGTGCGCAATTGAATTGCGGCACTCATATGCTCAATTGCATTTTGAGGTAATGCCTCTAATACCACTTCCTTTTGATTGCTAATTGGTTTATTGCTAATCGTTTTAACTAAAACAATAATTGTAATTATCAATAACCCCAAACCTAATACGGTGAGTAACTTTTTCATGTAAATTGATTATACCGTAAGATACGAAAGTTCAATAAACTGCATACATAAAAACGCCCCCAATCAATTGGAGGCGTCTTCAAAATCAAAATTCCTGTTTATGCTCTAAAACCTTTTCTGCGCATCATTTCGTGTCGTATTTCTTTCAAAAATTCACGATCTACTTTCAATGCCTCATTTACTCTTTCATCAGATTTTAAAACTGGTTTTAAATCTGCTTTGTATTTTTTTCTTGCAGCTAATAATGCTTCTTGTAGTTGAATTTCATCATTAGATTTGCTATCCATAATTTCTTTAGCTGCTTTTTTGTGGGCTTCATATACTGGCCAGA
This sequence comes from Sediminibacterium sp., assembly GCA_036845345.1. Lineage (GTDB taxonomy): Bacteria > Bacteroidota > Bacteroidia > Chitinophagales > Chitinophagaceae > Sediminibacterium. The sequence continues at coordinate 13,592 of DAIUEC010000015.1, forward strand.
ATGATTCAGCTTCGGCTTTAGTTAAAGAAAGTTTCTTAGTAAAGAAGTCAATCTTAAACATTTCCATTTTTTCTTTATTAGGGCCCATTTCGCCTCTTTTGCCAAAGCGTCCTCGGCCTGGGCCTTGTTCCATTGGCGGTTGTGGCGGTGGAGGGGGTTGTTGTTGCGCAAATGTAGCGGTTGATAAAGTCAACATTGTAAGTGCTAAAAGGGTGTTTTTCATAGTATAATTTTTAATTATTGAGCATTATTTGTGTCTTTTATTAAGTGCGTATTTAAATTTTCTAAACTGCTACTTTCTTTGCTTATTTCTGCTTGCCAGTCAATTTCTGCCATCGCCTCATTTTCATTAACATAGGCGTCAATTTCGGAAGTGGCAATATCTTGTATACTTATATTACTTGCAATATCTGTTTTGGTATTTTTTGATTCAATCCATAAATACGTTGAAGCAATGATTGCGAAAAAGCTTGCTGCTATTGCAATTTGGCCCCATTTAGGGATAGAAAAGCGGATTATTTTTGCTTTCTTATCCTCAGCTACTTTACCTAAAACCTGTGCTTCAAAATTTTCAAAATAATTAGTTGGCGCTGTATTTATCTTGACCTCATAATTATTTAATGCTTGCTTTGAAAACAAATTCTCGACAAGGGATTTGTCATTTAAAATTTCAATATTTTCTTTATTGTTATCCATTTCGTTTATTTGACAGTTATTGGTACTATTGGTTTAATCCTTTTTTAAAATTTCTTCCATTTTTTTAAGTGCCTGGTGAAAATTTGCTTTTGCACCACCCACCGAAGTCCCGGTTATTGTGGCAATTTTTTCGTAATTCATTTCTTCAAAATAGCGCAACATAAATACAAAGCGCTGTTTTTCAGGAAGTTGCTGAATGGCTTGTTCCAATGCAATTTGAATTTGACTTGATTTAGGACTATCTGAGCCTGAAGTAGCATTTTCATAGTCATAGTTGTCCTCTGATATATTTTGAATGCATCCTTTCTTTTGCTTTTGTAAAAAGTTAAGGGTTTCGTTATAGGCCACTCTAAATAACCAAGTGGAAAATTCACTCTCCATTTTAAATCCATCCAATTTGGACCAGACTTTTATCCATACCTGTTGCGCTATATCATCCGCGTCGGCATGTTCAGTAACCATTCTTTTTATTTGAAAATATACTTTTTGCTGATGCTGTTTTAATAATAGCGTAAAAGCGGCTTCCTTTTGAAAACCTTGCTGAAACTGTAATACTAAATCCTGATCATTCTGCATACTGTAAATTTAGACAATCCTTTCCTAGAAAGGTTTAATGCTTTATCTTTAATATTCATTCTTCAAATTACAATTAATGAAAAAAACGAACATTTTATTTTTATCAATGTTATTGGTTTTTGCTAATACCGCTAAAGCTCAAGAGACAAACAGTATTATTAATAAATCAGAGACAGAAAGAATCGAAAAATACCTTTCTTCCGATGAATTAGAGGGAAGAAGAACCTATTCAAAAGGAATTGATAAAGCAGCAGATTTTATAGCCAATGAATTTAAGCAATCTGGTTTAGCTACCTTAAATAAAAGCGGCAGTTATTTACAAAAATTTACAAGATTAAATGCAAAATTTATAGCTGCATCTGCCAATTTTGACGGAATGGCTTTGGATCAAAAAAATGTAATTGTACTTACCAGTGAACCAACAGTAAATATTACGGAGGCAAGTGGGTACGAAGTTGTTAAAATTGCAAAAGAAGATAATTTAGGATTAGCAGCAAGAAAAATTTTAGCTGCCAATAAAAATTATATTGTTTTAGTGGATGAAAGCTTTGCAAATAATTTTAGTAGATTAATACAATTTAAATCAGGTATTACGGCAGAACAAAAGACAGTTGTATTTATTTTAACTAACCTGGCGCCAACAAAATTTACTATTCAAGCTACACATAAAATTGAAACTTTAAATTTAACGAATGTAGTTAGTGTATTACCTGGAAAAACATTGCCTAATGAATATGTAATTTTTTCAGGACACTATGATCATTTAGGAATTAATAGTTCAAAAGCAATCAATGGCGACTCGGTATATAATGGCGCCAATGATGATGCAGCTGGAACTACTGCTATGATCATGCTTTCAAAATATTTTGCTGCAAAAAATAATAATGCCCGCACATTAATATTCGTAGCATTTACTGCAGAGGAAATAGGAGGTTTCGGTGCGCAATATTTTTCAAAACAATTTGATCCTGCGACCGTAAAAGCAATGTTTAATTTAGAAATGATTGGAACAGAAAGTAAATGGGGCAAGAACAGTGCTTATATTACTGGCTATGAAAAAACAAATATGGGCTCTATCTTACAAAAAAACTTAGAAGGCTCTGCTTTTAAATTTTATCCTGATCCTTATACGGATCAAAATTTATTTTACCGATCTGATAATGCAACCCTTGCAAGACTAGGTGTGCCAGCACATACCATTTCTACTTCTAAAATGGATAACGAACCTAATTATCATAAACCAAGTGATCAATTTGAGACATTAGACATGGATAATATGAATGAAATTATTAAAGCAATTGCTTTAAGCTCTCAATCTATTATTTCAGGTAAGGACACGCCCTCAAGAGTAGATACTACTCAGTTAAAATAATTCAGCATCTCTATTTGAAATTATTATGAAAAGAATTTTATTATTCGTAGTACTTTTTGTTTGCTTGTCAAGTCAAGCACAGGTAAAAAATTATTATCCTAGTGCGAATCAATGGGATGTAAAATCACCCACAAGTTTTCAAATTGACACTAATAAATTAAACGCAGCTGTTCAATTTGCAAAAGACAATGAGTCAAAAAATCCCAAAAACTTATGGCTAACACAAGCCATGCAGTTTGGTAAAGAACCTTTTTCGGATCCTATTGGCCCAATGGCAAGTAGAGGTCCTGCATCTGGTTTAATTATTTACAAAGGCTATATCATTGCTTCATGGGGCGATCCTAATGCCGTAGAAATGGTCAATAGTGTTACCAAGAGTTTTGTTTCTACCGTAGTGGGTTTAGCGGTTGAAAAGGGTTTGATTCATTCCATTGATGATAAAGTGTATACATATTTGCCTCCTATCCAAGTGGTTAAAAATGGAGTTGCCGAAATTCAAAACCCTATCGAGCAAACCTCTTTTATTTATCCTTTTGAAACTGCGCATAATAGAAAAATAAGCTGGGATCATTTATTAAGACAAACCAGTGATTGGGAAGGTGTGTTATGGGGCAAACCAGATTGGGCAGATAGACCTTCCGATAAATCTGATGAATGGACAACACGTAAAAGATTTGAACCAGGGACTGTTTATAAATACAATGACACAAGGGTAAATGCATTGGCATTGGCAGCAACCGCTGTTTGGAGAAAACCATTGCCTGATGTTTTAAGAGAGCAAGTAATGAATCCAATTGGAGCATCTAATACTTGGGCTTGGACAGGTTACAATAATGCATGGATTGTACTTGATGGTAAAATGATACAGTCAGTAAGTGGCGGCGGTCATTTTGGTGGAGGTATGTTTATCAATGCCTATGATATGGCGCGTTTTGGGTTATTGACTTTAAGAAAAGGCAATTGGAATGGAAAGCAAATCATTCCTGAATCTTGGATTCAAAAATCAACCACTCCAACCATCGCAAATACTGGCTATGGTTTTATGAATTATTTTTTAAACACCAATCAAAAAATGTATCCATCTGCACCTGCATCTGCCTATGCACATATCGGCAATGGCACCAATGCTATTTATGTGGATAGCGAACATGATATTGTTGCTGTTGTTAAATGGATGGATGATAAATCGATGGATGGGTTTTTAAAACTACTGTTAAGCGCTTTGCCAAATAAATAGTAAAATGGTATGTTTTTAAATAGCTTCAAACTCTCCTTTGTCTGTATTTTTTTGCACTTTGCCAGCTTCAAATACTTTTCCATTCATAGCAATATAAACACCAGGTTTGAGTACTTGTACGAAAGCAAGGGCACTCCCTAAATTAAATAATCCATCACTACTTCCAAATTTATAAGGCACCATGGCTCCAGTTAATACAATTGTTTTATGAGGGCAATTGGATTGTATGTATTCGGCGGTAATCGTCATGGTATCAGTACCATGTGTAATTAAAATTTTATTTTCTGTAGCATTATTAATGGCATCTGCAATACATTTTCTATCCGCATCAACAAAATCTAAGCTGTCCTTCATCATAAGGGTTTCAATGGATAAATCCAATCTGCTACGTCCTAAGTCAAGCATTTCAAATAAATGCGTTTCTTTAAAATAAAGACTACCATTTAATTCATTGTATTCTTTATCAAATGTTCCTCCGGTAATAAAAACTTTAATTCCCTTATCCATAATTTATTTTTGTCTAAAGTTGTCACCTATAAATGAAAGTGCATTAATAACGCCTGTTCTCCAATATGTCCAATTGTGTTCTCCATCACGCATTCTAAATTCATGAGGTACATTCTTTTTGGTTAAATCAATATGTAATTGGGCATTCCCTACTGTTAAAAAATCTCCATCTCCACAATCAATCCAATATTTAACTGCTGCTAATTCTTCGGTTTTCTTTCCTTCGATAATACTAAATACACTATTCTTATACCAGGTAGGCGTAAGACGATCCTTTCCTTTTAAATCTTTACCAATAGGACCACCAAAATAAGTATTATACATACCATCTTTCATATTTTCATAATCTTCATTGGTCCAAATTGCAGCACTTAACGGTGCGGCTGCCACAAATAAATTAGGATATTTTAATGCATAAAGTAAGCTGCCATAGCCTCCCATGGATAAACCAGCAATGCCTCTAAATCTTTTTTCTGCTTTAACATGATAGGTCTTTTCAATATGCGGAATTAATTCTTTGATAAAAAAATCTTCATAGTTCATAGAACCATCAGTAGCATTGATATAAAAACTTTTAAAACCATCTGGTGTAACAATAATCATAGGAGGAATTGTACCATCCTTTATAGCAGCATCGGCTAAGCGATTTATTTCTCCAAATTGAACCCATCCATTATCTGCATCACCATAGCCATGTAATAAATAAGTAACAGGATATGTTCGCTCATTCGTATAATAATCATTAGGTAAATAAATAGTATAATGTACTTCTTTATTTAAAATGATACTCTTTACTATTTGTTTTTCTTTTACAATGCCTTGACTTTTTAAATTCGTAAAAGTCAATAATAGCAAGGATAGTATGTAAAATACTTTTTTCATGATTAATTATTTAGTTAATTAAGAGCATTAAAAATTATCATCATTAATTTCTAACCAATAACCATCTGGATCTTGTAACCAAATTTGATGAACTCCATCCACTCGAGTGGTAATTTTATTTTTATTGCCTGCAACGTCTTCAAAAGACCAATTAATTTTTAATAATTTATTAGTAAAAGCAGTGAAGTCAGGAACCGTAAAACAAGTATGTTGGTTTTTATAATATTCCTTTTTTTGATCAGCCCCTTGTATCACATGCAACATGGTGTGCTCACCCGTTTTATACCAAATATGTTTCCCGTCATGAAAAGGTTCAGCAATCGTGTCTAAGCCAATGATATTGGAATAAAAATTTCCAGCAACCGGAATATTCATGACATAAATAGCGGTATGATTAATATGCACTTTTGAATTGGTCTTTTGAGCGGATACCGATATTCCAATGCTTAATAAAGCAATAAGGCAAGCAATTTTCATTTTTTAATTTTTAGGTAGTTCTAAGATACAACAATCTCAGATTGCATGTCGGTTTCGGCTTAACCTGCAATCACTGCAATGCTAAGAATTCCTAATATTAATTAATCTACCAATATAGTAGACAAGTAAAATTTGTATATTTACCTATTAATAGTCTTAAATACTCGATACCTATGAAAAAAGCAGCTTTTGTCTTATTTGCTATAACCCTTACTTTAACCAATTTAGCGCAATCAAAAGCATTGACGGATTCGGTGAATAATTGGTATAAAAAGAGAAATTTTTATTTAAAGAAAGAGGATGGATGGCTTAATTTGGAGGGATTATTTTGGTTACACAAAGGCGTCAATACTTTTGGAAGTGCTACTGGAACCGATTGTCATTACCAGAATGCATCTTTCCCTGAACAATTAGGAAGTTTTATTTATGAGGGAGATTCGGTGGTTTGGAAAAATGGAAATGCCAATACCATTACTATTAATAAAAAGGCAACAAATAAGGAAGCTTATAAAGTATTTAGTGCCGGTGCATCCTATAGCGATCAAGTAATGGATTATGGTCAATTTTCCTGGGTGATTATAAAAAGAGAAGACAAGGTTGGGGTGAGATTTAGAAACCTAAAAGCCAATACTTTATTGAATTTTAAAGGAATTGAACGTTTCCCTGTAAATGATAATTGGAAATTAAAAGCAAGGCTGGTACAACCTGCACAGGACTTTTTAATGATCACGAATGTGCTAGGTCAAACAACTGCAAGTAAAAACGCAGGTACTTTACATTTCCAAAAAGACGGAGTTGACTATACATTAGATGTGATTGATGAAGGCGGTCCTACTTTATTTATTGTTTTTGCCGATCAAACTTCAGGGGTATCTACCTATGGTGCAGGAAGATTCATAGATGTGCCTAAGCCAGATAAAGATGGTAATACCGAGATTGATTTTAATATTGCTTATAATCCTCCTTGCGCTTTTACCGCTTTTGCAACCTGCCCTTTACCACCAAAACAAAATAGATTGACATTAAAAATTGAGGCTGGCGAAAAAAATTATGGACATCATTAATCAGTCCATTAACTTTGGATGAATGAATAAGGACAGTAATTCAAAGTTTTCTATCGCAATCATTGGACTAGGCTATGTTGGCCTTCCTTTAGCCGTTGAGTTTGGTAAAAAATACCAGGTAATTGGTTTTGATATCAATGCCGATAGAGTTCATTCCTTAGTTCAAAAAAAAGATGATACCCTTCAAATCACAGAGGTTGAAATAGCTGCTGCTACTGGATTAAGCTTTACAGAAAGTGTAGCAGCAATTGCAAATTGCAATGTTTATATTGTAACGGTTCCCACTCCTGTTGACGAACAAAAGCTACCTGATTTATCTCCATTGTTAAATGCGAGCCAAATGATTGGTGAACTACTTAAAAAAGGAGATATCGTTATTTATGAAAGTACTGTATATCCTAGTTGTACCGAAGAGGATTGTGTGCCAGTTTTAGAGAAAGCAAGCGGGCTTATTTTTAATACTGATTTTTATTGTGGGTATTCACCTGAAAGAATAAATCCGGGCGATAAAGTAAACACTTTAGTTAAAATTAAAAAAGTCACTTCGGGCTCAACCCCTGAAATAGCTACGATTGTAGATGATTTGTATGCAAGTATTATTACTGCAGGTACGCATAAAGCATCAAGTATAAAAATTGCAGAGGCTTCAAAGTCTATTGAAAATGCGCAAAGAGATATTAATATTTCTTTTGTAAATGAGCTTGCTTTAATTTTTGATAAGATGGGCATTGATACCCAAGAGGTATTAGATGCTGCGGCTACCAAATGGAATTTCCTTCCCTTTAAACCAGGATTAGTTGGTGGACATTGTATAGGTGTTGATCCCTATTACTTAGCCTATAAAGCAAAACAGTTAGGACATAATCCACAAGTAATTTTATCGGGTCGTGAAGTGAATGATCAAATGAGTTCCTTTGTTGCGCATAAATTAAAAAGATTACTTCAATCAAATGGGGTAGACAAAAAAGAAGCAAGCATATTATTATTGGGCGCTACTTTCAAAGAAAATTGTCCGGATATACGCAATTCAAAAGTGTTTGATATTTACCATCAATTAACTGAAATGGGATATCAGGTACAGTTATTTGATCCCTTCGCCAATGCAGAAGAAGTTTTATCAAAACATAATATACAACTTACCATATCCTTACAAAAGTATGATGGCATTGTGTTAACAGTGGCACATGATTTTTTCAAATCGCTCGATTATCAGCAATTAAAAGCAGGCGTTGCATCTGTTTTATTTGATACAAAGTCATTTTTAGATAAAAAAATAGTTACAGCAAGGCTGTAACTATTTGAATGTAATTCTATTGAATACACGTAGTACACAATAGTTGAAGTGTATTATTTTACTTTATTCTGGATGGTATATTTTTTCAGCATGTTTAAGCACTTCATTTTTATCAAGCGTCATTGGCTTTAAAGTTTGTGCTTGGTACATTGCACGTTGGTCAGCAAAATGGGGACTTTCAGGATGCATACTCGCTCCAAAAGTATTCACAGATTCAATATGAGGCAAGCTGCCATCCTTAGGGAATCTTACTAAATTAATATAAGCATCTCCGCTGTTCATTTTTCTAGTACCATCTTTGTATGGTTCAGACATTACTGCAGCTAACACATCGGGCATACCTGCTTGTGGCCAACTTTCAGTTCCTCTTACTAATTTTTGTAAATCACCTAACACAATATCCGTACGTCCAAAATGTTTAAGTAAGTAGTCATTTATTTTTTCATAAACAGTAATGGCTTCTTTAATGGTAAGCATATCATTTTTTCTTCCCTCCATTACTTGCGGTACCATATAGTAAGCTAAATTATAAATAGCCGCCCCTTTACTATCTACTACTGCTGCATGATCCCATGATTTTAATGTTGTAATTAAATTAGCAATTTTTGGATTTTCTTTTTCATTAACTAAAAATAGACTGTCTGCATTAAAACCATAAGGGAATAAAATTTTGCTTGGCAAGCTTCTATCAAATTTTATTCTTTTTAAATCTTCAAAACTAATTTTATCCAATTGGTCAATTAAGTCTTTTGCACGTCTACTTCTATTATCATGGTAGGTTTCATACCCATCATTTACATCAAACTTTGCAGGATCTAAATTGTCTTTAATATCAGATGCTAGAAAAGGAGAGTGATTGGTATTAAATAAATAACCACTTTTTGGATTTAGGTATTGAGGTAATTCGCTTACAGGCTTAAACTTGGTCCATAAAGTTGCCATCGTATTACCTGGTACCGTACTGCTCCAATGGTAGGCTGTGTCTGGATTTCGGTAAGGCATCTTGCCATTTGAAATATAATAAATAGTATCCTTGTTATCTGCATACATAATATTAAACATCGCTAAATGATTCTGATTTATCGCTTGTTTAAATTGAGTGTAGTTAGTGGATCTATTCATGGCATACCATTGCTGTAATGCACCTGCATCCATCAAAGAAGGTAGGCGCATTGAAAAGTATTCACCCTTGGGTGTTGCTACTGTTGGACCGTAAATAGAATTATAAACTGTTTTATAAATAGGAAAAGGAATACCCTTGATATTTAATTTAATTTTTCTTTTATCTAGTGTAAGCCACTTTCCGTCTACGATATATTGATTAGGGTGGTCTTTGTCTGACTGTAATTGATACACATCAATTTTATCTTGAAAATTTACAGTATGCGCCCAAGCCAATGTTGGGGTAACGCCATGAAAAATTAATGGGGCACCAGGAAACAAGCCACCTAAAATATTCCACCCTTCTTCACTTTGTAAATGCGCTTCATAAAAAGCAGTAGGCCCTTCGATAGGTTGATGCGCATTAATCACCAACATATTTTCGCCAGTAGCAGATTTGCTTGAATGAATCGCAAATGCATTACTTCCCTCTCCTGTAAAGCCAGACAAATGAGGAATGGTTCCGTTTAAAATTTTTGGAAGTGCTTTGTCCACACCACAAAAAACAGCTACAGAAAATACAGTACTCGATAAATATTCTTCTACTGAAACTGGGAATACATTTTTATTTAGAACTTCATCGGGATGTGCTTTTGCATAGGCTTCTAATCCCATTAAATATCCTTTTACTAATAATAAAAATTTGGGATCCATACTGCTAATTTGAGCATCAACCAATGCTCTCGTATTTAACAGTCCTACCACAAAATCAATTGGCGCACCTTTTTTACCCATATAAGTAGAAAGTTTCCCCTTACCCGTTAATAGTAAAGTTTGAATTGTTTTAAAATCATCTTCGCTATGTGCCCAAGCAATACCATAAGCCACTTCGGGATCGGTAGGTGCAAAAATATGAGGGACGCCATAGCTATCTCTGGCAATGGTAATTTTATCTGGATGAATCGTTGGGTTTGCACTGTTTTGTGCAAAAATCATATTACCAATCAATAAACAAGCAATCATCAGGGCTAAATGCGCAATCTTTTTAATCATGTAGGTATTTTAATAATTAGGAACTGTAATTTATAGATTATATCTAAATTTGCTTTATAAAATACATATATAACAATGATTGAGTCTAAAAGGTTTGGTTCTAAAAAAGCATTAATTGATATTGATGAAACTATTTGCTTTTATTCAGATAAACGCGTTTATGAGTTGGCTGAACCCAACTTTGATAATATTGCTAAGATTAATAAATTATACGATGAGGGCTGGCATATTACTTATTGGACTGGAAGAGGAGAGAGCTCAAAGCGTGATTTAAAAGCATTAACTTTAGAACAATTAACAAAATGGGGCTGTAAGTTTAATGACTTAATTACAGGGTATTGCCCTAATGGAGGACCTACTAAACCAAATTTTGATTTAGTGATTGACGATAAAGCAAAACGTATCGAAGAGTTATAAAAAAAGAGGCCTCCATGTTGAGGCCTCTTTTTTTATAGAGAATGTCTGTTATTTTTAATAACTACATTAATACTTTTTACTTAATTACAATGATCGAATAATTATAATGGACGGATCCAAATATTTCTAAAACTTACTGGATTACCACCATCCATACCGTGATCTTGTAAAATTAAAGGCATCTTGTCGGCATGCTTTACATATTTAGGTAAACCAATCCATTCAACACCACCATATATGATAGCATTGTTCTGTACCAAAACCCCATTTAAAATAGCAGTCATTCTTGCAGGAGTTGCTAATTCACCATTGTCTTTAAATTGAGGAGCAGTAAAAATTACATCATAGGTTTGCCACTCACCTGGTTTTTTGCAAGCTGTAACTAATGGAGTATGTTGTTTGTAGATACTTCCCACTTCTCCATTTACATAAGTTGGATTATTGTAATTGTCTAATATTTGTAATTCATAATTACTCATAAACCAAATACCACTATTACCTCTTGTTTGATTGCTGCCTTTAATTTCAGCAGGCTCTCTAAACTCAAGATGTAATTGACAATCACCAAATACTTCTTTGGTTTCTAAATCTCCTGAACCTTTCACTACAGTTAATGCGCCGTCTGCATCTATCTTCCAACCTGGTGCGCCACCTTTTTTCTTTTGAAAAGCATTGATGTCTTTTCCATTATAAAGTACAATTGCATCAGATGGTGCTTCTGCAACAGTTGTTCCTGGTGTTACTGATTTTGGAATTGGATTCCATACTTCTGTTTTAGCAGCTTCATATTCTAAACTATCTTGTCTGCTTTTAAATTTTGATTGAGCATTAGCCATCATAGTATAACTACAAAAAGCCAAAGTAATAAATGCAATTTTTTTCATTAGGCAATTTTTAATTGTATAGCAATTTAAGTCCTATAATTGAAATATAAAACTTCTAACACTTGTATTTTATAAATGGTTAAGCTATTATTAAGAACGAGCTGTTCCTTTTATAAGTCCTCTACAATTTGGCGACTTACAACTACATTCAAAAGGCTCCATGGTATCATCCAAAAAGCTTGCATAATCCAAAGTAAGTTCTTCACCTTTTTGAATATCACGATTGGTATAAACATTTAAACCTGTGTATGCACAATTTGCATTACAGCTATGATTTTGTGGCGACCATTCTTCGGGCTCTAATGCCCATAATATATAAACATCCTTGCTTATAGGGTAGGCATATCTTCGGAAACTTAATTTTTCATTTTCGTTCCAATTTTCGTCCACAAATTTTTTGGTAACGATTCTTTGTGCTTTCTCCTCTCCTTTAAATAGCAAAGTTCCCTTTGGCAAATCAAATTTTGCATAAATGCCGTAGCCGGAAATTGCATTTCCTTTTATGACATGTTTCTTTTGTTTGCGTTGATATCTCGCTAGGCCTTCAATAATAATGCATTCTAAAAATCCTCTTTGTCCTGCACCATCATGTTGTAAAATATAATCTGCTGAACCTTCGTAACCTTCTGCGTAAAAAACAGAACAAGTAAAATTGATTTCTAAAAAAAAGATCTCCCCATTTTCATTCATTCTAAAATCCATCCTACCATAACCTACTCCATTGAATGAAGTGAAAACCTGCTCGGCAATATCTTGTAATTTTTTGGCAAGTATTGGATCGCTAACAGGTATATTGGCATTAGGATGTAGCTCGGAAGTTTTTAATGCATAGGTTTTAAAACTAAATCCTTCGGGAAATATATATTCAACGGGTAAAAATCGCGTACAAGTTTTTCCGTCTGCATTGGCAGAAACTAAAACAGTAAACTCTCTGCCTTCAATATATTCTTCCACCAATGCGGAACCAAATTCGTTTAGTATTGATTTTACTTTTTGTAAAAGTGCCTCTTCATTTAACACCTTACTTGCATCATCTACCCCAAGGCTATCCCCCGCTTTTGCTGGTTTTACAAATAAGGGGAATTGTAAATTGCCTGGCAATTGATCCAAATCTTCGGCTGATTCAATTAAAATATGCGCCGGCGTTTTAACGTCCTCACAAAAAGCCAAGTATTTCATAATGGCTTTAGGAGGATCATATAAATTAGCAGTTGGGCCTGTGTAGGGAAGTTCAAGTAAGTCTAGGCTGGCAATAACATCAATCGAAGGCACTTTCCATTCTAAATAACCCTCACATAAATTGATGTATAAGTCGTAATTATGATTTTTTAGCTCCTTTAGTTGTTGGTAGGTAGTGAGTTTATTTAAAAATACATGATCGAAACTGGCTTCAGGCATGATAACAGATAAGTTCCGCTTAGGATCATAATATTGATAATCGACACCTGAAGTTGAATAGTCAGGTTGTAGCACACAAATTTTTAAATTTTTAAAACTGTTAGAATCGCCTAAAATGGGAAGAGGGTGCATGGTTTAATTATTTTCTTCTTCGAGCAAAAGCATCATTAATAATGTGAATGACTAGTTCGGTAAAGCTTTGATTAGCGTATCTTAAAATTGCGCCTATCGAAGTAAAATTTTCATCCTCGCTAATTCCACATTGTGCATTTACTTCTAACACGTAAGGAGTTCCAGTGGTACGATCCACTCTGATATCAACTCTTGTATAACCAGTACCACCAACTGACATGTATGCCTCCCATGCTACTTTCTGAATTTCTACATGTTTGTCTTTATCTCCTAGTGCGTACTCATAAAAATTTTCATTTTCTGGCATCGCTGTTTCTTCCTCATAAATTTCCCAAAGTCTATCAAAAGATAAAAACTTTTCATTTGCTGGCAAAGAGTGATGAAAAACTCTTTCTACTGGTGGATATATTTTTGCAAATTCAGGAAGCGTATGTGTGCCAACAATCATCACCGTATATTCCGGACCATCAATAAATGATTCCGCTATAATGCCCTCTGCTGATAAGTTCCAGCCTCGATACCCCTCAAACATTTTATTAACTTGAGTAGTTAGTGATAATTCATTATCAACCACATTTTTAATACCCACCCCTAAACTTCCTCCAGAAACAGCAGGCTTTACAATTAAGGGAGTGCCAAGTTTATTTAAAATGGGTGTAGCATTAATTTGATTCGTTTGAATATGCTCCCATTTTGGCGTAGGAACATTTGCATTATCAAATGCGAGCTTCATGGGAATTTTAGAAGTAGTAATATCATAGAAATAATCATCAGCACCTGTGTAAACTAATTTTCTTTCCTCTAATGCTCTAATAACAGATATACCCGGTGCCCCATTAATTTCATCACCATCGCACAAATTTAAAACAACAGGGAAAAAAATTCCTTTTTGTCTTTCACTTGAAATTTCTTGAATAATATTTTTGTAATTCTCTAATGTAACGGGTTGCCATTTCCATGGTAGTTCTAAAGTTTCAAATACTTTTTTATACTCTTCAATACTTTGCGTAAAGTCATAGTAATAATCCAAATTTGGATCTGGATTATGAAGTGATGGAGCTAGTACCCAAACTTTTAAATGTCCAAATGGAACAAAGGGATAAAATAAATTTCGTAATGCTGCCAACGCTTGAATAGATATATTAGTAAATGATGTATTGAAGTTATTAAATATTATATAATCATCGGTCATTTATAGCTTTATTTAATAAGCTTCTATGCTAAGCATATAATTTATATATATTAAAATTAGGCTATAGGGTAATAGGGTTAAATACCTTTGTTATTCAAGCCAATCATATTTCTTATCGGCTGCAAATCAATTTATTATGATTTAAAAGCGTGTTTTAGATTAATAAATGAATCTACATGCAAAGTCAAGTCATTATCTGTGATCAACAAGCCATCTATGCAATGGGTAGTGCTATGTTAATCCAACAAAACCCAGCTTATTTGTCTCCTCAAATTATTCATGATTTTGAAAGTATTAACGAGATCATGTTGCCAGAAACCCCTTCGGTATTGGTTATTGATAGCAGTATGGTTGATTTTTCAAATCAAGCACTCATGTCCTCACTCATAAAATTAAAAAAGCAATCTCCCATGATGGTGGTATTGAACGACTCAGATAATTTAATGTTGTTTCAATTAATTGAAAATGGTTTTTCGGTGATCGTATCTCGAACAGCTACTAGGGCCGAGTGGTTAAAGGGCTTAGAAATGACCAAGGCAGATAAAGTTTATTTTAGCAATGAAATATCAGATAAGGTAAATGCACTCATGAACAATATGGACGATTTGCAATTATTGGACAAGGTTACCAACCTTGCTTTGTATGATAAGTATATTCTAATTCGGATATGCCAAGAAGCACCCAGCAAACTCATTGCCTCTGAACTAGGACATAGCAAGCGTACTATCGAAGGTCATCGAACAAAAATGATGCAATTATTTGAAGTTAAAAATGTAGCCGGGCTCGTAAAAGTCGCATGTACTTCAAGACTCTATCAGCACTATCTTTCCAATCCAGGCTTGTATTCAGTTACTTTATGTGCCAAAACATCATCCTTATAATAGTGCACAGTTTTAAAATTGCCATCAATATACATTTGTGCTTGATCCGTAAAATGTTTGTCCTTAGCCCACCTGCTTTGACCACCTGTAATAATGGTTTTAGCTTCTACTTTTTTTCCAAAACTAACTGCAGCAATAAAGCTGTTGCCGGAGTAGCCATATCTTTTTTGGGTACTTTTATTTTCGGCACCCATCATTATTTTACTTTCAAATGCCGGTAGCTGTCCAAATTTACTGGAGGTTTGTGCAACAGCAATGCTAGGTGCAGCATCATTAAAGCTAGTTCCAGGATCTACCCTTTGATATCTATTTATTTGACCCCAAGGAATTTCCCAGGTACCATAAGTTGCCTTTAAATTATTTAATGCATTATTTAAACAGTAAAGTTTAAGGTTGATTTCTTTTTCATTGATAGCTAAATATTTTTTGATAATCATAGTTCCTTCTTCTTCGGTACTTGGAACAAAAGAAAATTTAAAATGATTATTCGGATTATTTATTTCTGCCATCCACATAATAGCAATGGTTTGAGCAATCGAATTGGTATCAGCTTCATGATTCCATTTTTCTAAATAGCCAATTGCTTTTTCTAATTGGGATGTCATTAAATTTTTTCTTGCTCTTTCAACATTGGTATCTGCTTGAATTTTTCTTGACTCGCTAATCATCGAAGGCAATAGAATATCAAAGGCAGTTAAATGTTTATTATATCCTAAATGAATTAATGCTTCTAAGTCAATCTTGTCAATGTTTTCCAACATTCTTACTGCATTTAATCCTCTCGCATTTTCTCCATCAGGTGCCATATAGCTTGGATATTTTTCGGCCTTAGGACTATTCTTTCCTGCCACTGTAAATGGAGTAGCATTACAATTTTGCAACCAACCATTTGTAGGATTAATACTTTGTACAATCTCATCAAGACGATGCACCCCATTCCAGTCGGTTGCTTTAATGGATCCATCTACAGGTCTTGTATAATCATAATTTGGATTATTGCGTTTTGGCATAAAGTTGCCATGCCAGTAGGCAATATTGCCATCGGCATCTGCATACACAGTATTGTTGCTATTATTAGCTAGTAAGTTAAGCGCCTTGGTATATTCTTTTAAGTTTGTTGATTTTGTTCTAGTCCAACATTCTAATAAAGCATTTAAAGAGCGGTTATTTTCATGTAAGCTTAACCAATTTCCTTCTTTGCTACCCATTACTGGTCCATGATGCGTTTTATAAGTGGTGATTGATTTTGATTTTAAAATACCCCCATCATAATATTTGATTTCAATATTTCTTGTAGTAACAGGAAATTGTTCTTTTTCAAATTCATAGGTAAAGCCTGTTCCTTTTTTTGATATTTTCTCTAAATACACATCTGCAACATCTGCATAACTACTGGTATGCATCCATCCACATTTTTCATTAAAGCCTTGGTAAATAAACATTTGACCCCAGGTAACCGCTCCGTAAACATTTAAACCTTCCTCGCTCACCATGTGCATTTCGGATCTAAAATAAAAAGGAACATGTGGATTGATATATAACATAGCATTGCCCGATTTACTATGCATTGGTGCAATCGCAAAACCGTTAGATCCTTTTAAAGTTTTTTCGTCCATATCAAAAGGGTTTTCTACTACGGTCTTTTGAAAAACATCCATGTCTTTTATATTGCCATAAAATTTTGCAACATCCTGTTCTTTAATTCCACCTGATCTTGTAGGAGAAACACTTCCGTCGGTCCACATTAAATGATACCATGGTTTAAAATTCGTAATTACTTGAGGATGAACATCGGGATGCTTTGCTAAATAATAGTTGATACCATCAGCATGTGCTTGTAATAATTTTTGAAACCATAAAGGGCTATTGTTATAATCCTTAATGGCATCCACACTATCCTGAATTAATTTCATCATTAAGTCAGCATAAATTTTTTCTTCGGCATGCGTTTTTGCAATATCATTCTCTTTCAATTCTGTTAAACGACCTAACATTTCGAGATAGTTTTTTTCTATCTGCGGAAAATTCTCCTCACACTGTGCATACATTAACCCAAACACTGCATCAGCATCTGTCTTCCCATAAATATGCGGAATGCCCCATTCGTCGCGAATAATTTTGGTTTGAGCCACATGTTTTTCCCATCTTACTTTTTCGGCGTCTACTATTGTTTTATGTGATGATTGACTAAAACCAAATGTGTAATACAAAAGAAATAAGGAACCGAACAATAATTTATTTACTGGCTTCATGATGATCGTTTATGTGAGTTCTTAAAGTTAAGCAAAATAAAAAAGCACAACCATATTGATTGTGCTTTTTTAAAAATTCCACTTTATTATTAAGTAAAGCGAATAAATTAATTCCTGCTTATACGAGACCCCAGGTTTTCATCGTTGCTAAATTAATTTTAGCAGCTTCTAATGGAGTTCTATTTTGATAAGACTCTTGTTCAATGATAAAGTGTTTTGCGCCACTTACTTTTTTAGCAAGTAAACAAAGCATTTTAGGATCCACAACGCCATCGCCCATGGTGGTGCTTTCATAACCATCATTCATTTCTCCTCTGCCCGCTGATTTGATTTCATCTTTTACGTGTAATGATGGGAAACGACCATGGTATTTGTCAATCCACTCTTTTGCGCGACCACCGCTACCATACATATTTCCAAAATCTAATTGTTGAATCACTAAATCAGGATTGGTATTTTTTATGATTAAATCATAGATAGGGGTGTCATTGATTTTTTCAGTGAATTCAAAGTCATGATTATGATATCCAAACTTCATTCCTTGCTTTTTACACAACTCACCCGATTTATTAAATACATCTAATTGATACATTAATCCATCGTAGCTATGACGTAATTTTTCATCCATCCAAGGACTAATCACATATTCTTGACCCATGGTAGCTGCATCATCAACCGTGTACTTCCAAGCATCACTAAAATCATTTTTAGTTTTGTCAAAATGCGTTGCATTCATTACGGTATGTCCACTAGGCATTGATAAACCTAAGTCGGATAATACTTTTTTAAATTCAACTGCAGTGTAGCCGTAAAACTTTCTGTTTACATAATTAGCGTGCTCCACATATTGGTAACCCATATCAGCTAATGCTTTTAGCGTTTCTAGTGGATTTTTCATCATGTCGGCACGTACCGAATACAATTGAATTCCGATGAATGATTTTTCTTTTGTACCTGCGAAAACAGCTGCTTCAACCACTTTAGGTAAAAAGCTAGCGCCTACCATCGCCATAGTACTGTTTTTCAAAAAGGACCTTCTTGAGTTTTTCATAAGCAATCGTTTAGTACTTAAACTTACAAATTAATCTTTAACATTTGTGTTTTTCTCCATAACCACATTTAAGTTATTCTTTTCC
>DAIUEC010000016.1:0-31085 GCA_036845345.1 Sediminibacterium sp.
AATTTGAAAAATACAAGTCTATTGAATGAAAAAATAAATAAACTTGATCTTAATAATAATTACAGAGATATTCAAGTTCAAAATTATTATAACCAAAAATTGACAAACCAATTTAGTCCTATAATTGCTGATAGCACTGCCTTTTATGGTAAAGCAGACAGAGTTTACTTACTTGATAATTATTCCAGGTTTGCCACACTTGAAGAGGTTATTAGAGAATATGTGACGCCTATATCCCTAACTAAATCAGATGGCAAATTTAAATTATCAGTTTATGATGAAGCAACTAAACAGTTTTTTAAAGAAAAGCCTTTGTTACTTTTGGATGATGTCGTAATAAATGATATCAATAAATTCCTTACCTATGATCCATTAAAAATTAGAAAGCTTGAGGTAGTTTCTAGATTATATTTTGATGGCAATAATAAATACAATGGAATCATAAATTTCACTACTTACGATGGTAAAATGGATAGCTACGAATTGGATCCAAATGCAATCTTGCTAGATTACAAAGGTCTACAAGCCAATAGGATATTTGCCGCTCCAGTTTATGATACTCAAAATCAAATTGAAAACAGATTACCTGATTTTAGACACCTCTTATATTGGAATCCAACAATTTCAATCAAAGAAAATGAAGCAAAACAAATTAGCTTTTTCACCTCCGACTCAAAAGGGAACTTTTTAATATCAATTCAAGGAATAAGCAATAAAGGAATACCGGTTTATCAGGAAATCAAGATGAATGTAAAATAATCTGCCTTAAATTTCTTTTACATTACCTGTTCTCTTAAGCACACCCCACTCCTGCAATTCTCCTTTGATAGCACGCTTAATGGCTTTAAAAAATACGTACATCATTAGCCATCTATAAATAAGACGTTGAGGAATAAGCCAAATTAATTTTGCAGGATTCTCTTTTTCAAATGCAAAAGCAATAGAAGCAATTAAGGCATCTACCACAACATATATTAGGAAGTAGAATGCTATTTTGCCGCCATTCCCAGTAAGTAACGCAATAATCATTAAGAAATCTGCAATAGGTGATAAAAAAGGAATGATGTATTTAAACAACAACATGTCCGGAAGTGCAACCCAACCTAATGATTTACTTCTGTTGCTAAACATTAAGTCCTTATGCTTCCAAAAAGTTTGCATAACACCAAAACTCCATCTTACTCTTTGTTTTAAGAATTGTTTTAAATGTTCTGGCACTTCGGTATATGCATATGCCTTAGGCTCATTGGCAACAATATAACCCGCCTTAATAATGCGCATAGTAATATCGCAATCCTCTGCCAAAGTATCTGCAGTAAAGCCTCCCGCAGCAATTAAGGCATCTTTTTTGAATGCTCCAATTGCACCCGGAATTACGGTAATTGAATTTAAATATGCAAACCCTTTACGATCAAAATTTTGACTGGTTATGTATTCAATACTTTGCCATTTAGTTAAAAGATTTACTTCATTACCTACAATTACAGAACCTGCAACCGCACCCACTTCTTGACCCTTATTAAAAATAGGATTCAAGAAATTACGCATCAGTTTTGAAACTGCATCCGTAGCTAATTTAGTATCCGCATCAATACAAATTACATAGTCTGCATGAGATTGTCCAATACCATATTGTAAAGCAGATGCCTTTCCTCCATTTTGTTTTGTAAATACTTTTACCAACGGATTATATTCAAAAGCAGCTTTTACAATTTCATACGTTTTATCCTTACTTCCATCGTCTACGAATATGATTTCAAAATCAGGATAATCACATTTTAATAAATTATGTAAAGATGATACTGCATTCACTTCCTCATTATAGGCAGGTACAATAATAGAAACGAATGGTTTGTATAAGGTATCCTCAATTTTTGTCAACACCACTTTTTTCTTTCTTTCCAAAATGGACATAATACCAATTATCAAAATACGAATAGTACTAAGTCCTAAGAAAATCATGAACAATGCAAAAAAGAAAGTTCCACCTAAATAAGCCGACTCAGCCAAGAAATAATTAATCTGTAGCCAAAAATATTCCTTCCCTTTTGGGATAGTAGGCATCACATCTTCTGGCTTTTTCCCCAACAAATCAGCAACAGTAGTAAAACTATATCCCTGCTCTCTAAAATACCTGATGATCTTTCCTGTTGCATTTACCGTGTTTTCTCTGTTACCACCAGCATCATGTAATAAAATGATACTACCTGCAATGGAAGTGTCTTCGGGATTATCTGTATTTATTTTATTCTTATAAATTTGAACGACTCTATCAAAAATGGTATCGTTACGATATTCATTTATTGGAATTTGCCAGTCCTCTGGATCAATACTTTCCCCAACCGTAATATAATTTTTTTGTCTACTTAATGCAATAGGCGCCAACTCCTCATATTTACCTGGCTCACTATCCGCATTAAATGGCGCTCTAAATAAAATTGTACTATGCCCAGTAATACACTCAATTAATAAACGAGTTGCATCCATTTCAAGTCCTGCTCGCTGCTTACTAATGATACTCATATCCTGGTGCGTGAAAGTATGGTTCCCAATTTCATGACCTTCTCTAAATATTCTTTTTACAAGCGGTATATTATTTTCTGCTTGATATCCTACCACAAAAAATGTTGCAGGCACATGATAAAATGCAAGCGTATCTAAAATTTGTTTTGTGTAAACCGGATCAGGACCATCGTCAAAAGTCAATACCAACTTTTTCTTAGGTGTCGACCCAAACCTACGTATCACATAAGTAGAAGGAAGTTTGTCATAATACTCTTCACTTATAAGCATTGATGTTGTGTCCACTTCATTTCGGATATATCCATCTTTAGGAGATGCAATAATATCCAATACCTCACCTTCTCCAACAAAATCAGGAGCGCTACCTGCTTTAATAGTATTGAAACCAATAAAATCAAACTTTTTTAAAGCTGCCTTGGTCATGGCCTTATCATAAAAAGACCAAAGCCTTACGTCTTCTCCTCCTAATCTCCATAATGCAGTACCAGCTAAATTTACTTCTGTTGCAAATCGGATTGAATTAAAATTAGTAGCTGCATCTACAAAATAAACCTGATGTAATTGATTTTCACTATCATAATATTGATAATCCAAATTATAGGAGTCATTATCATAATCAATTACTGCTTCACTATTTTTGGCATTTGCAATTGCTTGCTGATAAGTAACATCGGTAGACTTTGTAACCTTATTTTTTTTATCTAATCTCCAATCATGACCAAACGCAGGAATAGCAAGAATAATTTTATTTGCTGGCAACTTACTTGTCATATCAAACACTGCCGCCTCAATCCACTTTTGAGAACTATTGGGTCCTGGCTTTGTTTCAGCATGATGCTGATCATAAGCCATCAAAATTAAATAGTCATTATAATTACTTAAGGCTTTGAAATTATATTCATCATTAAACGGTATCACGTCCTGAGAAACTAAAAACTTTTGAGCATGTAATTGCTCATACAATTGCTTTTGAAATTCCACCAATGGCTTATCAGAATCCATCATGATTTCCTCAAAGTCAATATTGACACCAATGAAATTATATTGTTTAAGAACTGCTATAATATCATTAATTAACTTTTGTTTTTTTAAAGGACTGCTTAAAATTCTTCTTAACGTCTCCCCTCTAAATAAAGTTTTATAGTTATTGGTAAGCAAGGGCATAATTTTAACCCCAGCATCCTGCATTATTTTTAATGCTTTGGGATCAATCGTATTATATAACTGATCGGTGTTGGGATCTATAAACAACCACTCCGGAATGATTAAATTTAAATGCTTAATATTCCTTTGTAAGGAGCTGAATGATTGTGCAGCATCCCAGTTTACATAAAAACCTGCTCTGATGCCTAATGTGTCGCTGAAATAAATTGAATTAGATAAGTCTAATGGCTTATTAATTGCCTGGCCACATCCCTGCCCTTTTGCCCATTTATTTCCGATTGCTTTTTTGAACCCTTTATACTCTCTCTCCAAACTACTTTCTCTATAATTATCCGAAGTATCGGTTAACACTTTTTTGATCGCCGTCCCCTCTAATGGAATATCAGGCTGATTTTTATTCATCTGATGAATACCAACAAAAACTATAATTCCAAAAATGGGTAACAAAAACAATAGGGATCTTAAGAACCATTTTGTTCTTTGCCATCTAGATTTATTAGGAGACTGAAATATTTGCTGATTTTGATCCATAGATTAGTACGAAAATAAGCTTATTTTGATGTACATAAGTAGATTACCCCATCGTTAAATTTGCACATTATTTGCATTTTTTTTGTATTTGCCACCTCCTGTAAAGTCAATACTTCCCGATTATCCTCATTGTTGAACCAAATAAGGATTTGGGCAGGCTTATTATTGAACGCTGACACCAAATGAGCATACTTCCTTTCGGGCAGAATTTGAGCAGATTGACTCGTTTTAAAATAAACTGCATGGGCCGCATTCGAATAAATGGGCTTATCCCCTTTGAAAAAAGCAGGATTGGAATTTAAATAATTAAGGAGTCCGCTACTAATAAACCAATCATCGTCAGAATACCCGCCAATTCCACCTTCGATATTTTCCAAATAAGAAGCTCTATCAGTCACACTATATTGAAAAAATAAAGTGATCACTATTAAAATACTTACGCAGATTAAAGCAACTTTAAAAATGCCTGTTTTTGAGATTTTAAAAATACTCGCAATGTAAAAGCTAATAGTTAAAACACAGGGAATATAAAAAGGAGCAAGTAATCGATTATTGATGGCTTCGAAGCGCGAAATGGTCGCAACCGTCAACATAAAAATGGAATAAATTAATGTAAATGCTACCGCTAACTTTTCATAATGATGTTGCTCTTTTGATTTTAAAAATCTTACTAAAAAGACAAAAATTAAAATCGATAAAAATAAAAAAGCAATAGTAGTTGGCATCAAACTTGCCCATTTCGAGAAAGGCAACCAATTGGTTAATACAAATCCGTAATATTTTAAATTCTCTAAAAAAGGAGTGACTCCTTTTTGTCTATTCCCCGTTAAAGTTTGGGTTAATAATGCATTCCTAATTAAGTTCATTACAAAAAGGGAAATTGAAATTGAACCATATATCAATTCATGCTGAATCTTTCTTCCCCATTTTAATTCAGGAGACATCAGAATTAATAAACCTCCTGTGGCAATCACTGCAACGCCTGCTAATCTAGTATCAGCAGCTATTGCAGCAATAACAGCAATAACAACTAAAGATTTTAAACTGTATTTTTCAAAGTATATTTTTCCGAAATAAATAAACAAAACAATTTCTGTAATAAATAAAGTCTCGGACCATAACATGGTATATATTTCTAACAAACTTGGACTTAAAGCAATCACAAATAATACCACCCATTTCAACCATTTTGAATGATTTGTATTTTCCAAAATGATACCAGCTATAAAAATAGTAGTACCAAATAGCAATGCATTAAAAAAAGGAATGACTTTTAAAAAAGAACCGCCAACTATTAGTTTAATCAATGACAATAAAATGGGATATCCAACGGGAAACATCACAAAAGGCATTCCGTCAAATTGATAAAATCCTTTCCCAGCAATTATGCTATCAGCAGTACTTAAATAATAAATTGAATCTGGAGAAATCCCCAAACCGCTATGTTTCGTTAATAGCAATACCAATAAACCACCTACAAAAGCAGCTATAAGAGCATCATTATTGGGCCTAAGCAATTTCAAAGTAAATAATTTACTCAAAAATACATTTTTTCTCCTAACAAATTTTAAGTCAATATTAAGCTAGAGTCAAAAATATGTGCATTTCTGATAAGGTTTTGTGAAAAATGATTTGAGTTAAACCTATCCATAAAAACAATGTCTAATTTTATATAAAATTTACAAAATGTACAAATCGGTATACCTATCAAGCTTACTCTTTACAATAATACTGTTTTCAAATTGCAGCCCTAAACAATATGAAATTGGCAAGTATCAAAATGACCCAATCATTGCAGATGGCGATGCCAGCGACTGGGGTTTACCTTTACGATTTGGCAGCGAAGAAGGATCTTTACAATATTCAATTACGAATGACAAGGAAAACTTTTACATAAGTGTTGCTACCAATAATCAACAAACTCAAATGAGTATTTTAAGAGCAGGATTAAAAATATGTTTTGATCCCAAAGGCAATAAATCCACTGATATTGCTTTAATATACCCATACAAAGACCCCATGGAAGCTGGACCAAGAGGTAGAAATGAAAATAGAAATTCGGATCCTAATTTAATGAAACAAAAAATGATGCTTGATGCGGATATTTTTAGTACGATTGGTTTTGTGAATATGGAAAATAGAATTTATGATTTAAAGGATACTAGTCATTTTAAAGTAGGCATGAATTATGACAAATACAATAATTTAGTTTTTGAAGCAATTGTTCCAATTAAAAATGTAATAGCTAGTCCTATTAATTTCAAAAAGACCCCAAGTATAAGTGTAGGTATTATTGTAAATAATTTTGGAGGTGGTGGAGCTAGACCAAATGGTAGCGGTGAAGATGGTAACTACAGAAGTGGAAGTGAAGGAATGGGTGGTGGTATGAGAGGCGGAGGAATGAGTGGAGGTATGGGCGGAGGTGGAATGCGTGGCGGCGGTCGTGGTGGAATGGGTGGTGGCGGTATGCGTGGCGGTGGAATGAATCGTGGTGGTAACTATAATGCGAGCAAACAAATTATAAACTGGTATCAATTTAAACTTGCAAGCGAAAAAAGTAACTAAGATAAAATTAAAAGACTTCTCCAAGATTTACATAAAAACCACCTAAACCATTTTTGCCAATTCCATAATCAAGACAAATATTTGTCTTTGAATGTTTATTGATTTTAAATCGGACACCAGCGCCATATCCAGGCAATAAAGTAGCATAAGTGGATGATAAATCTCCAGAGAAAGATTGCACATTGGCAAATACTACTCCTCCAAACAAACCATTTCTTGAAATTTGAAAACGATATTCTGATTCCAAATACGACATATTTCTTCCTCTAAAACGACTTTGTATATATCCCCTCCCCGAATTATATTGGTCATCCCACCCCGTGGAAGGCATTGTTAGGTATGGAATTTTCCCACTTAAAGTAAGCCATTCTAGATTCCAAAACGCCAATACATTCTTTGAATTGGCTGGGAATGTAAAATATTTTCTACTGTCTATTACTAAAGCTTGCCAATTATTATCACTGCCCAATTGAGTAGCATTATAACGATATAAAAGATTAAAATAAGTTCCTTTGTCTGGATTGATTTGATTGGTTCTAGAATCGTACAAAATATTGGCAATCGGCCCAACAGCCGTTTCTGATTTTCCTAATTCTTTTTGAATTAAAGTACTTATTTTTTTAGTTGATGGATCTAATACCGTAATATTCCAAAACTGATCATAATATAATCCCAACCCAGCCATCCAATTTCCAGAAAAACTTTTAACAAGTTTATTATGCAATTTTAATCCTGAAAAATTAATTGTTCTTGCTTTATTGGGATCTGTTCTTCCTCCCAATCCATAAATACTGGAAGGATATGAAATATATCTATTATCAGAAACAAAGTTATAATTCCCTTGATTAAACCAAATATTAGCAGTTAATGGCAATATAATTTGATTGTATTCGGAGTAGGTAATACTAGTAGCAATATTTGAAATCTTTGCTTCTTTTTCTTCGTAATTATAAAATCCCAAATTAGCACTAATGATACCTGCAAACCCAGTTTGCAAAGTATATCCAGCTGCGGGCACAAGCGAATAATTAAATTTTCGGGGGTTATGAAAAGTATCTACTTGATTGACTTTGTTTTTATGAAACAGATGTGTAACAATATCGGTTAAATCCTTGCCAACAAAAGCCTCATTATGTACTTCCTTTTCAGCTATTTTCTTTTTAAAAGACGAATCATTACTTTGCCCAATTGATTCAAATTGAAAAATAACTAAGAAAAATAATATTGAAAGAAGCTGTTTTATAAGACTAAATTTAGATTGGGGGCAAATTTACAAAAATAAGACAATTAAAACAGGGAATAGTTTAAATCAAAGGACGCAAAATGCATTTTTTAAAGCACATGTATTAACTTAGTAATATATATAAGAATTATGCATAAAAGACAATTCCTAAAAAATATAATGCTTACCAGTTTAGCCACCCCGCTAGGGATAGCTAGTTTTGCAAAAGCTTTTGAATATAAGGCTAATTTATCGGCAAATGAGTTAGCCAGCGATGAAGATTTTTGGGAGCAAATTAGGAATCAATATTTGCTAAAAACCGATTATATAAATTTAGAAAACGGGTATTATAATTTCTTACCTCAGCCCCTTCTTAATAAATTTATTGAACATATTAAGGAAGTGAATTTGCAGGGTTCCTATTACATGCGAACTGTGCAATTTGACAACAAGAAAAAAATTACGGAAAGACTTGCAAAGCTTGCAGGTTGCGGTGCTGACGAATTAATTATTACCAGAAATACCACCGAAGCATTAGACTTAGTGATTGGGGGATTAGATTGGAAAGCAGGAGACGAAGCTATTATGGCTTACCAGGATTATGGTGCCATGTTGGATATGTTTGAGCAGGTGCAGGACAGATATGGCGTGAAAAAAATAATGCTCTCTGTTCCCAATCATCCCAAAAATGACGAGGAAATTGTTCAGTTATATGAGCAAGCAATTACTTCAAAAACCAAGGCTATATTAGTGAGTCACATGATTAATATTTCGGGGCAAATTTTACCTGTTAAAAAAATATGTGAAATGGCGCATTCGAAAAATGTGCAAGTAATTGTTGATGGAGCGCATGCATTTGCTCATTTTCAATTTACCATTGATGAACTTGGATGTGATTATTATGCGGCAGCTTTACATAAATGGTTAAGTACTCCACTAGGCGCAGGCATGCTTTATGTGCGCAAAGGCAATGCCGTGAAAGTATGGCCATTATTAGCGGATGGCGAGAAAGATAAAAATAAAATTACCCGTTTAAATCATACTGGCACACATCCCGTTCACACCGATTTAACTATTAATGATTCAATAGATTATTTTGAAATGATCGGTGCGGAAAGAAAAGAAGCCCGATTACGTTTCTTACAAAATTATTGGACAACAAAAGTTAGGAACCTTCCAAAAATTGTTGTGAATACCCCGGCTGATCCTAAACGCAGTTGCGCTATTGCCAATGTAGGTGTTGAAGGAATTGATCCAGCTGATTTAGCAAAAAGATTATTAAAGGAGCATCAAATTTTCACTGTTGCTATTGATTATGCAAATGTGAGCGGATGTAGAATTTGTCCAAATTTATATACTACTACCAAAGAATTAGATCATCTTGTAGCAGCTTTACAACAACTTTCAACAAATGTCTAAAGATAAAAGAACAACCGAGGAGGATTCATTGTACCAAGACATTGATAAAATGTCAACATTAGAAATCCTTACCAATATTAATACCGAGGATCAAAAAGTAGCGATTGCAGTTCAAAAAAGTATTCATCAAATTGAACCGCTAGTTAATGCAACCGCTCAACAACTTTTAAATGGTGGAAGATTATTTTATATTGGCGCAGGCACCAGTGGAAGATTAGCCATTGTGGATGCGAGTGAATGCCCTCCTACTTATGGGGTTCCTGAAGATCTTGTAATAGCTATTATTGCAGGAGGAAATCAAGCCATGTTTCATGCAGTAGAAAATGCCGAAGACAATACACAACAAGCATGGTTGGATCTACAATCATTTGGCATTACCAATCAAGATGTGGTAATAGGTATTGCCGCAAGTGGCACTACTCCTTATGTAGAAGCGGGTTTAAAAATTTGTCAGGAAAATGGCATTATCACAGGAAGTATTAGTTGCAATTATGATAGCCCTATTTCAAAATATGCCAATCATCCAATTGAGGTAGATCTGGGACCAGAATTTATTACTGGTAGTACCAGAATGAAGAGTGGAACTGCTCAAAAATTAATTTTAAATATGATCTCCACTTCGGTAATGATTAAATTAGGTCGTATTGAAGGAAATAAAATGGTGAACATGCAATTAACCAATAAAAAGTTAATTGAAAGAGGTATTCAAATGATTATGCAACAGACCAATATCATTGATCCAGCCCGTGCTGAATCTTTATTAAAACAATTTGGTTCAGTAAAAAAAGCGGTAGAAAATTATAAATAATTTAGTTTAATTAGGGAAACTTATTTTACCCATTGTGATGGGTTTGTTAGTAGCATTCCCGCCTATTTGCATTGCTTCCCCAGCAACGGCCTCGTTGGCTAATAAAGCAAATAAGATGGCCTCTTTAGCATCAGGATTAAATCCCAATTCATTTAATGATACGACTTTAATTCCTGTCAATAAGTTGGTTAAATGCTCCAGCAATAAAGGGTTATGCATGCCACCTCCACTTATATACAAAGCAATTAAATTATTTGAACCCATTGCATTTCCAGTGACTTGCTTTATGGCCTCTGCTATGGTTGTTGCAGTAAATAAATTAAGTGTTGTTAATACATCTTCCTTGGAAAGATGTGTCGTATTGGATTGTAGTTGCGCTTGATTCAAGTACTCCAAATTAAACAACTCGGGGCCCACTGTTTTTGGAAATGGCAAACTAAAAAATGAATTGGCTTTTAATGCTATCAGTAATTCTTGATCCACAACTCCTTTACTTGCTATAGCTGCCTCTTTATCAAATGCCTGATTAAAATGTGTGCGCATGTATGCATCCATTATGGTATTCCCTGGTCCAGTATCAGAGGAAAGGATTGTATTTAAATCTGCACCAGCAGGCAAATAAGTAAAATTTGAAATGCCTCCAATATTTAATAAAATTCTATTTTCTGTTTTACTTGCAAATAATATATGATCCCCATATACTGACAATGGTGCGCCCTCCCCTCCTGCAGCAATATGTTTTTGTCTAAAGTCACTGATGGTAATGATGCCCGTGTCTACAGCAATATGATCCGCCTCGCCTATTTGTAATGTTGCTGAACCAAATGCATCATTCGGATGCAATGATTTTGGGGAATGATAAATTGTTTGTCCATGACTTGCAATTAAATCAATTTCAGAAGCTGTTATCCCCCATGCTTTTAATGTTTCCAAAATCATGTTTGCATGTAATTTCCCAAGCCAAGGATTTATTAAGCAAAGTTTTTCTAAGGAAACAGTTTCTTTGGAGAAAACAGAAAGTATATTTTGTCTTGTTTCCTCATTATAATTAACCGTGGTTGCATTTAATAACTTTAATTCCGTGCTAGTGCCTGCTCCAGTAATTTCACACAAAGCAATATCCAAACCATCCATTGATGTACCACTCATTAAGCCAATTACTTTTCGTGTAGGCTTATTCGCAATCGCATATAAATTTTTGATATTCTGATGCATTAATAATGGCATTAATTATACTTTAAAGGTACTAAATAGGCTCGTATCAACAGCATTTGGTCAATTTTCCACAACCTATCAAACAACCTCAATTTCAGGGCCTTATCATGTAACTTTGGGGTCAAATATTTGATTTATGCTTAAAGTTGGTGTGTTTGGTGTGGGGCATCTTGGAAAATACCATTTAAATAACTGGATGGAGATTCCTGAGGTTAAGGTGATTGGCTTTTTTGATCCAAGTAATGATAATGCTAAGGAAGTAGAAGAAAAATATGGCATACCACGCTATATGGACGAGGAGGCTTTAATTGCAGCTTCAGATATTATTGATGTAGTAACCCCTACTCATTTACATTTTCCTGTTTGCGAAATGGCTATTAAAACAGGCAAGCATGTGTTTGTTGAAAAGCCAATGGCCAATACGATTGAAGAAGGTAAAGCCATTGTTGAAATGGTAAAAGAAGCCAATGTGAAATTACAGGTTGGGCATGTTGAAAGATTTAACCCCGCATATACTTCCTTAAAAAATGCATCATTAAATCCTTTATTTATAGAAGTGCATCGTTTGGCACAATTTAATCCAAGAGGCACGGAAGTAAGCGTTATTTTGGATTTAATGATTCACGATATTGATATTATTTTAAGCATCGTTAAGAGTGATGTTAAAAGTATTTCGGCAAGTGGCGTTGCAGTATTAACAGATACACCTGATATTGCCAACGTACGTATTGAGTTTAACAATGGTTGCGTTGCGAATTTAACAAGTAGCAGAATTAGCATGAAGAAGATGCGTAAAATTCGTCTCTTCCAAAAAGATGCTTATATCGGAATTGACTTTTTAGAAAAGACAACTGAGATAATTAAGTTAAAACAACCAGACGAGGAAGACAGTTTCTCTTTTGATATTGATACCCATCAGGGAAAGAAAACCATTTCTATTTCAACCCCTGTCATTGAAGATGGCAATGCTATTAAAGCAGAATTAACCAGCTTTGTAAACTCCATTATTAAAGACGAGCCAACAGTGGTAAGTGAAATTGATGGTTATTTAGCCATGGAAGTAGCACATCAAATTTTAGATAAAATAAATAAAAGCACTTCAGTATTAAGGCAAGCCCCTATCGAAGATCCTAAGCCACCAAAGGAAGACGGATCGGAATATGCTTTAGATTTTGACGAAGACTAGATTGCGCTCTTATTTTTACTTAAAGATTTATGCAAATCTTTTTGCCAAAATATATTCTGCAATGGCTAGATCCAAGGGTCTAGTAATTTTGATATTTTCAAATTCACCATCTACTAAATAAACTGGTGTACCACTTGCTTCTACTACATTGGCTTCATCGGTAAAAGAAGGTTCGAAATTTTGATTAAATGCACTTAATAACAAATCAGACTGGAAAGTTTGAGGAGTTTGAATAAGCATTACATTTTCTCTATCAAATAATTCATTCTTATCCCCTTTTAATAAACGTACAGTATCGGTAGAACTTACTGCAGGAATTGCTGATCCATTTTCCAACGCTTGCTGATAACAACGTTGAATTAAAGCCGGTGTCAATAAGCATCTAACCGCATCATGCACAAAAACGATTGATGGTTCTGTTACTTGCGCTAATCCATTTTTCACGGATTGAAAACGAGTATCTCCACCAGCAACAAATACTATATTTTTTGTAAAACCATTCTTTGTCAACAACGCCTTGCCTTCATTAATATAACCTTCGGGCAAAACCACCACTAATTGAATATCAGAAAATGCAGCTACAAATTGATCAATGGTGTGTAATAAAATGGGCTTGCCCTGAATTTCTAAAAACTGCTTAGGCACAACCGATCCCATTCTTTGTCCAGTACCACCGGCAACAATTATGGCTATTTTTTTTGAATACATTCTTATATAATTTATAAACAGGTCAATAGTCTTTCAGCAAGGAAAAACTATTTAACCAATAATTTTTTTACTTCCGCTTCTAATGTTTTTTTATCGATGGGCGCTGTTCCTACTAACTCACAAACCAATCCTCCTGCAATATTTGCAAGCTCTGCAGCCAACTCCATATTTTTTGTACTTGCATAGGTTAAACTAGCCACTGCAATTACCGTATCTCCCGCTCCACTCACATCTGCAATATTGCGGATATGCGTAGGAATTAATTTATGCGTTGCTTCATTGCCAAAGTAAACTCCATGTTCAGATAAAGTAATAAATGAAATTGCATGTCGTAAATGCGCTTGTAAAGCCTCGTGAACACTTGTTAAGTTTGTCGTATTGATTGATGGAATTTCAATTTTCAATCCCTCTTTAACTTCTTTTAAATTGGGTTTAAAAATAGTACAACCCTGATAAGCTAAAAAGTTTTTTTGCTTAGGATCCACCGCAGTTGGAATACCTTTTTCATTGCAATGTGCAATTACTGCTGCAATTACTTTTGGCGTAAGTACTCCTTTATTATAATCTTCTAAAATTATTAGAGCTGGTTTTTCGGCTTCAACATAAGCATAAAAATTAGCCACCAATTGCTCCGACTCAATATCAGTAATATCATTGGTATGCTCATGATCCAAACGCATCATTTGTTGATTACGTCCCATCACGCGCACTTTATTCGTTGTTACACGTGTTGCACTCTCATGAATATAATTCGTATTAATACCTTCTTCGTTTAATAATTTATGCAACTCCTGACCTTCGGCATCCTTGCCAATAACTGCAAATAAGGTAGTGGGTGCGCCCAATGAACGTAAATTCAATGCCACATTTGCGGCTCCACCTACTCGGGTTTCTTTACGTTGTAATGATACAATGGGCACAGGTGCTTCGGGCGAAATTCGGTCTACAGAACCCCACCAATACGTATCCAACATAATGTCTCCAACCACCCCAATTTTAGTATGGTTAAATGACCCAAATAAAGCCTCAAATGCTTGTTGATCCATCATAACTACCCTTCCGTTTTTTGATTACGCAATGCGATATAGTACAAAGGTATACCAATGAGTGTGATTATTAAGCCAGGCCATGTAAAATTAGGCTTATAAATGATTAGCAATACACAAAACGCAGTTCCCATTAAAATGTAAATAGCTGGCAAAATTGGGTATCCAAAAGCTTTATAAGGGCGTTCTAATTCAGGACGCTTTTTACGAAGTATAAATATTCCAATAATGGTTAAAATATAAAATATCACCACAATGAATGAAACCATATCTAATAAGTCACCATACTTTCCACTTAAACACAATAAACCTGCAACAATACATTGTGCCCATAATGCCCACGCTGGTACAGCATTTTTATTTAATGTCCCTGCTTTCTTGAAGAACAATCCATCCTGTGCCATGGTATAATAAACTCTAGCTCCAGCAAGAATTAATCCATTGTTACAACCAAAAGTGGATATCATAATCATCACTGCAATTACGTAGGTACCTATGTTTCCAAAAATTACATTGGAAGCTGCCACTGCTACTCTATCTGCAGGTGCATTTGCAATTTGATGTAAAGGAAGTACACTCAAGTACATTAAGTTCGCTGAAATATAAATTACAGTAACAATTAAAGTACCTAAGAATAAACTTAATCCAATATTGCGTTTAGGATTTTTAATTTCTCCAGCAATAAAAGTAACATTGTTCCATGCATCACTACTAAAAATAGAGCCTACCATACTTGCTGCAATAGCGCCTAAAATTGCCACACCAAAAATGGGTGTAGTTGCTCCATCCGCTGCAATATTTTTCATACTCCAAGCATCCTGCCAATTGGCATTCCAAATACTTGCTTTGGATGCTAATAAAAATCCAAAACCAATTAATCCAAACAAGGATGCCAATTTAGTTACCGTTAAAGTGGTTTGAATCAGTTTACCACCTTGCACTCCTTTTGTATTAATAAAGGTCAATAAAATAATAATAGCAATAGATAATAACTGCGCTGGATATACTTTTAAAAATCCAATATGCATTAAAATATTAGCGTCGGTCATTTCTAGTGAAGGGAAAAAATAACCCGCGAACTTACTAAAGGCAACTCCTACCGCAGCAATAGTTCCTGTTTGAATCACTGAGAAAAAGCTCCAACCATATAAAAATCCTAAGAGTGGATTATAAGACTCTTTTAAATAGACATATTGCCCTCCTGCCTTTGGGAACATCGCACTTAGTTCTCCGTAACTTAAGGCAGCAGTAAGCGTCATAAAGCCTGTTAATAGCCATACTGCTACTAACCAGCCTGCAGAGCCCACATTGCGCGTAATATCGGCGCTCACAATAAAGATTCCAGAACCAATCATACTTCCGGCAACAATCATGGTTGCATCAAACGCACCTAAGGTTGGTTTAAAGCCTGAATTATCTGTAGTTGACATAGTTTTATTAATATTTATAGAAATAGTAAGTTAAAAAAAATCCCGTTATAAAAACGGGATTGATTCATATTATTTTTTTGACTTGTAATCTGCGTTCAGCCCTTTTATGATATCCGCTGTGATATCATAAGTGGTGTCTTTATAATACATTAAATCTGCATTACTTGACAAGATAAATGCAAACTCTTTATTTTTATTATAGTTCGCTAAAAATACTTCAATCTTCTTTTTTACTTCCTGCAATCTTTTAAAACTCTCCTCTTGTAATTCTTGAGATAATTGTTGCTCTTTGCTTGTGTAGTTTTTCTCCGCCTTTACTAAGTCTTGTTGACGACTTGCCACTTCGGCTTGAGATAAAAATTGTGCATTTTTTTGAAGCTCTTGGTACTTAGCAATGTATTCATTTTTCAAATTCGTCAATTGCTTTGTATTCTCCATATCCTTTACTTGTAATGAAGATTTTACTTCTTTAAAAAACTCATAACTATTTTGAATAGAATCAATTTCGAAGTAAGCAATTTTAACTCCACCCTTATCATTGATAGATGCTCTTGTTGGTGTGTTGTTTGCACTAAAATGCAAAACAAACAAAACAATTACAGCTACTGCTAACACTCCATTTACGATCCAAGAAATTGATTTCATTATATTTAATTAAATAAAAAATGGTACACTTACTTTCATTTCGGTGTACCATAAAAATAGGTAAAATTCTAAATTTCACCATTAAAAAAGACATAAAAAAGCAGGAAATATTACTACTTCCTGCTTTTTAACATTTTATACTAAATGGTATTAATCTTCGTCATCAAAGCTTAATGCTTCGCGAGAAGTAGCCAATACTTCATATTCTTCCTTGCTTCCTACGATCAATTTCTCGAATTCTTTTTGACCAGTACCTGCAGGGATTAAATGACCTGTGATTACGTTCTCTTTCAAGCCTAACATCATATCTACCTTACCTTGAATTGCGGCTTGGCTCAATACTTTTGTAGTCTCTTGGAAGGACGCAGCTGAGATCCAGCTTTGTACACCCAATGAAGCTTTAGTAATACCTAATAACACTGGACGAGCAGTAGCTGGTTTCGCATCACGAACCTCAACTAATTTTTTGTCATTACGTCTTAAGATAGAATTCTCTTCTCTTAATTCACGTACTGTTACAATTTGTCCAGCTTTTAATTTAGTACTTTCTCCTGCTTCAGTAACTACTTTCTTATCAAATATTCTGTCATTCTCGTCGATAAAGTCAAAACGATCTTCTAAGTCCTCCTCTAAGAATTTAGTATCTCCTGCATCTACAATCTCTACCTTCTTCATCATTTGACGAACAATTACTTCAATGTGTTTGTCATTGATTCTTACACCTTGTAAACGGTAAACCTCTTGGATTTCATTCACAACGTATTCTTGTACTGCATATGGACCTCTAATTGCTAAGATATCAGCTGGTGCAATTTGACCATCAGATAATGGAGAACCTGCTTTTACGAAATCGCTGTCTTGTACTAAGATTTGACGTGTTAATGGTACTAAGTACTTCTTAACCATACCATCTTTAGACTCCACAATAATTTCTCTGTTACCACGCTTAATGTTACCAAATGCAACGATACCATCAATCTCACAAACAATCGCAGGGTTACCTGGATTTCTTGCTTCGAATAATTCAGTTACACGAGGTAAACCTCCCGTGATATCCTTTAACTTACCTAATACTCTTGGAATTTTAACCAACACATGACCTGCTTTCACTTCCACACCTTCTTCGATAACGATGTGAGAACCTACTGGTAAGTTATAATGCTTGTTGTCTTTTCCACCTTCTAAGATAATTGTAGGGATTCTTGTTTTATCCTTAGATTCAATAACCACTTTTTCACGGTGACCTGTTTGTTCATCCGCTTCATCACGGTAAGTGAATCCTTCAGTAATATTTTCGAACTTGATTTTACCATTTTGCTCAGCAACGATAACGTTGTTGAATGGATCCCAAGTACAAATCACATCTCCTTTTTTAACTTGTGCACCATCTTTAACAGCTAATATTGCACCATAAGGAACGTTGTTCGTAATCATTAAACGGTCGTTCTTAACGTCCATAATTCTTACTTCACCTGTACGGCCAATTACCACTTTAACTTTATTGCCTTCGTTATTTAAAGTGTCAACAGTACGTAATCCATCAAATTGGATCGTACCATCAAACTTAGCGTTTAAGCTAGATTCAACTGAAGATGATCCGGCAACACCACCCACGTGGAACGTACGTAATGTCAACTGCGTACCTGGCTCACCAATTGATTGTGCAGCGATAATACCTACTGCATCTCCTTTTTGTGTGATATATCCAGTTGCTAAGTTTCTACCATAACATTTAACACAAACACCACGCTTGCTTTCGCATGTTAATACAGAACGGATTTCAACCGTTTCAATAGCAGCATCTTCAATAGCACGTGCTTCGTCAATGGTAATTTCCTCACCAGCAGCAACGATTAATTCGTTTGTGATTGGATTAAATACATCATGTAATGAAGTACGTCCTTCAATTCTATCTGCTAATGGTTCAATGATATCTTCGTTGTCTTTTAATGCACTTGTTGCAATACCACGTAATGTTCCGCAATCTTCTTCAGAGATTACAACGTCTTGTGAAACGTCTACTAAACGACGAGTCAAGTAACCCGCATCCGCAGTTTTCAACGCCGTATCCGCAAGACCTTTACGCGCACCGTGTGTTGAGATAAAGTAATCCAAGACATTCAATCCACCTTTGAAGTTAGATAAGATTGGATTCTCAATTACCTCAGATCCTGTACTACCACTCTTACGAGGTTTAGCCATCAATCCACGAATACCTACCAACTGCTTAACCTGTGTTTTACTACCTCTCGCTCCAGAATCCAACATCATGTAAACTGAGTTGAAACCTTGCTTATCAGTAGCCATTTCACGAATTAAAGTATCTGTGATTCTTGTATCCACACGACCCCAGATATCAATAACTTGGTTATAACGCTCGTTGTTTGTAATAAGACCCATGTTGTAGTTTTCCCAAACTTCTTCCACTTCTACTTTTGCATTCTCCAATAATTGGTGTCTTGCTTCAGGAACAACTAAGTCATTTACGTTAAATGATAAACCACCACGGAACGCCATTCTAAATCCTAATGTTTTAATATCATCTAAGAATTTAGCAGTTGTAGGAACATCCGTGATTTTAATAATGTCACCAATGATATCTCTTAAAGATTTCTTAGTTAACAATTGATTTACGAAACCTACTGGCTTTGGAGTGAATTGATTAAACAACACACGACCTACTGTAGTTTCGATTAATTTATTTACCAATTGTCCGTTTTCACGCACATTCGTTTTAACGCGAATATTTGCATGTAAATCAATTATGTTTTCATTGTAAGCGATGATAACCTCGTCTAAGTTGTAGAACGCTTTACCCTCACCTCTTACTACTAAATCACCCATTGATTTTTTACCCTTTGTAATATAGTATAAACCTAACACCATGTCCTGAGAAGGAAGGGTGATTGGCGTACCATTTTGTGGGTTCAAGATGTTATGAGAAGACAACATCAATAACTGTGCTTCCAAGATAGCAGCGTGGCTTAATGGAACGTGCACCGCCATTTGGTCACCATCGAAATCGGCGTTAAACGCAGAGGTAACTAATGGGTGTAATTGAATCGCTTTACCTTCCACCAATTTAGGTTGGAAAGCTTGTATTGATAAACGGTGCAATGTTGGGGCACGGTTTAACATTACTGGATGTCCTTTCAAAATATTTTCTAAGATATCCCAAATCACAGCTTCTTTTTTATCCACTAATTTCTTAGCAGACTTCACTGTTTTAACGATACCTCTTTCAATTAATTTACGAATAATAAATGGCTTAAATAATTCCGCAGCCATATCTTTTGGTAATCCGCACTCGTGCATTTTTAATTCAGGTCCTACAACGATTACAGAACGTCCAGAATAATCCACACGCTTACCTAATAAGTTTTGACGGAAACGACCTTGTTTACCTTTCAATACATCAGATAAAGATTTTAAAGCACGTCCACCTTCTGCTTTAACTGCATTAGATTTACGAGAGTTATCGAATAAAGAATCGATCGCCTCTTGTAACATACGCTTTTCGTTACGTAAGATTACTTCAGGTGCTTTAATTTCCAACAAACGCTTTAAACGATTGTTACGGATAATTACACGACGATATAAGTCATTCAAATCAGAAGACGCAAAACGGCCACCATCTAATGGCACCAATGGACGTAATTCTGGTGGAATAACTGGAATATATTTCATCACCATCCACTCTGGTTGGTTAGTGATATGTGTTTTTGCTTCACGGAAAGATTCAACAACACTCAAACGCTTTAAAGCATCTGCTTTTCTTTGTTGAGAAGTTTCGTTGGCTGCTTGGTTACGTAAAGAGAAACTTAATTCATCTAAATCTAATAAACCTAATAAATCATGAACTGCATCAGCACCCATTTTAGCAATGAATTTTTGCGCATCATCATCAGGTAAATATTGATTGTCTTTTGGTAAAGTATCTAATAAATCTAAGTACTCTTCCTCAGTTAATAAGTCACCCACTTTCATATCATCTTTGATACCTGGTTGGATTACTACATAACGCTCATAATAGATAATGGTTTCTAATTTCTTAGAACTCATTCCTAATAAATATCCAATCTTGTTTGGTAAAGATTTAAAGTACCAAATGTGTACTACAGGCACCACCAATTTGATGTGACCCATACGCTCACGACGTACTTTTTTCTCTGTTACTTCCACACCACAACGATCACAAACGATACCCTTATAACGGATACGCTTATATTTTCCACAAGCACACTCGTAGTCCTTTACTGGACCAAAAATACGCTCACAGAAAAGACCATCACGCTCCGGCTTATAAGTACGGTAGTTAATGGTTTCTGGTTTCAACACTTCTCCAAAGCTTCTCTCCAAGATGCTATCTGGAGATGCCAAACTAATCGTGATTTGCGAAAAAGCTGGACGTTGTCTATTCTCTTTTTTGAATGCCATATTATTTATTCATTTTGTTCCGGCTTTTACACCGGAACATTATTTAAGAATTTGGTGTTAGTCGATGATTATTTCTGTTACAAAAATTAATCAAATTTTAAATCTAATCCTAAGCCTCTCAACTCATGTACTAATACATTGAAAGATTCAGGGATACCTGCTTTAGGAATATTTTCTCCTTTAACAATTGCCTCGTACGTTTTAGCACGGCCAATGATATCATCTGATTTAAGTGTCAATAATTCTTGTAAGATATTAGATGCACCATATGCTTCTAATGCCCATACCTCCATCTCACCAAAACGTTGACCTCCAAATTGAGCCTTACCGCCCAATGGTTGTTGAGTAATCAAGCTGTATGGTCCGATAGAACGTGCGTGCATCTTATCATCAACCATGTGGTGTAATTTGATCATGTAGATCACACCCACAGAAGTTTTTTGGTCAAATCTATCTCCAGTTTCACCATCATATAAGTAAGTATGTCCGTTATTTGGAATGCCTGCTTCATCACACAAATCTTCGATTTGTTGTGTGCTTGCACCATCAAAGATTGGTGTAGCAAATTTCACGCCTAACTTCTTACCTGTCCATCCTAAGATGGTTTCATAGATCTGTCCTAAGTTCATACGAGAAGGTACACCCAATGGGTTCAATACGATATCTACTGGAGTACCGTCTTCCATGAATGGCATATCCTCTTGACGAACAATTTTAGCAACAATACCTTTGTTACCGTGACGGCCCGCCATCTTATCACCCACTTTCAACTTACGCTTAACAGCTAAGTATACTTTAGCTAATTTCAATACACCTGCTGGTAATTCATCACCGATTGAAATATTAAATTTCTCACGCTTGTAACGACCTAATTCTTCGTTGTATTTAATGCTATAGTTGTGTAATAAAACATTGATTAAATCATCGGCTTTCTTATCACCAGTCCATCCTAATGGATTCACATTTTGGTAGTCAATCGCTGCTAAATTTTTAGCATTGAATTTGCTTCCTTTAGAAATTAATGTTTCACCAAAATTGTTTACTACACCTGGAGTGGTATGATCCTTTAATAAAGTTTGTAATTTTTCAATTAACAAATCTTTTAATGAAGTTTCATTTTCTTCGTGTTGCTTTTCTACTTTATCTAACAATGCTTTTTCACGAACCTTACCACTCTTATCTTTCTTAGCACGTTGGAATAATTTTTTGTCGATAACAACACCTTCCGTTCCATTAGCAGCTTTCAATGAAGCATCTTTTGCATCACCCGCTTTGTCACCAAAGATGGCACGCAATAATTTTTCTTCTGGAGTTGGATCTGACTCACCTTTTGGAGTGATTTTACCAATCAAAATATCTCCTTCTTTCACAGCAGCACCAATTCTGATGATACCATGTTCGTCAAGATCTTTTGTTGCTTCCTCTGATACGTTAGGAATGTCAGAAGTTAATTCTTCTTCTCCTAATTTAGTATCACGTACTTCTAATTCATATTCATCAATGTGAATTGATGTAAATAAATCTTCACGTACCACTCTTTCACTAATTACAATCGCATCCTCAAAGTTGTATCCTTTCCATGGCATGAACGCTACTTGTAAGTTACGTCCTAATGCGATTTCACCACCTTGTGTTGCATAACCTTCCGTTAAGAAATCACCTTTTTTCACTTTCTGTCCTTTCTTTACAGAAGGCGTTAAGTTGATACAAGTTGATTGGTTGGTTTTTATGAACTTAGTTAATTTGTAAACAATTAAGTCTTCGTTAAAGCTTACTAAACGATCCATTTCATTACGGTTGTAACGAACATGAATTTCGTTTGCATCAACGAATTCAATAACACCATCTCCTTCTGCGTGAATTTGAATT
Organism: Sediminibacterium sp.; assembly: GCA_036845345.1. Taxonomy (GTDB): domain Bacteria; phylum Bacteroidota; class Bacteroidia; order Chitinophagales; family Chitinophagaceae; genus Sediminibacterium. The sequence continues at coordinate 22,769 of DAIUEC010000016.1, forward strand.
CTCGCATCACGAGCTGCTTTTCCTTCTAAGCCAGTTCCTACGATAGGTACTTCTGGACGAATTAATGGAACCGCTTGACGTTGCATGTTAGATCCCATCAACGCACGGTTCGCATCATCATGTTCTAAGAAAGGAATTAAAGACGCACTCAAACCAACAATTTGGTTAGGAGCAACGTCCATATATTGAACATCCGCTTTATCTAAAATTGGGAAGTCACCAGTTTCACGAGAAACAACTTTTTCCAATTCAAATTCGCCTTTCTCATTTAATGGAGAGTTAGACTGCGCAATTCTTGCACTATCCTCTTCCTCAGCACTTAAATAAGTTAATGTTTTTAAGTTTACTTTACCATTCTCTACTTTACGGTATGGAGTTTCAATAAAGCCCATATCGTTGATCTTTGCGTGTACACACAAAGTAGAAATCAAACCAATGTTTGGTCCTTCTGGTGTTTCAATTGTACAAAGACGACCGTAGTGAGAATAGTGTACGTCACGCACCTCGAAACCAGCACGCTCACGACTTAAACCGCCGGGTCCTAATGCGGAAACACGACGCTTATGCGTGATTTCACTCAATGGATTTGTTTGGTCTAAGAATTGAGATAACTGAGAAGTTCCGAAGAATGAATTAATAACAGAAGATAGTGTTCTCGCATTGATCAAATCAACTGGAGTAAATACCTCGTTATCACGTACGTTCATACGCTCACGGATAGTACGCGCCATACGCGCTAAACCTACACCGAATTGAGCATACAATTGCTCTCCTACTGTACGAATACGACGATTGCTTAAGTGATCGATATCATCAATCTCTGCTTTCGCATTTGTTAAACGTACTAAGTACTTAATGATTTCAATGATATCATTTTTAGTCAATACTTTCTTTTCTTGCGTTAAGTCATGACCTAATTTTTTGTTGATCTTATAACGACCAACCTCTCCTAAATCATAACGCTTGTCAGAGAAGAATAATTTGTCAATGATACCACGAGCAGTCTCGTTATCTGGAGCATCAGCACCACGTAACTGCTTGTAAATATGTTGAACCGCCTCTAACTCAGAGTTAGAAGTATCCTTGTTTAATGTGTTGTAGATAATTGCATAGTCACCACCAACGTCTTCTTTTTGAATGAACACGCTCTTAACACCCATTTCAACAATTAGGTTAACTGCTGCTTCATCTAATACAGTATCACGCTCTAAAACAATTTCGTTTCTTTCGATGCTTACTACTTCACCAGTATCTTCATCAACGAAATCTTCAACCCAAGTTCTTAAAACGCGTGCTGCTAATTTTTTATCAATATGGTTTGCTAAAGTTTTTTTATCTGCTTTAACTTCATCAGCCATACCAAATAATTCCAAGATATCTTTATCTGTTTCAAAACCAATTGAACGTAATAAAGTTGTTACAGGGAATTTTTTCTTACGATCGATGTACGCATACATCACGTTGTTAATATCTGTAGCAAATTCCATCCATGCTCCTTTGAAAGGAATTACACGAGCAGAATAAATCTTAGTTCCGTTAGGGTGAGTTGATTGACCAAAGAATACACCTGGTGAACGATGTAACTGAGAAACGACAACGCGCTCAGCACCATTAATCACAAAGGTTCCTCTTGGAGTCATGTAAGGAATGTTTCCTAAGAATACATCCTGTACGATGGTTTGGAAATCAACGTGCTCTTCATCATTACAGCTTAATCTTAATTTAGCTTTTAATGGAACAGCATATGTTAATCCACGCTCCATACACTCATCAATAGTGTAACGTGGTGGATCGATAAAATAATCCAAGAATTCCAAAACGAAAATGTTTCTTGTATCCGTGATAGGAAAATTTTCCTTAAACACACGGAACAAACCTTCTACGTTTCTTCTGTCGGGAGTTGTTTCTAACTGAAAGAATTCTTTGAAAGATTCTAACTGAATGTCAAGTAAGTCTGGTGCTTCGGCGATATGTTTAATCTTACCAAAGTTGTGCCTGTTGTTCAATGTTGTTGTAGACATACGGTATAAACCAGGTTTTATTGCAATAAAATATTTGGTAGCATTGTGCTCAAATATTGACTATCAACTGATACAGATACGTGGCCACCGTATTCGATCAATAGACAATATGCCCAAAATAAAGGATTGCAAAGTTAAGGAAAGGAAGGGACATTTAAAAACAAATTTTGTACCAAAACCCTTGATTTTGAAAGTTTTTTTCAAAAAAATGCCCTATTTGGACAGATTGTCGTATTATGAAAATTTATTTATCATATATTATTGATTTGCAATATATTTTAATTATACTATTTTTAATATGTATTATTCCCTTCTAACCTATTTAGTCAAAATTTAGGGATTCGTTAACGATTGGACAAAAAAAGCCCCGGAATAAATTCCAGGGCTAATTATATAAGGATGACCTAAGTCGAGTAAATTACTTTACTTCAACTTCAGCACCAGCTTCTTTCAATTTACCAGCGATTTCGTCAGCTTCTGCTTTAGAAACACCTTCTTTGATTGCTTTTGGAGCGCCATCTACTAAGTCTTTAGCTTCTTTCAAACCAAGACCAGTTAAATCTTTAACGATTTTAACTACGTTCAATTTGCTAGCACCACCGCTTACTAAGATAACATCAAATGCTGTTTTCTCAGCTGCTGCTTCACCTGCACCACCACCTGCTGCAACTACTACTGCTGCTGCTGCTGGTTCGATACCGTAATCAGCTTTTAATACGTCTGCTAATTCTTGAACTTCTTTTACTGTTAAGCTTACTAATTGTTCAGCTAATTGTTTTACGTCTGCCATTTTGTTTCAATTTTTTCCGCTTTCAAAGCATATGCTCCAGCGGAAGGTTTAAAAAAATTATGTAACAATATAAAAACAGAAACTCATTCGAGTCTTCTGAAATTAACTCTGTTGTTGATGAAAATTTCCTCTTTCATCAAAAGGTTAAAACTACGCTTCTGGCGCTGCTTCTGGAGCTGCTGCTTCAGCTGCTGGAGCTTCTGCTACTGCTTCTGCTGGAGCCTCTGCTACTGCTACTTCAACCGCTGCTGCTTGCGCAGTTTCGCCTGCCACTTCGATGGCAGCCGCTACTACTTCAGTTTCAGCTTTTGCAAGGGCTTCGCCCCCATCAGTCGCTTTCGCGCCTTCTTCAGCATGGTTTAATAAAGCTGCAATTACGCGCTTAGCTGGAGATTGTAATAATCCAATAACCTCACCAATAAGCTCGTTCTTAGTTTTAATGTTTGTTAATGCAACTAATGATTGATCACCTACAAAAATATCGCCGTTAATAAAAGCAGCTTTTAATGTTGGTCTATCACCCGCATTTTCTTTTCTGAATGCACTCAAAATCACAGCTGGATCTTTAGGATTTTCAGAGAACATCAATGCAGTTACATTGTTTAATGAATCAAACAAACCTGAATATTTTTCGCTGTCTAAACCTTCTAATGCTTTACGAATCAAAGTGTTTTTAGCCACTTTCATTTCTACTTCCTTGTTAAAACAAGAACGACGTAAATTAGAGATTTGTTCTACGCTCAAAGATTCTGTGTCTGTGATATAGAAGTTATTATATTGACTGAATTTTCCTTTAAGGATTTCAATCACTTCGTTTTTTTGATCTTTGGTCATAACTAATTTTATTTAATTACCTGGGTCATTTCCTTGCGGATCACCAGGACTAGTTGATTAATGATTTAGTTTCTAATGCAATACCAGCACTCATTGTAGAAGCCATGCTTACTGCTTTAAGGTAAGTACCTTTTGAAGCAGATGGTTTCAACTTAACGATTGCATTAATTAATTCAGCACTGTTCTCCGCAATTTTATCTGCAGAGAAAGATACACGACCAATTGATGCATGCACGATACCAGCCTTATCAACTTTAAATGCAATCTTACCACCTTTTACCTCGTTTACTGCTGCTGCAACATCATTTGTTACAGTACCAGTTTTAGGGTTTGGCATTAAGTTACGTGGTCCTAATACTTTACCTAACTTACCAATCTTAGGCATAACTGCTGGTGTAGCGATGATTACATCCATATCTACCCAACCACCTTCAATTTTAGTTACGAACTCATCTAAACCTACATAGTCAGCACCTGCTTCTCTTGCTGCTGCTTCTTTATCTGGAGTACAAAGTACTAATACTTTTTTTGTACGACCAGTACCGTGAGGTAAAGAAACAGTACCACGAACTTGTTGGTCTGCTTTTTTAGGATCTACTCCTAAACGAATATGTAAATCTACAGAGCTATCAAACTTTGTACAGTTAATTTCTTTTACTAATGCAGATGCATCTTTAAGGGAATAAAATTTATTCTTATCCACCTTTGCAACCACCGCTTTTCTTTTTTTAGTCAATGACATGTTGATTATTTTTTAAGGTGAATAAATTAATTTTCCCAAGGAGCTTTACCTTCTACAGTAATACCCATTGAACGTGCAGTTCCAGCTACCATACTCATAGCGCTGTTTAAAGTAAATGCATTCAAGTCTTCCATCTTATCTTTTGCGATAGCTTCAACTTGTGCCCATGTTACTTTACCAACTTTGTCACGGTTACTTTCTTTAGAACCTTTTTGGATTTTTGCAGCTTCCATTAATTGAACTGGAGCTGGTGCAGTTTTGATAACGAAGTCGAAAGACTTGTCGGTGTAAACTGTAATTAAAACAGGAACAACTTTTCCTTGTTTGTCTTGAGTTCTAGCATTGAATTGCTTACAGAACTCCATAATGTTGACACCCTTAGATCCTAATGCTGGACCTACTGGTGGTGCAGGATTGGCAGCGCCACCTTTCACTTGCAACTTAACGTAGCCAGAGATTTCTTTAGCCATTTTGTTATGTTTTTTTGGTTAAGCGTCGGACCAATATAGCCTCGACTCCCAAATACCCACACTTCGAAAAGTGTAAATTGGACGGCAAAGGTATGCTTAATCCATTTTCTAACAAAATAAAAAGGTGTTTTTTTCAACAAAATAAGGGCTTTGGGGCAAAAAAAATCCCCTCAAATTGCTTTGAGGGGACCCTTTTACCTTTTTCCTTCTAACTCAGTTTCTCTACCTGCATGTAATTTAATTCCACTGGGGTAGATCGACCGAAGATCTTCACGGTCACTTTCAATTTCTTCTTTTCTTCGTTCACCTCTTCGATGACACCATTAAAGTCATTGAAAGGTCCCTCAATTATTTTGATCGTTTCGCCAATAATGAATGGTTCGCTGATAGATCCGCCCATGTCGTTCATCTCATCAACCTTACCCAACATTTTATTAACCTCCGATTTTCTTAAAGAAATAATATTTCCTTTTGACCCTTTTCCGTCTGTCAAAAAGTGCATCACATTTGTAATGTTACTGATATGCATAACAATGTCATCTGCAATGGGAGCCTTGTTATCAATCACTTCCATCATTACATATCCTGGGAAATAGTTTTTTTCGCGCATTACTTTTTTACCGTTTTGCACTTTGTAAACTTTCTCCATTGGTAAGAAGACTTGCTTTACAATATTTGACCAGCCGTTTCTTACGATATCTTTATCTAGATACTCTTTAATCTTCTTTTCTTTTCCACTTACAACACGCAATACATACCATTTTGTATCTGGAGCAGCAGGCGCAGTCGCATTTGTATCTATTGATTGTACTTCTGTTTCCATGTTTACTTAAATAATGAGTAGATCAACTTTACAAATTGGTTACTAGAGAAATCCATGATCCAAACCATGGCAGTAATGATAACTGTTGCTACCAACACTATCACAGTACTTTGCTGTAAATTAGCCCATGTAGGCCATGTTACTTTTTCTTGTAACTCTAAGTAACTTTCTTTAAAGTAGTTGCCTATTTTGTTCATAATAATACTGTTTATTCTTCTTTATCTCCGTCAAAAATTTTGCTAAATATAGTAAAATTTCTTTGCACGGGCACTAGGATTCGAACCCAGATCAAAGGTTTTGGAGACCCGTATGCTACCGTTGCACCATGCCCGTATGAACCAAAAGTCTTTGATAAAAGCTTGCGCTAAAACCAAAGACTTTCAGTTATATGTTTAGTTAAATTACTTAACGATTTCAGTAACTTGACCAGCGCCTACAGTTCTACCACCCTCACGGATCGCAAACTTAAGACCTTTTTCCATTGCGATAGGTTGGATCAACTTAACGCTGATGCTAACGTTATCACCTGGCATTACCATCTCAGTTCCTTCTGGTAAAGTACACTCTCCAGTAACGTCCGTAGTACGGAAGTAGAATTGAGGACGGTATTTATTAAAGAATGGAGTATGACGTCCACCTTCTTCTTTTGATAATACGTAAACTTCAGCTTTGAAGTCAGTATGTGGAGTGATCGTTTTAGGAGCACAGATTACCATACCACGACGGATATCTTTTTTCTCGATACCACGTAATAATAAACCTGCGTTATCACCTGCTTGACCTTGATCCAATAATTTTTTGAACATCTCAACACCTGTTACAGTTGAGCTCATTGGAGCATCCATCAAACCTACGATTTCTACAGCCTCACCCACTTTGATGATACCTCTTTCGATACGACCTGTAGCAACTGTACCACGACCTGTGATCGAGAATACGTCCTCTACAGACATCAAGAATGGTTGATCGATAGGACGTGGAGGCAATGGAATGTAGCTATCTACAGCGTCCATTAACTCAGTCACTTTATCTACCCATTGTTGCTCACCAGCTAAAGCGCCAGTTGCAGAACCACGGATGATTGGAGTGTTGTCACCATCGAAACCGTAAGATGATAATAAATCACGGATTTCCATTTCAACTAAGTCTAACAATTCAGCATCGTCAACTAAGTCTACTTTGTTCATGAATACAACGATCTGAGGTACACCTACCTGACGTGCTAACAAGATGTGCTCTTTTGTTTGTGGCATAGGACCATCTGTAGCAGCAACTACTAAGATAGCACCGTCCATTTGAGCAGCACCTGTAATCATGTTCTTCACATAGTCAGCGTGACCTGGACAGTCAACGTGCGCATAGTGACGAGTATCAGTTTGGTATTCTACGTGTGCAGTATTGATAGTGATACCACGCTCTTTTTCTTCTGGTGCACCATCAATTTCATCGTAGTTTTTCTTAGCAGCTAAACCTCTTTTAGACAATACGTCTGTGATGGCAGCTGTCAATGTTGTTTTACCATGGTCAACGTGGCCAATGGTACCAACGTTTACGTGAGGTTTCTCCCTCTTAAAGGTCTCTTTAGACATCTTTATTAATTTTTGTTTTTTTTATAATCGCCGTCAATAGACCACCGAGTCCATCGACCATAGCTTTAGTTTTTTGTCAACCCTTTGAGCCGTTGATGAGAATTGAACTCACGACCTCTTCCTTACCAAGGAAGTGCTCTACCACTGAGCCACAACGGCAATTAACTACACCGGCTTCCTTCTCTTTAATCCTACTCATCAACATTACTGGAGCGGGAGACGAGGCTCGAACTCGCCACCTATAGCTTGGAAGGCTATCGCTCTACCAAATGAGCTACTCCCGCATTGTTCAATCTCAAAAGAACTCAATTTTATGTCCCCCATCCCATTCGTACTTTCCTATAAAGTACAGATATAACACAAAATTTGTGGGCAGAGTAGGGTTCGAACCTACGTACTCGTGAGAGAACAGATTTACAGTCTGTCGCCTTTAACCACTCGGCCATCTGCCCAAAAATGAGCCGGAAATGGGACTCGAACCCGCGACCTGCTGATTACAAATCAGCTGCTCTACCAACTGAGCTATTCCGGCTTATCTTACATCCACAAAAGAACACTCCCAATTTTTGGGATGGCAAAGGTAATGGAAATCTTTATTTATCAAAATTTTAGGCGATTTTTTTATCCTATTTTTTGTGGAAACTGGGAAAATTTTCATCAAACGTCCTATTTATGGGCAAATATGCAAAAAAATGTTTCTAAAATATTATGCAATCGACTGATCTCAAAATGAAAAAAGGCCCCGTTGGAGGACCTTTTTTATATAATTGTTTCTAGTATTTGGAATTTAAGCTGCTAATTTTTCTTTTTTACGCTTTAGTTGATTGGTAATTGCATCCATTGCTTTTTCTAAAGATTCCTCAAATGTCTTAGTGGTTACTTTTACAAAACAATCTTGCTTAGGAATATGAACGTTTATTTCTACTACTTTATCTTTAATCGCATGTACTAAGTTGTCTAACTTTAAAAACACTTCCACTTTCGTAATACGATCATGAAATGTTTCCAGCTTTTGAACTTTTTTTTCAACCATTTCTAATAGTTTCTC
>DAIUEC010000017.1:0-31060 GCA_036845345.1 Sediminibacterium sp.
ATTTGGAAATGAAATTATCTCAATCATGTTTGAGATGAAAAATGAAGGGGATGAGACCGCTACTAAAAAGAAAAATGAAGATTTTTTTAAAGAATTAGATAAGGATCGCACAGAAAAAAAATGTGAATATGCAGTGTTAGTAAGCTTACTTGAGGCGGACAGTGAGTTATATAATGCAGGTATCGTTGACGTATCACATAAATATCCCAAAATGTATGTAGTTAGACCACAATTCTTCATTCCAATTATTACCCTTTTGCGTAATGCAGCAATGAATTCAATGCAATACAAAGCCGAGTTGGCTCAGATGAGGAACGAAAATATTGACATTACTAATTTTGAGGAAAGTATCAATGTATTCAAGGAAAGCTTTGCAAAAAATTATGAAATGGCTGCTCGAAAATTTAAAACAGCCATTGAAGAAATTGATAAAACAATTGACCATCTTCAAAAAACTAAAGAGGCTTTATTGTCATCTGTGAACAATTTAAGACTCGCTAATAATAAAGCGGATGATTTAACCATTAAGAAATTAACCAAAGGCAATCCAACCATGATTGCTAAGTTTAATGAGCTCAATAGTAATAAAAGTGATTTGTAATAATTAGTTTTACCCTCTCTTTGCCTGTTGGTACTCAATAAACTCCATCATTTCTGCTAGGCTAAAGCTGCTTAAATTATTGGCTGCAGTAAGTCCTGCTTTTTGTGCAACTAGTACGCCGTACTTACAGTCCTTGTATCCCTCAATGGCATGTGCATCGGGGTCAATGGAAATAAGTACATCGCTTTCAATTGCTTTTTGAATATATCTCCAATCCATATCTAATCGGCGTGGATGGGCATTTAATTCAATCACCACATTGTGTTCTGCGCATGCTTCTATGATTTCATCGTGATTTACTGGGTATCCTTTTCGGCTTAACAATAAACGGCCTGTAGGGTGCCCTAAAATGCTGGTATAAGGATTGCAAATGGCGCGGATCAATCGCATCATTGCTTTTTCTTCCGTCATTTTTAAATTAGAATGCACTGATGCTATTACAATATCAAAACTTGCAAGCACTTCATCGGGATAATCTAAGCTTCCATCATTTAAAATATCTGATTCGATACTTTTAAATATTACAAAAGGCGCGAGTTTTTTATTGAGGGCATCAATTTCTTTATGCTGTGCAATAATACGATCGGCTTGTAACCCATTGGCGTAAAATGCCGACTTACTATGATCGCTAATAATTAAATATTCATAACCCTGTTCTTTGGCAGCAATCGCCATTTGTTCAATGGTATGTATGCCGTCACTCCAAGTACTATGGGAATGAATAATTCCTTTGATATCTGTTGGTTGAATTGTCTTTGATAATGGCTTAGTTGCCGCTTTACTGATAATTTCAGGGAGCTCGCGTTGTGGAGCTGGGATAAAATGGACATTTACCTGTTCAAATATGGCTGCTTCAGTTTTAAAGGCTTCCATTTTAAAATTAGGGAGCTTTTCCCAGGCATTTAAAAAAGCTGGGTCACAGGATAGGGTAAAATCTTTCCAAAAAAAGTTTTCAGGAGGGGTTAAATGCCACCTAATTTCAAAATTATCTTCCCCTTTGCAGGAAAAATAATTTTCATTTTTCTCAATTTTGAACAATTTTGCCGACAACCAGCTCACTAAATTGTCTTCGGACAGGGTAGTCACCACATCTAAAAATCCTAACCATTCCATTTGTCTTTTGAATGCACCACTAATAATATGTGTATCATTTGGAAATGCATCTTGTAAATTTTGCTGCAAGTTGTTTGCTAAATCTTCAACTTGTTCGTACAAATAATTTCCTTGATGATGTAAATAAAATTCTAAAGCTTCTTGAATATTTTTCTGTGTCTTTTCACCAAAGCCTTTATACTTTACTAATCTATTTTCTTCGCAAGCATATAACAACTCACCAATACTTTCTATTTCTAATTCCTTCCAGATGGTTACAATTTTTTTAGGACCGAGTCCTTTAATTTTTAACATCTCTAAAATACCTGGAGGTGTTTTTTGTATATACTCATCTAAGATGGTTAATCGTTTTGTTTCAATGATCTCTTGTATCTTTTTTCCGATCGCTTCACCAATACCTCTAATAGCAAACAGTTGGCTAGGACTCATATCTACAACGGGTTCCGTTAGTTTGTCTAAGGTATATGCAGCATTACTATAGGACTTAATTTTAAATTCATTTTCACCATGAATGTCCATTAGCTTAGCCAGTAATGAAAAGTATTCTTCTATTTCGTAATTGTGCATGCGTAAAGATAACGAGTGGATCGAGTAGGGCAAAATAGTAGGCATAAAAAAAGTCCCGTCAGGGACTTTAAAAATCATAAAAGATTTTTTAGGGTACTTTAAATTTTTATAAAGTACCCTAAAAAAAAAGTCCCCGATAAATCGAGGACTCTCTTTCATTATCCGAGGATAATTATTTCTTTTTAGCGACTTTCTTAGCAGCTTTTTTAGCAGCTTTCTTAGGAGCAGCTTTTTTAGCAGCCTTCTTAGGAGCAGCTTTTTTAGCAGCTTTCTTAGGAGCAGCTTTTTTAGCAGCCTTCTTAGGAGCAGCTTTTTTAGCAGCTTTCTTAGGAGCAGCTTTCTTTACGACTTTCTTTGCAGCTTTTTTAGGAGCAGCTTTTTTAGCCGCTTTTTTTGCAGTTGCCATGTTTTTTAGATTTAATGGTTAGTAAATATGCCTAAAAGTAAAAACTTTTTTCTTATTTACAAAACTTTTTTTTAAGCTACCACTTCAACCGGCAAAACAGAAACCGTAGTTTTGTTGTTTTTGCCCTTTTTGAACTCAACTACACCGTTAGATAAAGCAAATAAAGTGAAGTCAGAACCAACACCTACATTCTTACCAGGGTGGTACTGAGTACCTCTTTGACGAATAAGGATGTTGCCAGATAAAGCTGGTTGACCACCATATATCTTAACACCTAAACGCTTGCTTTGTGAATCACGGCCGTTTTTTACGGATCCTTCACCTTTCTTGTGTGCCATAGTCTTTTATATTTTACTATATACTGTTATTAACTAATCTACCTGAAACAAACTTAATTTATAATTAAGCGATGTTGTCGATTTTGATTTGAGTGTAATGTGTTCTGTGACCGTGCTTCTTGCGGAAACCCTTTCTTCGCTTCATTTTAAAAGCGATCACTTTATCACCTTGCACTAAGTCATTAACAATCTCAGCCTTCACAACTACTTTCGTAGTAAATGAAATACTTCCATTGTTATCAACGAATAATACATCGCTGAATTCAACTTTGTCTCCGGTTTTACCTTGCAGGTGAGGTACATACAAGCTATCTCCTGCTTGTACTTTGAATTGCTGTCCTGCGATTTTTACTACTGCTAACATAAATGTCCAAAATTAGGACGGCAAAAGTAGCAATTATTCTCCCAATTTGCAAGTAATTTTCAAAAAATATAATAAATACTATCTAAATTTGCCCTCGACCCAATCCCAACAACCCGCCAATGTTTAATTTTAAGTCGCTATTAGCCAAGCCATTTGCTAAAATGGTGTATCATAGACTTCAAAAAGAGGCTAAAACAGCGGTAAAAGATCAACAAAATATTCTAAATCAATTAATTAAGACCGGTTCGGGTACCATTTTTGGGAAAGATCATGGCTTTAATAATGTAACCAACTACGAAAGTTTTAAGCAAGCCGTTCCTATTAGAGACTACGAAGGCTTTAAATCTTACATAGAATTGGTTAAAAAAGGAACCCCAAATGTGCTTTGGAAAGGGTTGCCCATTTATTTTGCTAAAACCAGTGGCACTACCAGCGGGGTTAAATATATTCCTATTACGAAGGATTCAATCAGTAATCATATTAATGGTGCGCGTAATGCCATACTTACTTATATGGCTACCACGGGCAACACTGCTTTTGCGGGGGGAAGAATGATTTTTTTAAGTGGCTCTCCCGAATTGGAAAGAGTGGGTGGCATTGCCACGGGAAGATTAAGTGGTATTGTGAATCACCATATTCCTGCCTATTTAAGAAAGAATCAATTGCCAAGTTTTGAGACCAATTGTATTGAAGAGTGGGAAGAGAAATTAGAAAAGATTGTGGAAGAAACTTTGGGCAAGGACATGAGTTTGATTGGAGGAATACCACCTTGGATGCAAATGTATTTTGATAGTTTGGTGGCAATAACGGGCAAACCTGTTAAAGACTTATTCCCCAATTTACAAGTGCTCGTGCAGGGGGGCGTTAACTTTGAGCCTTATAAAACAAAACTGTTTGAAACCATTGGTAAAGAAATTGATACCATTGAATTATTCCCTGCAAGTGAAGGATTTTTTGCTTTTCAGGACCAGCGCGGAGATTCAGGGTTATTATTAAATACCAATAGCGGTATTTTTTATGAGTTTATTCCATTGGCCGAAGTGCATAATGAAAATCCAACCCGACTAAGTTTAGGGGATGTTAAATTAGGTGAAAATTACGCACTCATTATTAATAGTAACGCTGGATTATGGGGGTACAGCATTGGCGACACCGTTAAGTTTGTAAGCTTAGATCCTTATAGAGTCATTGTTTCGGGAAGAGTGAAACATTTTATTTCGGCTTTTGGAGAGCATGTGATTGGAGAGGAAGTGGAACAAGCATTATTAAAAGCAGCTAGTGAATTTAATGCTTCGGTGGTTGAATTTACCGTGGCTCCATTTATTCAACAGGGTGCTGGAAAAAGTTACCACGAATGGTTTATTGAATTTGAAAAAGCCCCAGATGATATGGCCGCATTTAGTAAAAAGCTAAATAAATATATGTGCGAGAAAAATGTATACTATCAGGATTTAATTGTTGGAAATATCCTAGAGCCCTTACATATTACGCCGCTTGCAAAAAATGCCTTTATCGATTTTATGAGAGCAAAGGGGAAATTAGGGGGGCAGAATAAAGTGCCAAGACTGAGCAATGATCGAAACATTGCCAACGACTTATCGGATTATATTAAGAAATAATAATGTAATTTTAGCCACTATTAAAAGTAGCTCATAATAAAGCAAATAATAAAAGAGGGGATGCAACAAAAAAGAATAGCAATTTTCGGTTCAACTGGTTCAATCGGTAAACAAACCCTTGAAGTAATTGCTGCGCATCCTGAACTTTTCGTTGCCGAAATTTTAACGGCACATTCCAACGAGTCTTTATTAATTGAACAAGCTTTACAATTTGTTCCCAATATTGTAGTGATTGGTGAAATAGGAAAATATGCCATTGTTAAAAAAGCATTAGAAGGAAAACCAATTAAAGTTTTCGCTGGTGAAGAGGCATTAGAGCAAGTTGCTGCCATGGATTGTTATGATTTTATGATGGCAGGTATTGTTGGATTTGCGGGATTAACGCCAACACTTACTGCAGTTGAAAAAGGAAAGGCGGTGGGACTTGCCAATAAAGAAACATTGGTAGTTGCTGGTGAAATTGTAATGCGAACAGCTAAAGAAAAAGGTGCTGCCATTATTCCTGTGGACAGTGAGCACTCTGCTATATTTCAATGTTTGGTGGGAGAAAATAATAACCCTATTGAAAAAATTATTTTAACTGCAAGTGGTGGTCCTTTCTTAGGGAAGAAATCTAATTTTTTAGCGAATGTAAAACGTGATCACGCATTGCAACATCCTAACTGGGCAATGGGTGCTAAAATATCTATCGACTCTGCAACCCTTATGAACAAAGGGTTAGAGATGATTGAAGCAAAATGGTTATTTGATTTAACGCCAGAACAAATTAAAGTGGTTGTGCATCCGCAAAGTATTATTCATAGCATGGTGCAGTTTCAAGATGGAAGTATTAAAGCACAGATGGGACTTCCGGATATGAAGTTGCCTATTCAATATGCAATGGCATTTCCGCAACGTTTACAAAATGATTTTCCTAGATATCATTTTGACAAACCCAACACATTAACTTTTGATGAGCCGGATACAAGAACATTCAGAAATTTACAATTAGCAATTGATTCAATGCACAAAGGAGGAAACACTCCTTGTGTTTTAAATGCGGCGAATGAAATTGCAGTGTATGCATTTTTGAAAAACAGAATTGGATTTTTAGATATGACCGATATGATTGAGCGAACTTTAGAAAAAATAGAGTTCATTTCTAATCCAACTTTAAATGATTATTTCGAAACAGATGGTGAAGCACGCAGTTTTGCAGCTTCCTTAATACAATTATAATTTATGTATACTTTAGCAATTGACTTTGCAGCGGTGGGTGTAAAGACAGGACAATTTATTTTGTCATTTTCTATATTAGTAGTGTTGCACGAATTAGGACATTTTATTCCTGCACGTCTTTTTAAAACAAGAGTAGAAAAATTTTATTTATTCTTTAATCCAGGATTTAGTCTTTGGAAAAAGAAAATTGGAGAAACTGAATATGGCATTGGTTGGATTCCGTTTGGCGGATATGTAAAAATATCAGGCATGGTGGATGAGTCCATGGATACGGAGCAATTAAATAAAGCACCTGAGTCTTGGGAATTAAGATCCAAGCCTGCCTACCAAAGATTAATTGTAATGCTTGGTGGTGTTATCGTAAACATTATTTTAGCTATTGTTATTTTTATTGGAATCACTTGGCATTGGGGGGAAGAATATTTGCCGGCAAAAAATGTAGTGTATGGTGTACATGCAAGTGAGTTGGCAAAATCAGTTGGCGTTCAAGAAGGGGATATTATTGTTTCTTTAGATAATAAAACGCTTACCAATTTTGAGCAATTAGAATCTAAATTAGTTTTAGAAAATCCTAAAACGATGCAGGTACTAAGAGGGGATAGTACGGTTACTTTAAATGTACCAAGCACATTATCTTCATCTTTAGCAAAAATTAAAAAATCTATTCCATTTGTTACACCCCGTTTCCCTGTAATTGTGGATTCTGTTTCTAAGTCGGCTGTAACTATGAGTGGTACTGAGTTTTATAAAGGGGATACTTTATTAATGATCAATGATCAATCCGTTCAATATCGTTATGAGTTTGAAGCATTGAAAAAACAATTTGCAGATTCAACTGTAATTGTAACAGCAAAAAGAGGAGAGGATACTGTTAAAGTAAAAGCATTAGTGAGCGCTTCAGGTCAGTTAGGTTTATTTTTAAAATTACCTTATTCAATTTTTAAAACAGTACACACTGATTATACTTTTGCTGAATCTATTCCAGAAGGGACTTCAAGATGTTTCACTACATTGGATAATTATATTCAAGGGATCAAGCAAATATTTACTGGTAAAGTAAAAGCAAATGAATCCTTAGGTAGTTTAATTAGTATCGGAAATACTTTCCCAGCTGAGTGGGATTGGTATAAATTCTGGACTTTAACTGCAGTATTTTCTATCATACTTGCCTTCATGAATGTATTGCCAATTCCTGCATTGGATGGCGGACACGCTCTATTTATTTTATTTGAAATGATCACAGGACGTAAGCCAAGCGATAAGTTTATGGAGTACGCTCAAATTGTGGGCATGGTAATTATGTTTGGCTTAATGTTTTACGCATTAGGATTAGATGTATGGCGTTTGTTCAAATAGATGTTTTGGGGATTGGGCAAATAAATCGTAATTTTACAGGTTCTTAATAAGTTTTACCCGACTTATAAGCTTTGGGGTCGTATGGTTTTGACAGCAAGCGTAGCGGTTGGGGTAAGCATGCAGTGCGTTGGATAATTAGCACTTAAATCTGAATATCAAACAATCAAACGGCGAAACAAACTACGCCATGGCTGCTTAATTCAGTGAATTAACTTCCATTATGGCCGAGCAAGCAGGTAGGCCCTTTACCCGCAGCTTAGCTTAATCAAAACAAAAAGGGATGCGATAGGAGTAGGCTGTGCATCCTATTTAAGTACCATCCAGCTAAGTAGTAGATTGGTTTGTGTTTTTCCTGTCTACCGCCGACAAATAATAAAACAATAAGCATGTAGAAGACCAATGGTAACATTGTTTGGACAGGGGTTCGACTCCCCTCGACTCCACGGTTCCTTTTTGGAAATGAAAGTCCCGCCAAGCGCGGGATTTTTTTATTACACATTTTTCTTTTTTGAGTGTATTTTATTCGTAAATTAGTTATTCATTAAACGATTGCTTGCTATATGAAAAATTATTTCAAATTATTATTATTGGCCTTATTGGTTTTGCCTACTAGCTTATTAAAAGCAAATGGTGGTGGCGAAAAAGATCCTATTGAAGGCCGTTGGGATTTAACAGTAAACATTGACGGTCGCATGGCGCCATCTTGGTTGGAAGTGAGACACACTGGTATCAATGGTTATTTTGGTCGATTTGTTTGGGAAGGTGGAAGTGCTAGACCTATTTCAAAAGTAGATTTCAAAGACGGTAAAGTTTCTTTTCATATTCCTGCTCAATGGGAAAGAACAGATAAAGAATTAGTATTGGAAGGTACTTTAGCAGATAGTAAATTGTCTGGAAGTATTGTAAACACAAATGGTAAGACCTATACTTTTGTTGGAGAGCGTGCTCCAAAATTATGGAGAGATAAAGCGCCTGTTTGGGGAGCTCCTATAAAACTTTTTAATGGTAAAGATTTAACAGGCTGGGAAGCGCTTGGAAAAACAAACCAATGGATTGTTGAAAATGGTGTTTTAAAAAGTCCAAAGTCTGGAGCAAATATTAGAACCGTAAAAACTTTCGATGATTTTAAATTACATATTGAATTTAGATATCCAAAAGGAAGTAATAGTGGTGTGTATTTAAGAGGTCGTTATGAAATTCAAATTGAGGATAACAAAGGCATGGAGCCAATGAGTTTATACCTTGGTGGCATTTACGGATTTATTGATCCTTGGTTAAATATGGCTAAAGAGCCAGGCGAATGGCAATCATACGACGTTGAATTAGTTGGTCGTATGGTAACTGTTAAAGCAAATGGTACTACTATTATTTATAAGCAAGAGATTCCTGGCGTAACAGGTGGTGCTTTAGATAGTAAGGAAGGTGAACCAGGCCCATTAATGATGCAAGGTGATCATGGTCCAATAGAATTCAGAAATATTGTGTTGACACCAGCTATAAAATAAAGCGCGCATTTTAAGTGAACTGTTTCTATAAAAAAGTAAAGCCTCGAATTTCGAGGCTTTACTTTTTTAACATATAATCACATCAGTAATCTACTTCTTCTTCACATCATTCGCTGCACAACTTCTTACTTTACAAACACTACTTCGTTGTAAGGCACTCTATTTCTTGGTCCCCAAATGCCATCCTTCGTTCCTTTTCCTATTGAAATTATCATATTGATTTCTGCACCTGCTGGCAAGTTTAATAATTTCTTTACACGCTTGGAGTCAAATCCTTCCATTGGACAAGATTCAAAACCTTCTGCTGCAATGGATAGCATAAATGTTTGCGCAGCTAATGCACATGATTTATGCACGGTGATTCTTTGGTCAGCCTTTCCTCCTAAACGGAAAAAAGGTTTGTTGAAGCCCATGAAAAAACTAATGGTTCTTCTCACAAATGTAAAAAAGCCAAACATATCTGAACGATAGGCAAGTGGCATTAATTTTGAATAATAATCCAATCCTCTTTTTTGCATTTTATCTGGCTCCCCTTGAATCGTTTCTTTAACAAGCGCTAAGTTCCAGTTGGCACGTTGTTTCCATAAATCACCTCTGGTTACAAATACCACCAATTGCTTGGCGGTTCTTGCTGCATTTTGGCCTAAACATAGTTCGGTAAATTGCTCTTTTAAAGAAGGTGTTTGTATCCAATAAAATTCCCATAATTGCATATTGCTACTATTGGGTGATAGGATAGAACGCTCTAAACTTCTTTGTATCACTTCATTAGGAACTTCTACATTTGGGTCAAATTTTCTATTGGATCTTCTTTTTGCAATAATCTCGTCAAAATATGTATTAGACATGGTATATTTTTTATTGATTTATATTATTTGATAACAATTAAATAGTTATTCGGTTTATGAGGGCTAAAAATTTAAAAGCCTTACAACGAAACTTCGAAGTAAGGCTTTTAGTTATAGTGAGGTTACTACTAAAATATATCCATTGCTTTTGCAAAATAAGTCACAGTACCTGGTAATGCTAACCAGAAAAATTCTCTGTAAACAAACATCAAGGTTACCATGATGGCTAACCAAGTGAAACAATAGATCCAGTACTTTTTAGTGTTTTTTTGTGCTTCCATTTTGCGTTATTGTTTTATCGTTGTTTTTAGACAGGGCAAATATACAAATTTTATCTTTTTGACCTATAATTTAGGTCCATAACTGTATTTTAAATCTACTTTCCAACCTTTAGGCGTGGCTACCACTTTAACCCATCTTTGAATTTTATCATTTGAATTGGCGTAAATTATGGCTGAAGCTTGATCGTTTAAAGTTTTCACCTCATTTATTTCAATCGAGGATTGCCTCAATTGGGTGCGACCTTCTTTATCTAAGGCAAAATAATCCTTTGTCATTTGGTCAAAATAGGCCTGGTTTTTTGGATCCACCAACAGGTATTCCTGCGCTTTTTTCATATCGCCCTGCATGTAGTTCTCAATAAAATATCTGCCCCCATCCAAAGGATTATCGGCTTGCTCAGCCGGACTATTATTGTTACAGGCGCTACTTATAATAAATAGGCTCGTGAATAAGATTAGTTTTTTAAGCATAGGCCAAAGTTAAGCCAAATAATAATGTTAAATTTGTGCAATTAAATTATGACCATCTCTTATTTATTTAGCCCGTTTTATATGAAAAAAATTATCGCCCTTTTCTGTTCTTTGACCTTGTTATTTGTGAGTACTCAACAGGTAAATGCCCAGAGTAAAAAAGCTGTTCAAAAGCATCCTGCTTTTATGGAACAAGGCAATATTTATGAGGTGAATATCCGTCAATATACCAAAGAGGGAACTTTAAATGCTTTTGCAAAACACTTAACGCGTTTGCAAAAAATGGGCGTAAAAACAATTTGGTTTATGCCTTTGCAACCTATTTCAAAGGAAGGTCGTAAAGGAACATTGGGCTCTTATTATTCAGTGGCTAGTTATACCGACGTGAACCCTGAGTTTGGAACCCTTAATGATTTTAATAAAATTGTTACTAAGGCACACGCATTGGGTATGAAAGTATTAATTGATTGGGTGCCTAATCACAGTGGACCTGATCATCCTTGGTTAAAAACGCATCCTGATTTTTATGAGCGTGATAGCACAGGCAAAGCAATTTATACTGCAGATTGGTCGGATACAAGAGAATTAAATTATGCAAATCATGTGATGGAAGACAGCATGATAAATGCTATGAAATATTGGGTTAAGCATACTGCGATTGACGGATTTAGAGTGGACGTAGCTTGGGGTGTTCCTTACAGCTTTTGGAATAAATGCATTCCTGCATTAAAAAAAGAACGCAATTTATTTTTCTTGGCTGAGGCAGATGATCCAAAATTACATGAAACTGGTTTTGACGCAACCTATCCTTGGACTGAGTTTCATATGATGAATGATATTGCTGCAGGAAAGAAAAACGTCCTTTCATTAGACACTGTTTTACATACAATTGATACTGCCTATATGAAAGGTGCTTGGAGATTATATTTCACAAGCAATCATGACGAAAATTCATGGAACAAAGCAGATTATGCAACCATGCCTGGAAAAATTCATGCGCCTTTTGCAGTGTTTACACAAACATACAACAGAGCCATGCCACTTATTTATAGTGGTCAAGAAGAGCCTGTGTTAAGACCTGTTTCATTTTTTGAAAAAGATTCTATGGGCTTTAATAAATATGAGCGTGCTGGTTTTTATAAAACGCTTTTAAATTTAAGAAGCACGAATGCTGCATTTAAAGAAGACGCAGTGTTTGAACGTATTGCTGTGAATCATCCTGCTCAAGTAATGGCTTACTCAAGAAAAAATGGAAATAGTTTGGTGGTAGTCGTTTTGAATTTATCTAATGAGCCACAACCAGTTTCATTGGATGCTAAATTGCCTACAGGAAACACCTACTATGAAATATTTACGCATCAAGCCAATAAGGACATTCATAATGTTCAATTAGAAGCATGGGGGTATAAAGTATTTGTTTACGGAACGAAATAATTAATTATGACAAAGAATAAATTGGTTGAACAAATAAATGCAAAGCATTCTTATTTATGTGTTGGATTAGATACGGATATTGAAAAATTGCCAGCACATTTACCTAAAACAAAGGAAGGCGTTATTGCATTTAATAAAGCCATCATTGATGCAACTGCTCCATATTGCGTGAGTTATAAAATTAATACTGCTTTTTATGAATCTCAAGGGGTGAAAGGATGGGAGGCAATGGAAGAAACTTTGGCGCATATCCCTTCAACGCATTTTACCATTGCCGATGCTAAGCGTGGCGATATTGGAAACACTTCGGCACAGTATGCAAAAACATTCTTTGAGGTATTGCCTTTTGATGCCATTACAGTTGCGCCATATATGGGCAAGGACAGCATTGATCCTTTTTTATCGTACACTAATAAATGGACCATTGTTTTAGGATTAACCTCCAACGAAGGAAGTAAAAACTTTGAACAACAAAAATTACAAAGCGGACAATTTTTATACGAATCTGTTTTAGAGCAAGTAGCTAGTTGGGGTACCCACGAACAATTAATGTTTGTAGTAGGTGCTACCAAAGCTGAAGATTTTACGGGCATCAGAAAAATTATCCCTCATCATTTTTTATTAGTACCTGGAGTGGGCGCACAAGGTGGAAGTTTATCTGAGGTAACTAGATATGGCAAGAACGATTCAGTTGGATTATTGGTAAACGCAAGTAGAGCCGTAATTTTCGCAAGTAGTGGAACCGACTTTGCTGAGAAGGCAGCCATTGCAGCAAGTGAATATGCCAATGAAATGAAAGGCTTACTTTCTTTGTAATCGCGCATTACTTTTTACTATTTATCGTAAAGGATAAGGAGTGTTTAAGCCTCAATATGGTGAATGCTTTCCCCTTCCATTTTAGCAATCACAACAGTCGCTACACTATTCCCAATAATATTGGTAATGGCTCTTGCTTCACTCATAAATTTATCTACACCTAATAAAAAAGCCAATCCTTCGATAGGTATTTTTTGAAGAGAAGCAAGGGTAGATGCGAGCACAATAAATCCACTTCCTGTTAAGCCTGCAGCTCCTTTTGAAGTAAGCATTAATATTAAAATAGTAGTTACAATTTCAGCAGCACTTAATTGTACATTATACAACTGTGCAATGAATATAACCGCCATAGATAAATAAATAGAAGTGCCGTCTAAATTAAATGAATAGCCGGTGGGTACGACCAATCCAACTACTGATTTTGAGCAACCCATCTTTTCTAATTTATTCATCAGCGATGGCATAGCAGGCTCGGAGGAAGAAGTACCAAAAACAATTAATAATTCTTCCTTGATATTCGCCAATAATTTAAAGATGGATAGTTTATAATATTTTAAAATCAATCCTAGCACGATAAAAATAAATAAGATCATCGTTAAATACATGGTCCCCATTAGTTTTCCTAAGGGGATCAAAGTTTTTAAACCATATTTACCTATCGCAAAGGACATGCCACCAAATGCTGCAATGGGTGCTAAGTACATCACATATTTTAATCCAGTAAATACATAATGCGTAAGCCTTCCAAGATTGTGAATATACTTTTCTCTTTTAGGAAAATAATTCAATGCAAATCCTAAAACAATGGCCGCTAATAAAACTTGTAGGTTGGTGTTTTGTGCAATAATGCCCAATAAATCAAAATGAGTTGACTTGGTGTATTTGGAAGGATCCTGCATTTGTAAACCTTCTTTATTTATTTTACCGGGTTCAAGCCACAATGCAACAATCACACCAATAGCCAAGGAAAGGGTACTGACTACTTCAAAATATAAAAGGGATCTAAATCCAATTCTTCCTACTTTTTTCAAATCGCCCATACTCGCTATTCCCAAACAAACAGTTAAGAAAATAATAGGAAAAGTAAAGCCCTTTATGATATTGATAAACCATTTTGCAATGGGTTCTAATTGTATTGCCATTGCTGGTTGATAAATCCCTAACAATACGCCAGCAATAATGGCGATTAAAACATAAAAACTTAAATGGGTAATTACTTTTCTCATATAGCGGATTGTACCTGTAAATATAGTTTTTTTAGGTAGTTTCAGTTACCTTTGAGGAAGATTGTTTACCTAAAAATGAAGTTATGGCAGTAAGAATGGATTTGTTTGAATCACCTGATTATTATCAATTAGATGAGTTGTTGAGTGAGGAGCATTTGATGGTAAGATCGGCAGTGCGCGATTATGTAAAAACTTCTATTTCTCCCATCATTGAAGACTATGCACAACGTGCTGAGTTTCCACAACAAATTGTAAAGCAATTAGGAGACCTTGGTTGTTTTGGTCCAACCGTTCCTGTGGAATATGGTGGTGGAGGCCTTGATTATATTAGTTATGGTATTATGATGCAGGAGCTAGAGCGTGGTGATAGTGGTGTGCGTAGCACGGCGAGCGTTCAAGGTTCATTGGTAATGCATCCCATTTTTGCATACGGAAGTGAGGAGCAAAAAAAGAAATATTTACCTAAGTTGGCTTCTGGCGAATGGTTAGGATGTTTTGGTTTAACCGAACCGAATCATGGATCGGATCCAGGTGGAATGCTTACCAATATTAAAGATGCTGGTGACCATGTTATTTTGAATGGTGCTAAAATGTGGATCAGTAATGCACCATTTGCTCAAATAGCCGTGGTATGGGCTAAAAATGAAGAAGGTAAAATTGTAGGATTGATTGTGGAAAGAGGAATGGAGGGTTTTAGTACACCTACCACACATAATAAATGGAGTTTAAGAGCAAGTGCAACAGGTGAACTTGTATTTGATAATGTGAAAGTGCCAAAGGAAAATATATTCCCAAATGTGATTGGTTTAAAAGGTCCGTTGGGTTGTTTAAGTAAGGCAAGATATGGTATTGCATGGGGTGCATTGGGCGCTGCGATGGACTGTTATGATACCGCTTTAAGATATTCTAAAGAGCGTGTGCAATTTGGAAAACCAATTGGTGGATTTCAGTTGCAACAAAAAAAGTTAGCCGAGATGATAACTGAAATTACGAAAGGACAGCTTTTAGTTTGGCGTTTAGGTGTTTTAATGAATCAAGGCAAAGCAACACCTGCACAAATTAGTATGGCTAAACGTAATAGCTGTGAAATTGCTACTCAAATTGCAAGAGACGCACGTCAAATGTTAGGCGGTATGGGCATTACAGGCGAATACTCCGTAATGCGTCATATGATGAATTTAGAAAGTGTAATTACTTATGAGGGTACGCACGATGTACACTTGTTAATTACAGGTATGGATATTACAGGCATGAATGCATTTAAATAAAGTTCGAATTTTATAAATAGTAGTAGCGGTTATGGCAGCAGAGAAAGTATTTTTAATTGGAATGATGGGTTCTGGAAAATCATTTTGGTCGGCAAAAATTGCAAAATGGATAAAGGCCGGTGGATATGATTTAGATGATTTAATTGAAATGATGGAGGAGCGCACTATTACTGAAATATTTGAAGAAGATGGGGAGGATCAATTTAGAAAAATCGAAACCAAAATGCTTAAATGGTTTTCTGAAAAAAAGAAATTCGTTTTAGCTACAGGGGGCGGTACTCCATGTATTCAGGCCAATATGGATTGGATGAAAAAAGAAGGTATTGTGATTTGGTTAGATGAATCCATTGAGGTATTAGTGGAAAGATTATCCAATCAAAAAGAACACCGTCCTTTAATTGCCAATTTAAGCAATGAAGAATTGGCTAATTTTTTGCAAAATAAAATTTTAGAGCGTACTCCATTTTATCAACAAGCCAATTATAGATTGTCAGGGGATCAAATAACGGAAGCGGCACTTAAAAAAATTGTACAAAAACATGGGGCGTAAAATATTACTTTGGGGATTAGTCCTTGCATTGCTATCCGTAGTGCTGGGTGCTTTTGGAGCACATGCTTTAAAAAATATGGTGCCTGCTGATAAAGTAGCCATTTTTGAAACAGGAGTGAGGTATCAATTTTTGCATGCGATCGCCCTAATTTTATTGTCATTTTATTTACAGCAACATTTTTCAATTTTAGAAAACCACAAAGGCCTTGGCTGGTCTAGCAATTATTTTTTATTAGGAATTTTGTGTTTTAGTGGTTCATTATACTTGTTGACTTTTCAAACCCTTTGCAGTTTTAATTACAGCAAATTAATTGGTCCAGTGACGCCACTTGGGGGTCTGTTTTTTATCCTAGGATGGGCCAGTTGGTTAAGGGTTGTTTGGATGCATAAAGTGGATAAGTAGGGGCGCTTAGTTTCAATTTTACACATTAGTCAAAAAACCTTTTTCTTCCTATTGGGATGGCTTATATTTGTTACTATGGCAAATACGCTCAAAAGTAAAAAAGCTCCCAAGGTAAGTGAGGAGGCATTAAATCCGGATAAGGAAACTACGGTGAATGTAACTGAAGTGGTGAAGGACGAACGTACTTCAAAAATTATGGGTTTGTTATTTATATTATTAACCCTGTTTCTTTTTGTAGCATTCACTTCGTATTTATTTACTTGGCAGGACGACCAAGACAAGGTTCAGTTATGGAGAACACATTTGTTTTCTACAAACGATGTTAAAGTAAACAATATATTAGGATTCATTGGCGCATTTGTTGCTTACCAAATTATTTTCAATGGTTTTGGTTTAGCATCTTATTTATTTTGTACCACCACATTTGTTTTAGGCGTGAATTTATTTTTCACGAAACCTCTTTTTAGTAGATGGAGAAATATTAGATATGTATTAGTGGGATTACTAGTGTTAAGTACTTGTTTTGCTTTTGTAACAAGAGGTGCTGCTTTTTCATGGGGTGGTGCAGTGGGCGAATATGCAAGTAGCTGGATGATTAAATGGGTGGGTAGCTTTGGCACTGGCGCACTTTTATTAATGGCTGGGTTTAGTTATTTTATTTGGAGATTCAATCCAACTTTCAATACCCCTAATTTCGACTTCTTAATTCCTAAAAAGAAAGCGCCTGAAACAGACGAAGCATTGCTAGGTGGATTTGTACCTGATACTCCTGCTGTGAAAAAGGAATGGGATTTAAATAATCCTGAACCAGTCCATAATGAGGATGTTGATGTTACAAATGAAGCCGTTCCAACAGGCAATAGATTAATCAATGAAAATAAAGGAGAAGGCGTTGCAGTAATTATGCCGGAGATGGATGAGGAGAAAGGCGGCAAATTATTTATTGATGAATTAGCGCCAACCTTGGTGATTGATGAACCGGAAGAAAATGAAATTGCAGAAACTGAAACCGTGCAAATTTTACCGGATGAAGTAGAAGATTTCTCAGACTTAGATGATGAACTATTAGAAGATTTAGATTTAGAAATAAATGAAGGAGCCGAGGAAGCAGTGGTTCCAGTGGCTGCCATTGGAAGTCTTGCAACAAAGTTTGATGCAACATTGGATTTAAAAAATTACAAGTATCCTTCTATTAATTTATTAGAGACACATGGCTCTGAAAAAATTGTACAGGATCCTGAGGAATTAGAGATGCATAAAAATCAAATTATTGCAACTTTAAAAAATTATGATATTGCCATTCAACGTATTGCAGCAACCGTAGGACCTACCGTTACATTATATGAGATTGTACCTGCTCCAGGTGTACGTATTAGTCGTATTAAAAACTTGGAGGATGATATCGCCTTAAGCTTAGCAGCATTGGGTATTCGTATTATTGCGCCAATTCCTGGTAAAGGAACCATTGGTATAGAAGTGCCTAATATTCGTAAGTCCGTGGTAAGTATGAAAACTTTGTTAGCGAGTGAAAAATTCCAAACAAGTACTTTCTCTTTACCTATTGCGATTGGTAAAAAAATTGATAATGAAAACTTTATTGTTGACTTAGCAAGTATGCCACACTTATTAATGGCGGGTGCTACAGGTCAAGGTAAGTCGGTGGGATTAAATGCAATTTTAGTTTCACTTCTTTATAAAAAACATCCTTCACAATTAAAGTTTGTGTTGGTGGATCCTAAAAAAGTAGAGTTAAGTTTATATCGTGTGATTGAAAAACATTTCTTAGCAAAATTACCTGGCGAGGAAGATGCTATCATCACGGATACTAAAAAAGTAATCAATACATTAAATGCTTTGTGTATTGAAATGGATAATCGTTATGACTTATTAAAAGAAGCTGGTTGTAGAAATATTAAAGAGTACAACGATAAGTTTACTTCCCGAAAATTAAATCCTGAAAAAGGACATCAATACTTACCATTCATTGTCTTGGTTGTGGATGAGTTTGCTGATTTAATTATGACAGCAGGTAAGGAAGTGGAAATGCCAATTGCGCGATTAGCACAGTTAGCACGTGCCGTTGGTATTCACTTAATTATTGCAACGCAAAGACCTTCTGTAAATATTATTACAGGTACCATCAAAGCCAACTTCCCAGCTCGTATTGCATTTAAAGTATCAAGTAAAATTGATAGCCGAACTATTTTAGATGCCGGCGGTGCAGAGCAATTAATTGGAAAAGGGGATATGCTTGTTTCTTATAATGGTGAGATTACCCGTTTACAATGTGCGTTCGTAGATACTCCAGAAGTGGACAGAGTTTGTTCCTTTATTTCAGAACAAAAAGGATATCCTCAAGCATTTTTACTTCCTGAATATATGGATGAGAAAGATTTGGAAGCAGGAGGTTTTGATGCAGGCGATAGAGATCCTTTATTTGAAGATGCGGCTAAATTAATCGTAAGCGCACAACAAGGTTCTACATCTCTTATTCAAAGAAGAATGAAATTGGGTTATAACAGAGCAGGTCGTTTAATGGATCAATTAGAATCTGCTGGTATTGTAGGACCAAGCCAGGGTAGTAAACCACGCGAGGTTTTATATAAGTCCGATGCTGAATTGTACGATTTTCTTCAAAACTTATAATACAGGTAATCCTAGTTTAACATACCCATTAAACTAGGATTGCTTATTTTTGTTCAAGCTTTATACTTATTCATCCATTAAGCAAGTCAATGAAACAACTTTTAATATTAGCAGCAGCACTTTCATTTAGTAATGTTCAGGCCCAAAAAGATCCTCAAGCCAAAGCCCTTTTGGACCAAATGGGTGCAAAAGTGAAGCAAGCAAAGGGCATTTTGGTAAATATTCAGTTGATTTCAAAAAATAATACGGGGAAGGCCTTAGGTACTAAAATCATCAATCTAAAGATGAAAGGGGATAAATACTTGCTTCAACAAGGGGCAATGGAGATTGTTTGTGACGGGGCAACTATATACAATTTTGACGGGGTAAGTTCCATTTCAAAGTCCACTGTGGCTGAATCAGATCAAACCCTTAGTCCTCAAAAATTATTATCAGGTAACTACGATAAAGACTTCAATTTCAAATTGTTAAGTCAAGACGGAGCTAAGGCTACCATTGAGCTTTCACCTATTGACAAACGCAAGAATTTCCAAAAGGTAACCCTGGTGTTGGATAAGGCTAAATCGGCCCTTTCCAGTGCCGTAATTTTGGACAAAAGCAACAATATAACGGACGTAAAAGTGGTGTCCATTAACTACGCGGCTAGCCTTCAGGACAAGCTTTTTCAGTTTAATAGGGCAAAATACCCAAAAAACGTTGAAATTTTTGATTAGGTTAAGCCCTTTTACCCTTATCTTTGCAGCCGAAATAAAAGAAAAAAACCGTGGCCAATAGTTGGTCACAAAAAAGAAGATTACAATGTCTATACTAACAAAAGAAAAGAAAGCGAGCATTTTTGCTGAATTTGGTGGAAAAGCAACTAACACAGGTTCAATCGAAGGACAAATTGCTTTATTAACTCAACGTATTGCGCACATTTCAGGTCACTTGAAAGCAAACCACAAAGACCATTCAACTCAAAGAGGTTTAATGCAATTAGTGGGTCAGCGTAAGCGTTTATTGGTTTATTTACAAAAACATAACCTTACTGGTTACCGCGCACTAATTGAAAAATTAGGCTTAAGAAAATAATTCAAGAACTACTTATAATAGCTGTCCCAACTGTACAAAACGGTTGGGATTAGTTGTTTATATAGGTATGTTGGGTTTCACACCAAAAAAAATTAAAAATGTTATCACAACCGAAATCAGTAAAGTTCGAGGTTAATCCTGGACAAGAAATATTTATCGAAACGGGTAAATTAGCACGTCAAGCAGACGGAGCAGTTACCGTTAGACAAGGAAATTGTATTTTATTAGCAACCGTTGTTGCGAACAAAGACCCTAAAGATGGTCAAGACTTTTTCCCATTAAGCGTTGACTACCAAGAAAAGTTTGCATCTGCAGGCCGCATTCCTGGTTCATTCTTTAAAAGAGAAGCACGTTTAAACGACTACGAAATCTTAACAAGCCGTCTTATTGACCGTGCGTTAAGACCATTATTCCCTGAAGATTATTTATGCGATGTGCAAGTATTAATCTCATTGGTATCTAGCGATGAGAATGTAATGCCAGATTCATTAGCATGTTTAGCAGCTTCTGCAGCGTTAGCAGTTTCTAATATTCCTATTAAAGAAATTATTTCTGAAGTAAGAATTGCAAAAATTGATGGCAAGTTTGTGATCAATCCTTCTAAAGCGGAATTAGCAAAATGTGAATTAGAATTCATCATTGCTGCTACTGAAAAGAACTTGATGATGGTGGAAGGTGAAGCGAAAGAATGTTCTGAAGAAGAATTAGTTGAATGTTTAGAGATGGCGCATGAAGCAATCAAAAAACAAATTAAAGCGCAAGCTGAATTAAGAAAGATTGTTGGTATCACAGAAGTACGTGATTACAAAAAACCAGAACAAGACGAAGCCATCAAGCAAAAAGTATATGATTTCGCAACTGCTAAAGTAGACGCTATCGCAAGAATGGGTTCTGCTAAGCATGAGCGTAGCGATGCATTCAGTGCATTGAAAAAAGAAATCATGGAACATTTAGGTACTGAAATTACAGACTTGCAAAAGAAATTAGCAGGTAAGTATTATGAGGACTTAAAATGGGAAGTGGTGCGTAATATGATTGTTGATAGTCGTATTCGTTTAGATGGTCGTAGCTTGGATCAAGTGCGTCCTTTAGCAATGGAAACTTCTCCATTACCAACTCCGCACGGATCTTCTTTATTTACAAGAGGTGAAACTCAATCTTTAACTACAGTAACATTAGGTACTAAGTTAGATGAGTTAATGCAAGAGACTGCTCAAAGCGCTGAATACCAAAAATTCTTCTTACACTATAATTTCCCTCCATTCTCAACAGGTGAAGTGAAAATGATGCGTGGTGTAGGTCGTCGTGAAGTTGGTCATGGTAACTTAGCACAACGTTCTTTAAAACAAATGTTACCAGATAGCACTGTATTCCCTTACACATTACGTGTAGTATCTGATATCTTAGAATCAAACGGTTCGTCTTCAATGGCAACAGTTTGTGCCGGTTCATTAGCATTAATGGATGCAGGTGTTCCAGTTCCAAAACACGTGAGTGGTGTTGCAATGGGATTAATTTCAAGAGAAGATGGTAAGTATGCAATCTTAACTGATATCTTAGGTGATGAGGATCATTTAGGTGATATGGACTTTAAAGTAACAGGTACTAAAGATGGTATTTGTGGAGTTCAAATGGATATTAAAGTAGACGGATTAAGCATGGACATTATGCGTGAAGCATTGTCTCAAGCTAAGAAAGGTCGCTTACACATATTAGATGCAATGTATGAGTGTATTCCTGCTGCACGTGCAGATGTGAAACCTCATGCTCCAAGAATGGTTAAATTAATTATTGATAAAGAATTTATTGGTGCTGTAATCGGACCAGGTGGTAAGATTATCCAAGAAATGCAAAGAACTACAGGTGCTACTATCAACATTGAGGAAGTAGACAACCATGGTGAAGTAAGTATCTTCTCTGCAAACAAGGATAGCTTAGACGCTGCGGTTAGATGGATCAATGGTATTGTTGCGGTTCCAGAAATTGGAGACGTTTATGATGGTGTTGTGAAAGGCATTAAAGAGTTTGGTGCATTCGTTGAATTCATGCCAGGCAAACAAGGTTTATTACACATTAGTGAAATAAGCTGGAAGCGTTTGGAAACTATGGATGGTATCTTCAAGGAAGGTGATGAAGTGAAAGTTAAGTTGGTTGGTTTGGACCCTAAAACAGGTAAATTCAAATTAAGCCACAAAGCTTTATTACCTAAGCCAGAGCAAGCGCCTCGCGAAGACAGACCACAACAAGGTTAATTCATTCCGAATTATATAATTAAAGCCTCGACTCGTTCGGGGCTTTTTATTAAAACTCAATCCAATGTCTAAAGAATACATACAAATAGCCTTTGATTTTGACAACCAGGATCAGTTTGAGCTATTGGTGGCTCAGTTATCGGACCTCGGCTTTGACGGTTTTAATGAGGAAGAGGCGGCTACTGGCATTAATAATGGAGTAGGCATGAGCAGTATCTTAGGGACATCGGCTGGTTTAGGAGCTAGAGCTGGACATTGTAAGACCTTTATTTTAGCAAGTGAATATTTTGAAAATTATATTGAAATTGAATTAAATAATATATTTAAACAACATCA
Organism: Sediminibacterium sp.; assembly: GCA_036845345.1. GTDB lineage: Bacteria > Bacteroidota > Bacteroidia > Chitinophagales > Chitinophagaceae > Sediminibacterium. The sequence goes on from DAIUEC010000017.1 coordinate 22,690, forward strand.
TTTAACTTATTTAAAATCAATTGTTAAAGAAGAAAATTGGAATGCCATTTGGGAGTCTAATTTCGAGCCGGTTAGGGTAGATGACTTCGTAGGTATACGTGCTAATTTTCATCCTCATTTTGATCCGCCGGTTCAATATGAAATAAATATTACCCCTAAAATGAGCTTTGGGACAGGGCATCATGGAACTACTTTTACAGTGATGCAAATGATGCAGGAAATGAATTTTGAGGGTAAGTCTGTATATGATTTTGGAACTGGAACTGGGATTTTGGCCATTTTAGCCGAAAAGATGGGGGCAACTGAGGTGTTAGCCGTTGATAATGATGATTGGTGTATTGAAAATGCCAATGAAAACTTAGAAGCTAATGAAAGTACTCATATCCATGTTGAAAAAGTAGCTTCCGCTATTCAAATTAGAACTTTTGATATTATTTTAGCCAATGTCAACAGGCACATTATAGAGGCTAATATGGTGGAACTTACCAAAGTGAGCAATAATGATAGCTTTTTAGTGCTAAGTGGTTTACTAATTGAGGATCAACAAGATATGATCAATTTAGCTACTCAAAATGGCTGGAATTTTCTTAAAATCAAACAAAAAGAGGGCTGGATTAGCCTACTTTTTGACAAAAAGTAGTCCGGTATTCTCATAGACTTTTGCCTAATTTGAGGCTATGTTAACAAATCATTAAACTTTTTGGTCGTATATTTGTATGTCCAACTTTTGAACACATGAACGAATCTATTTTAGTCATTTTAGCTTATTTGATTGGATCTATACCAACCTCGGTATGGGTTAGCAAGTCTATTTTTAATTTTGATATTAGAGATTACGGAAGTGGAAACGCCGGAGCGACTAACTCTTTTAGGATATTAGGTCCAAAGTGGGGTAGCTTCGTAATGTTTATTGACGTATTAAAAGGAGTGATTGCAACTTCATTATATATTTTAATTCCTTATTATTTAACCAATGAATTGGAAAGAACCAACTTCATGATTATTTTAGGATTAGCTGCAGTGGTAGGACATATTTTCCCCATCTGGGCTGGATTTAGAGGTGGAAAAGGGGTTGCGACTATTTTAGGGATGGCATTGGCAATTCAACCAGCGGTGGCTTTACTTTGCTTGGTGGTATTTGCTTTTACTTTATTTACTACGCGTTTTGTATCATTAAGCTCTATGTTGGCAGGTGTTGCCTTTATGGTGTTGATATTATTCATATTTGATGAGAAGGAAACTTTATATCGACTATTTGCTATAATCGTAGCTTTCATGGTCATTGTGACCCATCAAAAGAACATTACCCGTTTATTAAACGGTACCGAAAACAAGGTTCCCTTGTTTAGAAAAAAGAATAAAACCAATCAGGCTTAATTATCTGATTTTCAATTAGTTGTATCTTTTTATTGAATTACTATTTATTCTAGCTTAGAATTTAGTAACTTCGCTCTCCCTTAAATAATTTACTCATGACAGGACCTCAGCATATTTTAGAGAAGTTGCAGTTGAAAGAAGAGAAAAATTTACTAATTCAAGGGTTGCCTTCTTCTATTGAGAAACAATTCGCAAAATTAAATTACAATAAGAACATTACTCCTTTGTTAAAAACTAGGAAGATTGACTTTGCTTTAATTTTTGCAATTAACCAATTACAGCTTAACAATATCTTAAAGGAAGTATTTTCTGCATTACATCCAGAAAGTAAACTTTGGATTTCATATCCTAAAACAACTTCTAAAATTGTTTCTGATTTAAATAGAGACGCAAGCTGGGAGATTCTTTCTAAAAATGATTACGAGGCTATTCGCCAAGTTACTTTGGATCACGTTTGGACTGCAATGCGCTTTAAGAAAGTAGATCAGTTGCCAAACAAGAACAGAACATTTGTTGAGTTTAAAGCTGCCGATATTAAAGTGGATGATTTTGAAAAAAGAATCATTGCCTTACCTATCGAATTGGATAAAATCTTAGCTGCGCATGATGAGGCTAGAGACTTTTTTGCCACTTTATCCGTAATCAACCAAAAGGAATATTTGTCATGGATACAAGGTGCTAAAAAAGAAGAGACAAAGCAAAAGCGTTTAGAAGCTACTTTAGAAAAATTATTAGCCGGCAAAAACAATCCTTCAGAAAAGTAGTCAGGCCAGGTAGGTATAAAAATATTGATTTATAGATCAGTTAGTAAGTACAAAAATCCCTTAATTTATTAGGGGATTTTTTATTTGAGGTAATTATTTGAGGTAATTATTTGGAGATATTGCTTATTTATAAATTACCGTACCAATGGTAGAGGTTAATTCCTTCTCTATATCCTTTAAATGCTTATGAATTTGCAATAACTGAATTTGTTCAGCATCAGGAGCATGCTCTAAATCGGCCTGATTTTGAGCAATCATCTTTTTGATTTTACGCAGTTTAAAGTATAAAAGCGTGATATCAATTTCGACCATAATATCCTTGGGCTCTTCTTTCTTTTTAATGCCTAACTTTTCATTCCATCTTAAGCTTAATTCTTGCTCGGGCTCTAATAATGTAACCACCCATTTTTGAACACGTTCATCGGGATGGTATTGCATGGTTTTGCCATCAGGTAATTTACCATCATAAAACCATTGCTTGTAGGCATCCATTAAATAAATCATTTCGCTATTCTCTAATGGGAAACCTTCAATTTCATCAAATATATATTGGGCAATGAATTTGCCTTCCTTGTTTTGTTCAATTCCGTTTTCAATAATTAGCTTCACCAAATTCTTTTCATGCGCTAAATCACGATCGGTAATTAAATCAAAATTAGTGTCTTCTTGTTCAGCAGGAGGGAAGCTTGGCATAAGAATGGCCGCTTCATCATAGCTCATCTTTTTTTCTTCCTTTACAATCTTATCTCGCTTAAATTTATTCACTAACTGCGTAAGTCCCGTCTCATCAATACGTAATAGGGAACTACACTTTCTTACATATTCTTGTAGCTTAGTGAAATCCTCCGCCTTATTAATTTTACTTAGTGTTTCAGCAATCTGATTCACTAAAATATTTTTCTTATTTAAGTCGCCTCCAACATCCTTTAACTGCACTTCCAATTGGAAAAGGACAAAGTCTTTTTTATTGTTTTTTACAAATTCTCTAAAGGCATCAGGGCCCACTTTGTTTACATAACTATCTGGATCCTCTTTATCTGGAATCAAAACCAATTGCACATTCAATCCTTCTTCCAAAGCCATATCCAATCCACGCAAAGCTGCTTTAACACCAGCACTATCGCCATCGTAAATAATGGTTAGGTTTTGGGTATACTTTTTAATGAGTCTTAATTGGTCAATGGTTAAAGATGTACCACCACTAGCCACCACATTTTCAATGCCGGCTTGGTGTAAACTTACCACATCGGTATAACCTTCCACCAATAAACATTCATCATTACTGTTAATGGAATTACGCGCAAAATAGGATCCGTAAAGGATTTTACTTTTTACATAAATCTCATTCTCCGGGGTATTGATATACTTTGGAGACTTATCATTTTTTGCAATTTGTCTTGCACCAAATCCAATAATTTTTCCCGTCGTATTATGAATAGGGAAAATGATGCGATCTCTATAATTGTCCTGCCATTCTCCATTGCGTTCCACCACTAGGCCGGTACGCGCAAATAATTCAGGATTAAATTGATTTTGTATTAAAGCCTTAGCCAATCCATCACGATCGGCCGGGTTGTATCCAATTTTAAATTTCTCAACAATAGGTTTCAAGAAACCTCTATGTTGCATATAGCTCTGTGCAATTACAGATCCATTTTCGGTTTCCCAATATTGTTTGGTAAACCAATCCATTGCAAAATGGTTGATGGCATAAATACTATCTGCTACCTGTTGTGCAATTTTTTGTGCAGGGCTGGTCTCTGTTTCTTCAATCTCAATATTATACCTTGCAGCCAACCATCTTAAAGCCTCAACATAACTGTACTTTTCGTGCTCCATCAAAAAAGTGATGGTATTACCGCTTTTGCCACAACCAAAACACTTATAAATTTCTTTGGCAGGTGAAACGGTAAAAGAAGGAGATTTTTCGTTGTGGAAAGGGCAGTTGCCTAAGTAGTTAGTGCCTCGCTTTTTTAATTTCACAAATTCCCCAACAACATCAATGATGTCAATTCGGCTGGTAATTTGTTGAATGGTTTGCGAGGTAATCATGAAGGCGAAAATAAAACTTAATCTTCGTTTGGAAGTGAAAATTCCATGTCATCGCTATCTAATAATTCACGTTCAATTTCTTCCATTTGAACAATATCCCATGCCTCGGACTCGGTTGGGGTCATATTCAATAAATCGGCATAGTCTGTTTTATCCAATATATCTTGTAATTGATCCGAAAGGGCACAAACCACAAATGAAGTGTTTTGCTCATAAAACTGCCCTTGGGACTTAGCTATTTGTTCAATAATGGCCTCATCCCAGTTTTGGACCAATTTTAGGTTAAGTATAAGGTTATTGGGGGCTGTATTTCCCAATTTCGTAGTCAAATTGTCCAATTCAGTTACTAGATTTGACAAAAGTTCCTTGTTTTCTATAGTAATTACAGTGAATTTTTCCTTTGTGGCGGTTTGGTATAGAATTTGACTCATAATAAATGTTAATAACAAGGGTAAGAAGACATACTTTAAGGCAAAAATATTCGTTATTCTTGATAACAGCTCCAATTAAATTTATGGATAATAATTTTTCAACACAAGTTAAGGAAATCATCTCTTATAGCCGAGAGGAAGCATTGAGATTAGGTAATGACTTTATTGGGGCCGAGCACCTTATGCTAGGACTTATTAGAGATCAGGAAAATACGGCTATCAAGGTATTGAAGCAGTTGAATGTGAATTTGACTGAATTAAGAAAAGAGATTGAATTAGCGGTTAAGGATAAGTCAGGTAAGAATGTAGCGAATATCAATAGTTTGCCATTAACAAAGCAAGCTGAAAAGGTAATTCGTGTTACTGTTTTAGAAGCAAAGGCATTAAAAAGCCCAATGGTTGAAACGGAGCATTTATTACTTAGTATTTTAAAAAACAAAGAAAACATTGCGACGCAAATTTTAAATCACTTTGATGTGGATTATGATTTGTTCCGTAATGAATTAGGTATGGTAGGTTCTTCACCTTCGGGTTTAGAAGATACTGACAGACCTTCTCGTTCAGGTCGTTCATCAGAATCACCTCGTAATGAATTTTCGGATGAGCCGGATGATGATTTTGAAGATGATAAGCGTGGTCCTTTTGGTGCTGGTTCAAAACCAAAATCTGGGACTCCTAATAAATCAAAGACACCTGTATTAGATAATTTTGGACGTGACATTACAAAGCTTGCCGAGATGGATGCCTTGGATCCAATTGTGGGTCGTGAAGCAGAAATTGAAAGAGTAAGTCAAATTTTAAGTCGTCGTAAAAAGAACAATCCTATTTTAATTGGTGAGCCGGGGGTGGGTAAGACGGCTATTGTGGAAGGATTGGCTTTGAGAATTGTTCAAAGAAAAGTAAGCCGCGTTTTATTTGATAAACGTGTTATTTCATTGGATTTGGCTGCATTAGTTGCCGGTACAAAATACCGTGGTCAATTTGAAGAGCGTATGAAAGCCATCATGAATGAGCTAGAGAAAAACAGAGACGTAATTTTATTTATTGACGAAATACATACCATTGTTGGTGCTGGTGGAGCAAGTGGTTCATTAGATGCATCAAATATCTTTAAGCCTGCATTGGCAAGAGGTGAGTTGCAATGTATTGGTGCTTCAACATTAGACGAGTACAGAATGCATATCGAAAAAGATGGTGCATTGGATCGTCGTTTCCAAAAAGTAATTATTGAGCCACCAAGTGTGGAAGATACCATCACGATATTAAACAATATCAAATCTAAATACGAGGATTATCATAGCGTTACTTATGATCAAGAAGCGATTGAAGCTTGTGTGAAATTAAGTGATCGTTATATGACAGATCGTTTATTGCCGGACAAAGCAATTGATGTATTGGATGAAGTGGGTGCGCGTGTGCATTTAAAAAACATTAGCGTTCCTCAGGATATTGTTGAACTTGAAAAGCAAATTGAAGCAGTTAAGGAAGAAAAGAATAAAGTGGTGAAGAGCCAACGTTTTGAAGAAGCTGCAAGTTTAAGAGATACCGAAAAGAAATTGGGAGAGGCATTAGAAAAAGCTAAATTAAATTGGGAGGAAGAAAGCAAAACTGCACGTTTCCCAATTAATGAAGAAAATATTGCCGAAGTAATTAGCATGATGACAGGTATTCCTGTAAAGCGTATGGTAGAAGCGGAAACAACTAAGTTACGCAAGATGGCCGACGACATGAAAGGAATGGTGATAGGACAGGATGATGCTATTAGTAAAGTAGTAAAAGCGATTCAAAGAAATAGAGTAGGTTTAAAAGATCCTAAAAAACCAATCGGTACTTTTATTTTCTTAGGACCAACCGGTGTAGGTAAAACAGAATTAGCGCGCGCATTAGCAAGAAATATGTTTGACTCCGAAGATGCTTTAATCCGCATTGATATGAGTGAGTACATGGAAAAATTTGCAGTGTCTCGTTTAATTGGTGCGCCTCCGGGATATGTGGGTTATGAAGAAGGTGGTCAATTAACAGAGAAAGTGCGTCGTAAGCCTTACTGCGTAATCCTTTTAGACGAAATTGAAAAAGCACATCCAGATATTTATAATATTTTATTACAAGTATTAGATGATGGTATTTTAACGGATGGTTTGGGTCGAAAAATTGATTTTAAAAATACCATGATCATTATGACTTCCAATATTGGCGCACGTCAATTGAAAGAGTTTGGTGATGGTGTTGGATTTGCAACGGCTACAAGAGTTCAACAAACTGAAGAAAACAATCGTTCTGTTATTGAGAAAGCGTTAAAGCGTACTTTCTCTCCAGAGTTCTTAAATAGAATTGATGACGTAATTGTATTTAACTCATTGACTAAAGAAAATATCTATTTGATTATAGATATCATCATGAAAAATGTGTTGAGTAGATTAGTGAATTTAGGATTGAACCTGGTAATTTCTGAAGCAGCAAAAGAATTCATTGCGGACAAAGGATACGATGTTCAGTTTGGCGCAAGACCTTTACATAGAGCCATTCAAAAATATATTGAAGATCCATTGGCGGAAGAAATTTTAAATGCAAGTGTTAAGGAAGGAGATGTTTTAGTAGGAGATTTAAATGCAGATAAAACTGGCTTAACTTTTACATTACAAAAAAAGGAAAAAGTAGAAAAGCCAGAGAAAGTAGCTAAGGAACCAAAAGAACCGAAAGAGCCAAAAGCCCCGAAAGAACCAAAAGCAGAATAAACATTTGATTTATTTCGTGCCCCAACGATATCCTTTGGCATCTAATCCCGCAAGGTCTAAAATTCTATGCACCACTGTGTAAGCAACTTCCTCAATAGTTTGTGGCTTGTTATAAAAACTTGGAGTGGCCGGACATATAATACCTCCAGCCAAAGTAACGGTTTCCATATTTTTGATATGGATTAAGTTGTATGGTGTTTCTCTCGCTACTAATATTAGTTTTCTGCGTTCCTTTAAAATCACGTCTGCTGCTCTAGTGCTTAAATCATCGCTCACTCCACTGGCAATCCTACCTAACATACCCATACTACATGGGATTGCAATCATGATATTGTATTTGGCCGATCCCGATGCAAAAGGTGCGTTAAAGTCGTTTTTGGCGTAAAATTCAAAAGGGTAGTTGGCATAATCTTTATTGCCCAATTCGGTTTCCCATACTATTTTGGCATTATCGCTCATTACCACTCCAACTGCCTCATATTGATCCTTGATTTTAACAAGGCAATCCAATAAGCATTTAGCATAAATGGCTCCACTAGCTCCTGTAATTGATACGATAATTTTGTTCATATAGATGTAACAAAATTAGGAAGGAATTGTTGAATTATTTCCAAGTAGAAATATCTGGGGTATAGCCAATAACTTGAAAATTGTATTTTCTGGTACTGTTTTCAGTATAATAAGCACCTCTTTTGGTATAAATAGCAATGGCACCATTTCCAGTAGGTCCACCACTCATTGGAGGAAATACTTTAACCATTGCTATGTCATTAGTATTGACATAGCTAGCCATTTCATTTTCTACTTTAAACTCATCCATGTATACATCCACATTCATTTCACGCCACTTAAGGTTATAATTACCAAATGCATCCCGATTCACTTTTAATCCAGCAACCCTGCCTTGGAGAAAACTGAAAATATCAGTTGCATTTCCAATTTGGGTACCTTCAATACCGTCAAAAATTTGAGGAAATCCAAACTTAAACAAGCCTGTGGCATACTCTTCATC
>DAIUEC010000018.1:0-28282 GCA_036845345.1 Sediminibacterium sp.
GGCCGACTTTTCAAAAGCCAAATTTGCACCATTGCTCATAGAGTGTTTACCAGCACCCACTGCAGCAGCTGTAATGCCTTGCAATGCTAAAAAATCCAACAACTGAAATTCATTTAAAATGCCAGCCTCTTTGATAAACATCACAGGAGCCGCAACAAATACCGGCTTATTTTCAAGGATATATTCATTGTAAATACTAAGCCAATGTTTTGGAATAATACAATCTGCATCCGTGGTAACAATCCATTGCCCATTTGCTTGACTAACTGCTTTTTCAATGGCTTTCTTTTTGAAAGAATTCATCTCCCCTGGCTTAAAATAATCGGCCAAACTTAATAATCGAACATTGGGAAAATCATGGCCAAAAGCTTTCACTATAAAAGCAGTATCATCCTCAGAAAAATCATCAATAACAATTACTTCAAAGTGTTCCTTGGGATAGTCCTGCGCTAAAATGGAATCAAGACAGGCTTTAATATTAGTAGCCTCATTACGGGCTGGAATAACAACCGTAAAACGAGTAAATTCGGTATGAATTTGAGTAGATTCAAAAGGTTTCAATTTGCTAAACCAAGAGCGATATGCCAATAATAAAAGGGCATAAATACTGGCCAAAATAGCAACCGTCCAATTTAAAAAATGAATCATTGGGTAAAGTTAAGTCGTTTTTAAAGGATAGTTGGCCCAATAAATAAGATATTTAGTAGAATTTATATAATTTGTAGAGGCAAGCAATTATCAAAAAATACTATGAAATATGTTTAAACTAAATAATAAAATTGCAGTTGTTACTGGTGGAGGTAGTGGAATTGGAAAAGCCATATGTATTGCACTAGCTAATCAAGGTGCAACGGTTCATATTTTAGACTTGAACGAGGAGCATGCAAAATTAACTTCAGAAGAAATTCAGAATAATCACATTAATTCATTTACACATTGTGTTAATGTAACTGATCAACAAAATGTTTCGGATACATTTGCAAATATCGGGCCAATTGATATTTTAATTAATTGTGCTGGTATTTCTCATATTGGAAACGCAATAAATACTTCTTCATCTGATTTTGAAAAAGTATTTGATGTAAATGTGAAAGGTGTTTACAATTGCTTAAATGCTGGTATACCTTGGTTGCAAAAAAATGGCGGAGGAGTGATTATAAATATTAGTTCAATTGCAGCAAAGGTAGGGCTGTCCGATAGATTTGCCTATAGCATGAGTAAAGGAGCAGTTCATGCAATGACATTAAGTGTGGCAAAGGATTTTCTTCATGACAATATAAGATGCAATAGTATTTCTCCTGCCAGAGTACATACTCCTTTTGTGGATGGATTTTTACAGAAAAATTATCCTGGTAAAGAAAAAGAAATGTTTGAAAAACTTTCTAAAACACAACCCATTGGGCGAATGGGGCAACCTATTGAAATAGCAAATCAAGTAATATATTTATGTAGTGATGAAGCAAGTTTTATAACCGGAAGTGATTACGCAATTGACGGAGGATATATAACATTAAACAGTTAAAATAAAGTAAAATGAAATTAATACGATTTGGAGCAGAAGGGAAAGAAGTTCCTGGTATACATGTAGATGGCAAAAATTATGATGTTAGTGAATTCATTAAAGATTATGATGAACAATTTTTTGAAGATGGTGGAATTGAAAAGTTAGCTGCCATTATAAAAGATAAAACATTAAAACCTATTGAAGAAGGTTCCAGAATAGGATCTCCAATAGCAAGACCTTCAAAAATTTTATGTATTGGTTTGAACTATGCAAAACATGCAAAAGAAACAAATGCTACTATTCCAACTGAACCCATCTTATTTATGAAATCAACTACTTCGTTAAGTGGTCCCTATGATCCAATCATAATTCCAAAAAACTCAGAAAAAACAGACTGGGAGGTTGAACTTGCTATAGTCATTGGGGAAAAAGCGAGTTATGTTACCGAAAATGAAGCAATGGATTTTGTTGCCGGTTATGTACTACATAATGACGTTAGTGAAAGAGCATTTCAATTGGAGAGAGGGGGAACCTGGGACAAAGGTAAAGGTTGTGATACATTCGCTCCCCTTGGACCTTGGTTAGTTACAAAAGATGAAATTAAAGATCCACATAATTTAAGATTATGGCTTAGTTTAAATGGAAAAATGATGCAAGACGGGAATACGGATGACTTAATTTTCAATATTCCTCAACTTATTTCTTATACTAGCCAGTTTATGACCCTATTACCTGGAGATGTAATAAGTACAGGCACTCCAGCAGGAGTAGGGCTTGGATTTACACCAAATATTTATTTAAAACCGGGCGATGTGGTAGAATTAGGAATTGATGGACTTGGAATAAGCAAACAAAATGTAATTGCATATCAAAGTAAATAATCAATGCAAATTATTGATGCACATCAACACTTTTGGAATTACCATCCTGAAAAACAAGGCTGGATAGGAGAAGATATGAAGCTAATTCAAAAAGATTTTTTACCTAAAGATTTAAAAATCGTTTTAGAAAAAAATAATGTTGGGTCTAGTATTTCGGTTCAAGTAGATCAAAATAAAGAAGAAACTATATTTCAAATTGATTGTGCTAATCACAATGATTTTATTAAGGGTGTGGTTGGCTGGGTTGATTTATTTGAAAATGATTTTATAGATGAGGAATTAGTATTCTACAAGCAGCATTCAATTGTGAAAGGATTTAGACATATTTTACAAGGTGGCGCCAATGGAATTATGCTTCAAAAATCATTCATGAATAATTTAAATAAATTATCAAAAAACGGTTTCACCTACGATTTGTTAATTTATCATCATCAACTTAAAGAGGCTATTGAATTGTTAAACGAAGTGCCTGATTTACCGATTGTTTTAAATCATATTGCAAAACCAGACATTCAAGGAAAAAATATTGAAGAATGGGAAAGGCAAATTAAAATAATTGCAAAACAACAAAATCTATTTTGCAAAATAAGTGGCTTAGCTACCGAAGCCAATTGTAATCATTGGAATGAAAATGAATTGATCCCTTATCTTGATATTATTGTTGAAAATTTTGGAACAAATAGGATTATGTTTGGATCAGATTGGCCCGTTTGTCTTGTAGCCACTAGCTATGAGAGGTGGTTGAATTTTTTAAAAACCTATTTTTCCAATTTTACAGAAACCGAAAGGACTAATTTTTTCTATAATAATTGTCAAACTTTCTATCAAATAAATTAAAACTCTTCTTATGAATTTATATCTTAAAGACAAGGTAATCGTGATAAGTGGTGGCGCAAGTGGTATCGGAGAAGGGATTGCAAATGTTTTATTAGATGAAGGTGCAATAGTTGCCATCATTGATATAAATGAATCAAAAAATAAAAATATATATAGTGTTATTGCTGATTTGAATGATCCAAATCAATGTAAAACTGCTATTGAGACAGTGGTTTCAAAATTTGGCAAGATAGATGGTTTGGTAAATAATGCTGGAGTCAATGACAGTATAAATTTAGAAAACGGCAATTATGATTTATTTCTTAAAAGCTTACATAAAAATTTAATTCATTATTACTTGTTGGCACAACATGCACTACCCTATCTAAAAGAAAGTGCAGGTAGTATTGTAAATATCAGTTCAAAAACTGCAGAAACGGGTCAAGGAAATACCTCTGCATACGCAGCAGCGAATGGTGGTAGAAATGCGCTTACAAGAGAATGGGCTGTTGAATTACTTAAATATAATATTAGAGTGAATGCTGTTATAGTAGCAGAATGCTATACCCCTATGTATGAAAAATGGATCCAATCTCAAGCGAATCCCAATGAAAAACTAAAAGCCATAGAATTAAATATTCCTCTAGGCAATCGATTTACCACAGCTAACGAAATTGGACAAACAGTAAGTTTTTTACTTTCACCTGCTTCAAGCCATACTACTGGACAATTGATTCATGTCGATGGCGGATATGTCCATTTAGACCGAGCAATTCAGTAAAACAAAGACAATTTTGACCTTTTTTTGGTCAATTTCCCTATTTACTCGTACTTTTGAATTAGTTGCATAACTAACTATATGTCAAACAACCAATTTAAAAGAGGGGAACTTTACAGCGTCATTAATGGCATGGCCACGACTGCTGTAGCCCGTCGTCTACAAAAAAATTTCCGGAATGCGGGACTTGAAATTACCATTGAGCAATGGTCAGTTTTATACCATTTATGGAAGGAAGATGGATTAAGTCAACAGGAATTAGGTACGCGTACTTTTAGGGATAAAGCAAGTATTACGCGCTTAATTGACAATCTCGAAAAATTGGGATTGGTAACACGTGTTGCAAGTACTTCTGATAGACGTATTAATAAAGTTTGTTTGATGGATGCTGCAAAACCATTGCAACAACTTACTTATGATTTGGCCAATCAAACGATGAATGAAGCTTTGCAAAATATTACAAAGGATGAGATTGAAGTGGTGAAGAATGTGTTGCAGAGAGTGTATGATAATTTAACACATCCGGATTTAATTTAAATGGAAGGATAAAATTCGACAATAAATATTCGATAAAAATTTAAATACTATTTTATGGGAACTACAATTCACGGAGGAGAATGGATCATCAAAGAAGTGCAAGCATCCGATGTTTTCATTCCTGAAGAATTTAATGAAGAACAAATTATGGTGCGCGATATGTGCGACCAATTTGTGGATACCGAAGTTTTGCCAGTAGTAGATCGTATTGATAAATTAGAGCCAGGATTAATGCCTTCTCTATTATCAAAAGCCGGAGAGCAAGGACTGCTGGGCATTACAGTACCTGAACAATATGGTGGATTAGGAAAAGATTTTATTACTGCAACTATTGTTGCAGAATATTTAGGAGGTGGCTATTCTTTCTCTGTTGCTAACGCAGCACATACAGGAATTGGCACTTTACCAATTTTATATTTTGGAACGGAAGCACAAAGAGCAAAGTATGTTCCAAAATTAGCAAGTGGAGAATGGAAGGGATCTTATGGATTAACTGAGCCTAATAGTGGTTCTGATGCATTAAGTGCAAAGACTACAGCAAAATTAACTGAGGATGGCAAGCATTATATTTTAAATGGACAAAAGTGTTGGATCACCAATGGTGGTTTTGCAGATGTTTATACGGTGTTTGCTAAAATTGACGGAGAGCAATTCACTGCATTTATTGTAGAAAGAGGAATGGAAGGATTTACACAAGGTCCTGAAGAACATAAAATGGGAATTAAAGGATCAAGTACCGTACAATTGTATTTTCAAGATTGTAAAGTGCCTGTTGAAAATGTGTTAGGTGAAATTGGAAGAGGACATATAATTGCATTTAATATTTTAAATATTGGACGTTTAAAATTAGGTGCAGCAACATTGGGTGGTGCACGCAGAGCTATTACTACATCGGTTCAATATGCAAAAACAAGGGAGCAATTTAAATTGCCAATTGTAAAGTTTGGTGCTATTCGTCATAAGTTAGCTGAGATGGCTATTAGAATGTGGGTGGGAGAAACTGCCTTGTATCGAGTTTCTCGCAATATTGACGAAATGGAAGCCGAGCTAGCTGCAGCAGGAAAAAATTTATCTGAATCATTATTAGGTGCAGCGGAAGAATATGCTATTGAGTGTGCTATTTTAAAAGTGTTTGGATCCGAAGTGTTGGATTATGTGGTAGATGAGGGTGTGCAAGTACATGGAGGAAATGGATACAGCGATGAGTATAGTATTTCAAAAGCTTATAGAGATAGTCGTATCAACAGAATTTACGAGGGCACTAATGAAATCAATAGACTCTTAACAGTAGACATGGTATTGAAGCGTGCCATGAAGGGTAAGTTAGATTTAATGGGACCTGCATTAAGTGTGCAACAAGAATTAATGAGTATTCCTGATTTTGGAACTGAGGAGGAAGGTGCGTTTGCAAAAGAAAAAAAGTACATCGCTAATTTTAAAAAATGTATTTTAATGGTTGCAGGTGCTGCAGTTCAAAAATTAATGATGACTTTAAATAAGGAGCAAGAAATTTTAATGAATATCGCAGACATGTACATCATTGCTTTCCACGCAGAGTCTGCATTATTAAGATTGGAAAAATTAACTGCCATGAAAGGCGAGGCTGCTACAAGTATTCAAGCAGATATCGTACGCACATATATTTATGATGCTGCTGATGCCATTAATAAAGCTGGTAAAGACGCATTAAATAGTTTTGCCGAAGGTGATGAATTAACAATGATGTTAATTGGATTAAAGCGTTTTACAAAAGTGGCGCCATTCAATTCAAAAGAAGCACGTCGCAGAATTTGCGCTCAATTAGTAGCAGATGATGGTTACAAATTATAATATTGGTTTCATTATAATTGTAGGAAAATTTATAAAAGTAACTAAAAAGGCGCATCAATTGATGCGCCTTTTTAGTTACTTTTTTTTTATTATGCTTTCGTTGATTTAAATCCCAATTTCTCTGGTGTGATAGGTAAATCTCTAACGCGCTTCCCTGTTGCATTGTACACCGCATTGGCAATGGCAGCAGCAAAACCAATTAAAGCAATTTCTCCGATACCTTTGGCACCAATATCATTCATATTCATATCTGGCTTATTTACAAACCAAGCTTCTGTAGCAGGTACGTCTTTATGATGTGGTACATGGTATTCGGCAAAACTTGCATTTTGTATTCTTCCTGTAGTATGGTCAATCTCTAATTTTTCGGTTAAAGCCATTCCTATTCCTCCTACTACGCCACCCAACATTTGACTACGTGCAGTTTTAGGACTTATAATTTTTCCTGAGTCGCCTGTTGTTACTACTTGCAACACTTTTATAGTTCCATCTTTTGGATTCACTGCCAATTTAACAAAGTGAGAGGAAAAAGAATTACTAGTAAATTTTAATTGCTCAGCAGTTTTACCATTCGATGCAATTGTTAAGTCTATTTTTTCTTGATTCGCTAATTTAAATAAGGCAACAAGTTCAATACTTTTTGTAGCATCATTTTTTACAGACACCATTTCATTTTTCACTTCTAATGCATCAACAGTTAAACCTGCAAAATTAGGAGCGAACTGAATAGCCATTTCTTTTAACTTGGATTGTACCGTTTTACATGCTAAATCCACAGCAGATCCAACGGTAGAAGTAGTTCCAGAACCTCCTTGTGAAGGGCCAGGCGGTAAATCGGAGTCGCCCAATTTAAATTTAATTTTACCTATTGGCATTTGCATAGTCTCTGCTGCAATTCTAGTCATAGCAGTTGTCGTACCTGGACCCATATCACTCACTGCACATTCTAATAATAATTTTCCATCATTAGACAATACAATTCTAACCGATGCTGATCCTTTACCGGCACCAAAAACCCCAACTGACATTCCATATCCAATTAACCAACCATTTTCTTTTAATGTACCAGGAACAGTTGGTCTATTTTTCCATCCTATTTTTTCTTTACCATAATCATAACAAGCTTTTAAGTTATTATCAGAAAATGGTAATTTATTTTCAGGGTTGATCGCAGTAAAGTTTTTAATTCTTAATGCAATAGGATCCATTTTTAACTGATAAGAAAGTTCATCAATTGCAGACTCTAATGCAAAACAACCTGTTGCTTCACCTGGACCACGCATCCATATGGGCGTACTTAAATCCAATGGTAATAAGCTATATTTAGTAGTTACATTTTCACTAGCATATAAAAATTTAGAAACATCTACAATGCCTTCTCTAAAATCTTCATAACGCGAAGTGTTACTGATCGCTTCGTGATTGATAGATAAAAAATTACCTTCCGCATCTGCTGCAATATTTACTTTTTGCCAAGACTGAGGGCGATAACCAATTAATGAAAACATTTGAGGTCGTGTAAGCACCAATTTTACCGGACGATTAATTTTTTTAGCAGCAATACATGCAGCAGGCACATTGGACCATGACCTTAAGCTACTCCCAAAAGCACCTCCCACATTTTCCGCAATTACACGAACATTTTTTTCAGGCAAACCAAAAGTGCGGGCAACAATATTTTGTGTGCTCTTTGGCCCCTGTGTTTTATCATACAATAACACTTTATCTTCTGCCTCCCAATAAGCAATAGTTGCTTGCAACTCCATGGGGTTATGTACTTCAATCGGAATATTAAATTCGGCATTGACAGATGCAGCAATTGGTTTTGTCACACCTGCACCTCTTTTATAATTAATTGCCCCTTTTAAATTTGCTTCATTAAGTCTTGCTTTATCAAAATTGGTTTCAAAACTTTCTTGCTCATATTCTGGCTTCACAAATCGTATAGCCGCATTTGCATTTTCTAAACTATCTGCAACAATCAATGCAATAGGTTGTCCAAAAAATCTTACTTTATTATCATATAAAACTTTATGCCCTCTCCACTCAGAAACATTTTTTGGTCTTTCCGCAGCACTGCTATTATAACCAGGCACTGCAGGACAATTGGCATAATAAATTACATCCAATACACCAGGCATTGCCAATGCTTTAGAAACATCTAAATTTTTAATGCTCCCTTTTGCAATATTACTTGTTACAAAAACAGCATACGCTAAATTGGGTAAGTTATGTTCAGCAGTATATTTTGCTTTACCGGTTACTTTATCAACCCCGTCTACTCTTTCGTCTTCCCAAAAGAAAGTATTTACATGATTCGTTTTCATATTGAAATAAATAAAGGGTGATTAAATTTTAGCGCCTGTCTTAGCAACCTCTTCAATGGCATCCACAATGTTTTGATAAGCACCGCATCTACAAATATTAGTATCCATAAAGGCTTTGATAGCATCGCGCGATTTTGCTTGTCCCTCTCTAACACATGCTACGGCCGACATAATTTGTCCCGAAGTGCAATAACCACATTGAAAAGCATCATGTTTTAAAAATGCTGCTTGCATTGGATGTAGTTGCTCGGATTGTTGCAAACCTTCAATAGTTGTAATGGAATTATTTTGATTAGCCACCGCTAACTGCATGCAAGACTTGGTACGCTTACCATTAATATGTATCGTACAAGCACCACATTGCCCCATTTCACAACCCTTTTTTGTGCCCGTAAAATTTAATTCCTCTCTTAATAAATTTAAAATGGTAATACGTGCATCCACTTCCAAATTCAAAAGTTTACCATTTAAGGTAATGGCTAATTTTTCTTTCGGAATTGGGGTTGGTACAACATTATCTATAGCAAATGTTTTTACGAATGTTGTAGGCGCTAAATAAAAAGCTGCCATGGTAGCAGATTTTTTTAAGAAGCCCCTTCGTCCATCATTATAATTACAGGTTTTCATTGGCACAAATTGAATGATTCTTATTGGGAATTATGTATATGTAATTTACTACTGTTTACTTATACAATCCTTACGTTACGAGAGAAACTTTCTTCCAAAGAAATTAAAGTCTCGGTTCGTTCAATGCCTTTGATCTTTTGTAGCTCATCATGTAAAACAAAACGAAGTTGTTGAATGTCCTTGCAAACAATTTCAACAAACATACTATAGTTACCCGTTGTATAATTTACACGCACTACCTGTGGTATGTTTTTTAATGCCTGTGCAACCGTATCATACATTGAGCTTTTCTCTAAGTAAATGCCAATGAAGGCAATGATATCATAACCCAATACTTTTAAATCAACGGCCAATCTTTTCCCTTGCACAATACCCATTTCCTCTAACTTTTTGATACGCACATGAATGGTACCGCCAGATACAAAAAACTGCTTACCAAGGTCGGCGTAAGATACCTCGGCATCCTGCATCATGGCTTGAATAATTTGCAAATCCAGCTTATCAAGGCTTTTGTCAACATTCAATTTGGGGTTATTTTTAGGCTCCATATTTGTATGATTTTAAATATAGTAGCAAATTATTAAATAATTTCTATATTTTAAAATAATTAATTAAAATATTTGCAACATATGGGTCAATACCTTAGTTTTGATATATCAAATGAGGGAAAACACACCGTAAACACTCAAATGAAAAGTTCTTAATACTGTGGGGTGACGAAATTTTAGGCAAACGTGCCTTCTTGTCTCGAAGGCGGGGATCACGGGATAAACGTAACATAGAGCCGTCTAGCAATAGACGACCAGGGTCGACCACTGAAACTTTGTGTTATAGCTAACTGCCCCTTGGAGGTTCGAGCCCTCCCCCTACAGCAACTTAAGCCTTCCCAAACGGGGAGGCTTTTTTATTTTACTACAACAATCTTTTAATTCTTGTTTCTACGTTTTGTAAATAGATTTTTTTTGCAGCATTTGATAACAAACCTTGACTTATAAAATTCGAAACTTGAACTTGCTTTAATATAAATTCATTGATGATTCTTAAGTATCTAATTTCTGCAATTCCAAGCTTTTTCGCAAATGTCACAAATTCCATTTTACCATAGTAACCATTGGTAGCATAATATTCAGACTCATAATCCTTTTCAAATAAAATTAATGCAGTATCAGATTCTTGTGGAGTATGAATGATTGTTGACATTAAATCATATGAAGGCGATATTTCCATTTCTCCGAAATCGTTTCTAATCAAAGAAAAGTTTTTTAGATGCGCATCTCCATTAGAAAAAATATAGTTAAACAAAACTGTTTTAAAGAAATTTTCAAGTGCAACCATTGAAGCTGGTATATTTTGTTTCAGTAATGATCCAATCTCAAGATAACTTCCATCATATTTATATGACGCTCCATGTGTTTCTTTAGTTCTATTAGTTATTTGTGCAAAATCTTCTTGAATGTATTTAGTACCATCTAATTTCACATCAAATCTCTTAGTGATATATGCGGGTGTTCCATCTTTAAAATAAATCAATGCATTTAGTGCTGCATTAAGATTAAAGAGTTGTGATGCAATTTGCATTGTCAAATGCTCGTTTTCAGGTGCATCATTCATTAACATTAAATGATCTTCAATTGGGATTGGCTTTAAAATATATTGGGCATTCTTCTCAGACAAGAATAGTTTATTCCCAGATAAACAAAGCGAATACTTTAATTGTACCCCGGAAATTGAAAGTCGTTTGGTATATTCATTGTAAATAGAAATGTTATCTGCTTTAGGTTTATCAAAATCTAATATTGTAGAAATACGTTTGCCTTGAAACATTTTTTTTCTACATGACAAACAATATTCATTTTTATGAACTTTTTTGTAGCATCCTAAACAAATCATATTAATTGTTTTATAGTGATAGCTCCAATATTATCTTCTTGCGCAGTCAATAACAATCTACCAAAATGATCATTTTCATCCAATTTCAATAATCTACATTGAATTTTTTTATTTACTCCTTCAGTTAATAAGCCAAAAAAAAATGCAAATAATTTTTTAGATTCATGTCTTTTGAGATTTCTATTCAAGGTTAAACTAATTGAAGAATTACTTGGATTTTGTAGATACATATCATCATATTCAAACAAAAATGATCCATCAATCCGTTTTTCTAAAATACCAGCTAACACTTCATTATTATACACTCGTGCTTTCATTAGTTCATTATTTTAATTTGAACAGAAATTGCTAAACCTAAAATTTCTAAAATCTTATTTAGGGTATTTAAAGTTGGATTTCTAATTCCTAATTCAATTTCAGAAATAGACTTAAAAGTCATACCCGTCATTTCAGCTACATCCTTCTGCGTTAATTTGAGTTGTAATCTTCTTTTTTGTATTAATTCACCTATTTTACGACTATCCATTGGAATTATATTTCTAATTAAAGTAAATTTAATGTAATTATTTGAAATTTTTATATAAAAAAAGAAATATATTTCTAATTAGCGTGTTTAAATCAAAAGTTTTAAAGTGTTGCATCAATAAGTTTATAATTAGGAAGCTTATTAAAATCCCTAAATCTAAAACAATCTAAGCCGCTTTTTTATGCTCCCAATTCAATAAATTTGGTAAGGCCTTTAACGATTGCCTGCCACACTTATGAAAAGACGTACTTTTTTAAGGGACAGTTCTATGTCCGCAATGAGCTTATTCATTACTAGCAAAATAAATATGAACACAAAAGCACCTGTGTATGGACATAACCATATGCAATACACCCTTGATACCAACTGGGGAAAATTGAATGCCGATCAAACACCTGTGAATGATTGTCATGAAATGATACAGGATGGGAAAGGCAGAATTATTTTGTTAACGAATGAAACAAAAAACAATGTCATCGTTTATAACAAAAGCGGGAAGCTTATTGAAAGTTGGGGCCATGATTTTCCAGGGGCACATGGTTTAACGGTGCAACATGATGGCAAGAACGATTATTTATTTATAACAGATACCAATAAACACCAGGTGTATAAAACTACCATGGATGGAAAAATAATTTTCACCATTGATGCACCTAAGGATGTTACAGCTTATGCAAAACCCGAAGCATTTGTTCCAACCGAAACAACTGTTTTAGCAAATGGTGAATTTTATATTGCTGATGGATATGGTGCGCAACATATTATGCACTATGATGAAAAAGGAAATTTAAAAAATGTATTTGGAGGAAGAGGAGATGGTGAAATACATTTTGACAATGCACACGGAATATGTGTGGATACGCGCAAAGGCAATCCCACCCTACTTATTACAGACCGCACAAGAAATGCATTTAAGCGATTTAGCTTGGATGGCAAATTAATCGAAGTTATCCATTTGCCTGGAGCTTGTGTTTGTCGTCCTGTTATTAAAGGCGACTATTTATATGCTGCGGTATTACGTTCTCCAAATTTAGATACAGAACATTCTGGCTTTATTACCATATTAGATAAAGACAATAAAGTAGTTTCAAATTTAGGCGGTAGCGAACCCGTATATGTAAATGGTCAGTTACAAACAATGTCTCAAACTGATAAAATATTAAATCACCCGCATGATGTTTGTGTGGATGATGATGGAAATATTTATGTAGCACAATGGGCTTCGGGTAAAGTGTATCCTTATAAATTTTCAAAAGTATAATCTTGAAATTTATTCAAAATAGAAAAATCACAATTATTGTACTGTTGCTTATAGTAGTGGTGAGTACAAGCATTTATTATTTCACCAAAGGACAAGTGAAAAAAGAAAAGCCAATTTCTTATAATAAAGACATTCGTCCTTTATTATCGGATAGATGCTTTGCTTGTCATGGTCCCGATGTCAATAAAATGAAAGCTGGTCTGCGTTTAGACAAGCCAGAAGTAGCTTTTGCGGAATTGGTAAAAAATAAAGGGCATTATGCAATTGTTCCTGGTAGTCCGGAGAAAAGTGAACTCATTAAAAGAATTGAATCCAATGATCCGCATGTTGTAATGCCACAACCTGAAAGTCATTTAGCAAAATTAACACCTGCCGAAATTGAAGTATTTAAAAGATGGATTAAGGAAGGGGCAAAATATGAAAAGCATTGGTCCTTTGTTGCACCTGTAAAAACAGCTTTGCCTAAAATAGAAAATGAGGGTTGGGTAAAAAATGAAATTGATTATTTCATTGCTGAAAAAATGGAAGAAAAAGGACTTACACCCAATAAAATGGCCGAGAAGGAAACTTTAATCAAAAGAGCCTATATCGATTTAAATGGACTCCCTCCTACTTATACTGAATTACAAAATTGGAAAAATAACAATGCTGCTAATTGGTATAACCAATTAATGGAGCAATTGATGAAGCGCCCAGCATACGGTGAAAAAATGTCCATCTTGTGGTTGGACCTTGCAAGGTATTCCGATTCCTATGGATATCAGGATGATAATATTAGAACGCAATGGCCATGGAGGGATTGGGTGATTAATGCATTTAATAAAAACATGCATTATGATGAATTCTTAACACAACAAATTGCTGGTGATTTAATTCCTAATAGTAATAAGGAAACCATTTTAGCAACAGCGTTTTGGCGTAATCATAAATACACCGAGGAAGGTGGTGTGATTGAAGAAGAGTATCGTGTGACCAATAATATTGACAAAACACGTACTTATGGAAAAGCAATTTTAGGCGTTACAATTGAATGTGCGCAATGTCATGATCATAAATACGATCCATTCTCTGCAAAAGATTATTATCAACTATATGGTTTCTTTAATCGAAGTAAAGAAAAAGGCTACGAAGGAGATGTAAGTGTTTCAACACCTGCTAAAACACCTAAATTATTTATTACTGTTGCAGATAGACAAAACATTTTAAAGTACATCAATACTAAGGATACCAATAAATTAGAAGTATCGGTGATGGGTGATACCAATCGTCCTACTTATTTATTAAGTCGTGGAAGGTATGATGCTCCTACCACCTTGGTGCAACCAACCGCGCTTGAATCTATCATGCCATTCGATTCTACCAAATATGAACGCAATAGATTAGGGCTTGCTAAATGGACAGTCAATAAAAAGAATCCATTAACTGCTAGGGTATTTGTCAATTTTATTTGGCAGGATATTTTCGGAAAAGGATTGGTAAAAACATCTGGCGACTTTGGATTACAAGGCGAACTACCTACCCACCCTGAATTATTAGATTGGTTAGCTGTAGATTTTATAGAGCACAATTGGGATATTAAATATTTAGTGACTAAAATTATGTCTAGCGCTACGTATACGCAATCTGGTATAATTAGTAAACAGCATTTAGAAAAAGACCCTGAAAATAATTACTACGCAAGATCTTCTCGTATTCGTTTAAAAGCAGAACTCATTAGAGATTGGGTATTAAGTACAAGTGGCATCTTAAATCCAACCATTGGTGGGCCAAGTGTAAAACCTTATCAGCCCAAAGGCGTATGGGAAAGCACTACTTCGGGCCGAGGACAATTGGCAGCATATAAACAGGATCACGGAGAAGCGTTGTATCGCAGAGGAATGTATACATTCATAAAATTAACTGCTCCTCCTCCAAGTATGATGTTGTTTGATGCAAGCAATCGAGATCAATGTGAAGCAAAGCGTTCTACAACTAATACACCATTACAAGCATTAAATATGCTTAACGATCCTACGGTATTGGAAGCATCCAGGGTATTGGCTCAAAAATTAAGTGCGGAAAAAATAACTGTGGATGAAAAAATAAATAAAGCTTTTGAATTAATACTGATAAGAAAACCAAAATCATCTGAAGCAAGCAAACTTATTAGTTATTATGAAAATCAAGAAGCCTTCTTTAAGGCAAATAAAGTATTAGCTCAAAAAACATTGTCAACAGGTGAATATAAAAATGAAATAAATAATAATAACCAGCAAGAGACTGCTGCGCTTATGAAACTTTGTTTACTACTTTATAACCTTGAAGAAACCATTACTAAATCATAGTGTCATGAATGAATTTTTAGAACATGGATTAAACCAAAATAGACGTAAGTTTTTGTCAAAGCTTAGTTTAGGTTTGGGCGGTATGGCACTAGGCTCCTTAATGATCCCAGGTATTTTTGATGCAAAAAATGAGGAAGATTTATTTAATAATGTTTTGCCTCATTTTGCTCCCAAAGCAAAACGTGTTATTTATTTATTCCAAAATGGTGCGCCTTCCCAATTAGATTTATACGATTATAAACCTATGCTTCAACAAATGCATGGGCAGGATCTTCCTGAGAGCATTCGCAATGGACAAAGATTAACCGGTATGACTGCCAACCAAACAAAATTCCCTTTGGCAGGTACCCGTTTTAATTTTACACAGAATAAAAATACTGGCGCCTATTTTAGTGAAACCATTCCGCATATTGCAAGTATTAGTGAGGAGCTTTGTATCATAAGGTCCTTATATACCGAGGCGATCAATCACGACCCTGCACTTACTTTTTTTCAAACTGGTGCACAAGTAGGAAACCGTCCAAGCATGGGTTCATGGATTAGTTATGGTTTAGGAAGTGAAAATAAAAATTTGCCTGCTTTTACTGTTTTATTAAGTAAGGGAAAAGGAAATGGTCAGGGCGTATATTCAAAACTATGGTCTAATGGATTCTTAGATTCCATACATCAGGGGGTGCAATTTAGTAGTGGTGAAGAACCCGTAAAATATTTAAGTGATCCTGAGTTTATTGATAGAGGGGATAAAAGAAAAATGTTGGATGAGATTGCAGATTTAAATGAACAATCTTATAAAGAAATTGGGGACCCAGAAATTGTGACTAAAATTCAACAATACGAATTAGCCTATCGTATGCAAATGGAAGTGCCAGAAGTAACTTCATTGCAAAATGAGCCAGAGTCCATTGTAAAAATGTATGGACCCGATTGTTTAGTGCCAGGTACTTATGCAGCCAATTGTTTATTAGCAAGAAAGTTGTCGGAAAGTGGTGTACGATTTGTGCAATTATACCATCAAGGATGGGATGGCCATAATAATTTACCCAATGAATTAGTGAGCCAATGTAAGGATGTAGATCAACCTTCCGCTGCATTAATTAAAGACTTAAAACAAAGAGGTTTATTAGATGAAACCCTAGTGATATGGGGTGGTGAGTTTGGAAGAACCAATTATTGTCAAGGAAAATTGACAAAGGATAATTATGGAAGAGATCATCACCCAAGATGTTTTACAATTTGGATGGCGGGTGGTGGTACTAAGCCAGGCGTGTACGGAGAGACGGATGAGTTTGGATATAATATCAATACCCTTCCTGTGCATGTACATGACTTTCATGCAACTGTCATGCACTTAATGGGTGTAGATCATGAAAAATTCACGTTTAAACATTTAGGCCGTAGATATAGATTAACCGATGTTGCAGGCAATGTTGTAAAAGATATAATCAGTTAGGATGAAAAAAATAAACCTACTATCCCTTATTGATAATTTACTCTGGTTAATCAATCCTTGCTTAATCCTATTATGTATTTTTAGTCATCAATTACATACAGGTTTATTATTATCATGGATAGGCCAATGGCATCCAGTACTATTACACTTCCCTATTGTATTGGGTTTATTTACCGGGGCCTATATTTTATTGGGTTTCAAGCCAGTCATTTCTCTAACACAAGAAAATTATCTTTTTAGTGTAACCGCTTTATTTGCTGCGATCGTTGCATTGCTAGGTATATTAATTGCAGTAGGTGGCAATTATGATAAATCTATTTTAACCATACACCAATGGGGTGGAATAACTATTGCATTGTTAGCATGGGCCTTGGTATTGATTCCTAAAAATATTGTAAGAACCAATAAATTATTAAGAAGCATTTTAGGTGGTGGATTTATTATTGTAATTATTTTCTTTACACATAAGGGAGGACAACTTACGCATGGTAAAGAGGCATTGTCATTACCTAAATCAATCGTTAAAGAAGCAGAAAATACAAAGCCTGATTCTTTATTAACTGTTTATGAAAAAGCAGTTCACCCCATACTGATGGACAAATGCATAAGTTGTCATGGAGGTGATAAAATAAAAGGAGACCTACAATTAACTAGTATAGAGTTAATTAAAAAAGGGGGCAAGCATGGTAATATTTTATTAGACAGAATTCACTTGCCATTAACGGACGAGAAGCATATGCCTCCAACCGAAAAAAAGCAACTCACCAAGGAAGAATTAGCAATAATCACTAAGTGGATGCAATTAGGTGGAGATGTAAACAAAGCACTTAAGGATTTAAATAAAACAGATAGTTTGTATTTGTTAGCTTCACAATACATTGCGCCCATTGCTGGCAATAATAAAGTGCAACCAGATTTATCAGCCTACAATAGCAATTATGTTGCAGTTGAGTATACCTATCATGGTGGTGATAAAATAAATGTGAATTTTTTTCAAGGTGCTTTTTATAAAACGGAGTACTTGCAAAAGCTTGATAAAATTAAGGATAAGATTGTTACTTTAAATATGCAAAATATTCCTTTGCAAAAAAAGGACATTGATATTATAGCCAGCTTTAGCAATTTAGAAAAGTTGAATTTAAATTATACCAAACTCAATATTCAAGATATTCAAGCATTGAATGCGTTAAAGAAATTAAACTCCATTTCCTTAGCAGGCATGAATATTGATAACAATAAATTGGAGGTATTCATAAAAGGAACGAGTATTCATAAAATGCAATTATGGGCCAATGGACTAAAACAAAAAGACATTAGCCCAATTATTGATAAATATCCTAGTATACAATTTGTGGTGGGTGATAATATGGAAGACTCTATTATGAAATTAAATAAGCCATTCATTGAACAGGATAGCACCATCATTACCAATCATATTAATGTACCACTAAAGCATTTCTTAAAAGGAGTTACTATAAAATACACCATTGATGATTCAGAACCGGATAGTATAACGAGTCCTACTTATGAAAAACCAATTGTCCTTACCAAAAACACATCGGTAAAAACTAAAGTGTTTAAAAAAGGATGGCTTGCAAGTGATATGGTTCAAAAATCATTTTACAAATCATCACTTATACCCGATACTGTAATGCTCATTACCAAACCAGATCCAAAATACATGGGCACTGGAGGACATACTATCATTGACCAGGAATTAGGTGAACTTAATTTTGGAAATGGCAAATGGTTGGGCTACTCTAAAACAAATATGGAGTTTGTAATGAAGTTTAAAAATCAAACGGCTTTAAATGAAATTATTTTTAATGCTTTGATTAATACCGGCAGTTATATATTCCCTATTCAAACCATTCAGGTGGAGGCAAGCAATGATGGCAAACAATTTAAGACCTTACAAAATGCTGATTTCACGAGCATTACCAAGGCTTACACTAAGGAACCCAATATCAATCAAACACAAGCTTTTAAAATTAAAATAGCAAAAGGACCAGCATACAACTATTATAAATTTACACTGCGTAATTTAAAACAGCTTCCTATTTGGCATCCTGGAAAAGGAACACCAGCTTGGATTTTTGTAGATGAAGTTTTCTTTAATTAATACTAAACCAAGCATAGCCTTTTGCAGGAATACTAATTTCCATTTCTAAATCGTTATTAGCATTAATTTTTTTAATAATTCTATCCCCTGATTCATTAATTATTGTAGCACTATTTTTTAAAGCTGTATAATACATTGGAATATTTATTTTACGTTTAATTATTCCATCAGTAGGATTAAATAAAAGTACAAAAGCTTTATCTTTTCCGTAAGGATCAACATGCATCCAACCATCCCAATCCCTTGCGTCGGCTCTTCTTAAACTTATAATATCTGCATTTAAAATGGTACGATACTTTTTATACCAACTCACTGTATTTGTTACCATTTGTTTAGTTAATTCAGTGTCATACAATCTTGGGCCGCGATAACAAGCTTGTATTCCAGCGCCAAAGTATTGTATCATTAGTTGTTTGTAATCTTTTAAATGTTCACTTAAAGGTTCAAGTACTGCATCCGCGCCTCCACCCTGGTATTTTGTTAATGGAACAAAGCCCCAGCCCATAGAAGGAATTTTTTCTTTAGTCCCATCAATTATATTTTGTCTATTTAAAAGAATTTGTTGTGCTCTAGATAAAGAAAAATTAACTTCTCTATATCCAACAGCAATTTTATGAGTGCCATCTAGGAAATACCAATCAGGAGCATTGATATAAACACCCATCTTATTTAAAGTTTGATACAAGCCTTTTTGAATTTCCATTTGCTTCCATTGTGAATCATCAAGGTTATTATGTCCCGGATGTTTTAAAGATGCACAAACATCGCCAGGATATGGTCCATCATTTTCCCAAATATCAAAATGTGTTTGTTTATAAAAATTAACAATTTGATCACGATAGTTTAACCCCCATTTACTTCCAAAGCAAGGTGCATTGCCAAAAAAAGCACCTCCAGGTTTACCAGTTGCTGGATCAATTACATCATCCTCTTGACTAATCGATCTGCTGCTAAATAAAGAATAGCCACCAATTAAAATATGCTTTTCATGTGCATAGCTTGCCAATGATTTCCACTTTCTAATATTTATCTCGGAGCTATCTTCCATATTTAAATGGCTTCCAAAACTAAGTATAACCGCTTCAAATCCAGTAGCTGCACATTGATCAATTGCAGTTTTAACTTCAGCATCATTCTTGCTTACTAAATGCATAAATATTGGATTTTGGGTCACCCAAGGAGCAATAGTTCTATACATTTTTTTAATCATCAATCCTCTTCTGTTTCTATCATAGCTGTCCATAAATAATTCAAAAGTTCTTACAGATTGAAATGTTTCTTTTGGCGCCAAGTCAATTCCTGGAGCTTTGTCTGGATATACTTTCAATAAACAAGGAGTCTGGTAATTATAGTTTACTTGAGAGGTATATGTGGAATCAGTTTCCCAATGTGTAGTATGATCACTAATATCATATCGCATTGAATTATTAAAGGCATAATTTGTTTCAATATACAAACCATGTTGTTTTTTCATTTCTTCGGGTTTACCCACTACTGCACTTTCTTCTTCAACTAAACCTAAAACCTCATTGATAACTCGATCAATATGAATTTTATTAGACCCATTTTCAATTGTCACCCATTTGCAAATGAGTGGGATGCCATCATATAAATTATAATGCACTTTAACTTGAATACCTTTGAGTAATGGTAATTTTGAAATAAAATTCAACACTAGTTGCTTTCCTTTAAATTTCTTGACATTATTTGAATACGCTTCGGGCATCCAAGTAGTTGGATGAT
The DNA here is from genome assembly GCA_036845345.1 of Sediminibacterium sp. GTDB lineage: Bacteria > Bacteroidota > Bacteroidia > Chitinophagales > Chitinophagaceae > Sediminibacterium. The sequence goes on from DAIUEC010000018.1 coordinate 20,617, forward strand.
AACTTACAAAGCTATCAATATTGGTAATTGTATAATTTGTAAAGTAAAAATCTGAATCATTTGCATGCAACGCTTTCTCCCAAGATAGATCTAGATACGCTTTTTCTTTTTGACCATTTAAGCCACCAATATTATATTGAATTTTATTAATCAGAACGCTAGCTTCGGGCTCAATGCTTCTTATTAATTGTTGACCATTGGTTAGGTTAGTGTAATCGGTACAAGCAATATTTCCATTCAATAAAAAACTACGCCTAAGTAGACCATTATCAAGAATTATTTGATTTCCTTTTTTTTCAATTTGAGCCTTAAATTGAAAATTATTCAATAACCAATCCTGTGCATTTATGCGGCCAATAATTAATAATAGTGCAAGTAAAAAATAGAATTTAAAGCGCTTATTATACATTAGATTTTATTTATAATAAATATTTACTTCTTTCCAGTAGCTGCCCAAATAATGCCTGCAGTAATATGACTTAAATAAGCGGGATCCGAAAAGTCAGATGGCATATGTCCTAAATTGGTATAAAACGAACGGCCACCATCATAATTTTGGTACCAAGCAATGGGATGAAAAGCCCCCATACCCTTGCCCGAAACTGCTACTCTATTGGCGTTGGCACCCCAATTCGCAACAGGATTGTATGTTTTTTCATCAACCGATAAAATAGTTTTTAGCCCCTCAATTTTATCAGGACCAAACTCATACCATTCATCTGTCCATTGTTTATTATTGGCAAATCCTTCCAATCCAGGGAAAGAAGCATCTAATACATTTAATCGAGCTGTTTGAATAGCAGGATGTATCACAAACATTCTACCTATTAATTTAGTATACCAAGCCCAATCGTACTCAGTGTCCGAAGCACTATGAATACCCATGAATCCTTTGCCTGATTGAATAAAACGCTCCAAAGATTTTTGTTCTTGCTCGTTAAATATATCACCAGTGGTATTTAAAAATATAACTACTTGATAATTTGCAAGTGTATTATCATTAAAGCCATTGTTGTCTTGTAATAAGTCAACTTGAAAATGATGTTTCACTCCCAATTGTTGTATCGCTAAAACACCAGCATGTATGGACTCATGATGCCAACCTCTAGTTGTTGTTACAAGTAAGGCCTTAAATTGTCCTTGTGCAATAGCATTTTGAGTAAATGCAGTGATGCATAGTGTAAATAACAAATAGATTCTTACCAATTTCATAGTATACATTTTTGTATACTAAATATATGAAATAAAACTAATCTTCTATAACATTCACCTTAGGTACCAACAAATGCATAATGAACCAACCAAGAATGTAGGATAGTGCACACCATGCAAACATGATATAATAAGCAATTTCAATTTGGTTGATAGCACGATAATGCACAAATAGATTCTTTTGTACTAATAGAGATAATAAAATACCTCCTATTGCTCCGAACATACCACCAATACCAGTTACCGAACCAATTGTATGTTTAGGGAACATATCGCTTACCGTTGTAAATATATTTGCACTCCAAGCTTGGTGTGCCGCAGCTGCAATACCAATCACTAACACAGCCAACCACATATTAATAGAGCCTAAATATTGCGCAAATAAAATTGGCAATACTAATAAAGCATACAATAACATGGAAGTTTTTCTTGCTTTAAATACAGGCCAGTTTTTACTTATTAATCTTAATGGAATCCAACCTCCACCAATACTTCCAACCACTGATAAAGTATAAACTGCCGCAACAGGTAATGCAATTTGAGTACCTTTTAAATGATATTGACTTTCTAAAAAATCAGGTAACCAGAAAAGATAAAACCACCAAATAGGATCCGTTAATAATTTACCAATCGAAAAAGCCCAGGTTTGTTTGTAGCCCAATAACATTCCCCAAGTATATTTTTTTTCAGCTTTAGGTAATTCATTTACTTCAAGCGGTTCAATATCACTATTAATGTAAGCTAATTCTTCGGGAGTAATTTTTGGATGCGTAGCAGGAGTACGATAATACTTATTCCAAAAAAGCAACCATACCAAACCAAGTAATCCTGTAATTACGAAAGCCCATTGCCATCCATAGTTTACTGCAATAAATGGTACTGTTAAGGGTGCAACAATAGCACCAATATTTGCACCTGAATTAAATAAACCTGTAGCTAATGCTCTTTCTTTTTTGGGGAACCATTCAGCTGTAGTTTTAATCGCTGCAGGAAAATTACCTGCTTCCGTTACACCCAATGCAGCTCTTGCAGCAGCAAAGCCAAATACATTTTTAGCAAAAGCATGTGCGATTGCAGATAAACTCCACAATCCAGTTGCCCAGCTATATCCTCTCTTAGTACCTATTTTATCAATCACTCTACCTGCCAACATTAAACCAATAGCATAACTAATTTTAAATGCAATTTCAACATTGGAGTAGTCCGCGTCGTCCCAATGCATTTCCTTCGTAAGTGTACTTTTCAACAAACTAATTACAGCTCTATCTAAATAATTAATAGTAGTAGCAAAAAATACCAAAGCACAAATCGTCCATCTTAAATTTCCAATCTTGTTTTGCATAAAATTATTTTAATCCTTCAATAGATAATAATTGTTTTGAAGTAGCAGTTAGTACATCATACTCTTTATTAGCTAATACCGTTTTGGTAATTAATTTACTTCCTAATCCTACACCAGCAGCACCCGCTTTTAACCAAGACATTATACTTTGTTCAGTAGCATCTACTCCTCCAGTAACTAAAAAATGAATATCGCTAAACAATGGTTTGATGGCTTCAATAAATCCTGGACCTAATACATTGCCTGGGAATAATTTTACAATATTACATCCAGCAACTTGTGCATTGTGAATTTCGGTAGGCGTCATGCAACCTGGTATCCATAATACTTTATGCAAGTATGCAATATCAGCAACAGATGCATCAAATACAGGACTAATTAAAAAATCAGCACCTGCATCAATATATTTTTTAGCATCTTCTTCGGTCTTAATCGTTCCAATACCTAAATACAAATCGGGCATTTCATTTTTTAAAGCAACTAAAGCTTTAAAGTTATCTAATGCTTGGGGGCCTCTATTGGTAAATTCAATGGTTCTTATACCTCCAGCATACAATGCTTTCACAACATCTATCACTACTTGTACATCCGACTCGTAAAATAGTGGGATTAATTTGGAAGAAAGAATGTGTTGTGATACTTTATCAATACTATGCATATACTTGTTTTAATATCTAGACTTAATTAATTCAACAGATTGTTTTGTATAATCACCCACTTCCTGCAATTTACCAAATGCGGCACTTGCAGCAAAATTTATAACTTGCTCAAAAGTAAAATCAGATTGCAATGTTCCATAAATAAGGCCTGCCATAAAGCAATCGCCACTACCCACCTTATCGATAACGTTTTCGCAGAAATGTTCCTTACATACCTCATGCGATTGGGAATTCGTAAGGGTTGCATAATAACGAACCGCTTCTCCTTCCGAAAAACGATAGGTATTGGCCACCGTAGTACATGTTGGATAAGTTGCCATTATTTCTTTTGAAACTTTTTCGGACTGTGCGATATAAAAATCTTTTTCACAAGGATCATTTAAAGTAGGGTTCAATTCGGTTCCAAGCAATTGATGCGCACTCCAAACATTGCCCATGATTACATGACAATACTTTACAAGGGATGGCATTACTTCTACTGGCTTTTTACCATACTGCCACAACTTTGCTCGGTAATTTAAATCTACCGAAATAGTCATTCCTTTTTTAGTAGCAAATTGTAATGCCTCTTCACATACCTCAACAATATTTGTATTTAATGCAGGGCTTATCGCTGTAAAATGAAACCAATCATATCCTTCTAATACTTTTTCCCAATCAATCATTCCTTTCTTTAAAAAAGAAAAAGAAGAATAGGCACGATCGTAAATTACGCCTGCATTTTTTAAATCAGCTCCCATAGGTAAGGTATAGGTTCCGATACGCTCTCCACTTAATAAAATAGAAGCTGCATCAATACCATCCTCTTGCAAGGACTCCATAATTTCTTTCGAAAGATAATTATCAGGAAGTGCGGTGCAATATTTAACAGGCGTATTCCATGCTGCCAAAGCCTTTGCTACATTCAGTTCGGCTCCACCAATAAATACAGGCATGGTATGTTCCTTAATCCATTGCTTTTGTAAGCTTGGTGAGAAGCGCATTAATAATTCTCCAAAACAAAAAACTTTCTTCATTGATTTTTAATTAATTTATGCCAATGTGTGAATGGGTGCAGGATCCATATCGGTATACACTAAATTTTCTCCAGCCATCCCCCATATGAATCCATAGTTACTGGTGCCACAACCAAAATGCGTACTCCATGGTGCAGAGATAGTTGCTTCATGATTTGCGATCACAATATGTTTTGTTGCAGAGGGCTCTCCCATAAAATGGAATACACGATGCTCAGCAGCTAAATCAAAATAAAAATACACTTCCATTCTACGCGTGTGGGTATGTGGAGGAACTGAATTCCAGACAGATCCATCTTCTAATACCGTTAATCCCATTACCAATTGACAGCTTTTGATACCTTCTAAATGAATGTATTTGTAAACTGTTCTTTTATTGGAAGTGGCTGCAGCCCCTAAGTCTACAGGCTGTGCATCTTGTTTTTTACAAATTGCTGCTGGATAAGTATGATGCGCCGGAGCAGATAGTAAATAAAATAAAGCTGGATTATTAGCATCCTCAGAAACAAAAGATACCGACTCTGTTCCTTTTCCTAAATACACACAATCCATTTTAGCAATAGTATGTGAAGTGCCATCTGCAATCACTTTGCCATTCCCTCCCACATTGATAATTCCAATTTCACGACGCTCCAAAAAATATTCGGCTCTTAATTCAGAAGGATTAGGTAATTCCACCGCTTCATTCACAGGCTTCACGCCTCCTACAATCACACGATCATAATGTGTATAGGTTAAATTTATTTTATTGTCTTCAAATAAATTAGAAATTAAGAAATGATCTCTTAATGCCTGTGTTTGCATTGCTGCAGTTTCTTGAGGACTTTGTGTAAATCTTACTTGCATATTTTTGGGTTTATCTGGCCATCCAGCCACCATCTACTAATAATATAGCGCCATTCACATAATTAGATGCTTCAGATGCTAAGAACACTATTGGCCCTTTAAAATCATCAGGAGTACCCCAACGTTTTGCAGGAATTCGCTCTAAGATAGATTTATTTCTTTCAACATCTTCTCTTAAAGCCTTTGTATTATCTGTTTCAATATAACCTGGTGCAATACCATTCACGCAAATACCTTTGGATGCCCACTCATTTGCAAAAGCTTTCACAAGACCTGACAAAGCTGATTTTGCAGCTGCATAACCAGGAACATTAATACCCCCTTGGAAACTTAACAAAGAGCAAGTGAAAATAATTTTTCCTTTACCTCTTGCCAACATTTGTTTTGCAATGGCTTTTGATAAAATAAACTGTGCATCTAAATTGATAGACATTACTTTATCCCAATATTCATCAGGATGATCTGCAGCTGGGCTACGCATTATAATACCAGCATTGTTTACTAAAATATCAATTTGTGTTCCTTCTATTTTTTCTACAAAAGTATAAATCTGTGCTCTATCTCCTAAGTCCACTTGATAGTAACTAAATTGCTGGCCTGTTTTTTCAACAGCCGCTTTAATTTCAGCATCATCACCACCACTTGACATACCAATGATATTAGCGCCTGCCTCGGCAAGTGCCAAAGTCATGCCATATCCAATGCCTTTGTTACAACCCGTAACTAAAGCTGTTTTACCTTGTAAGCTGAAACTATTTAGTACACTCATTTTTATTTATTTAGGAGCTTCCCAACCAAAATATTGATTGGCATTATTAAAGCAAATGTCTTGAATTATTTTACCAGTCCAAGCAATATCGTTTGGAAGTTCGCCTTCTTCAATTTCATTGCCGAATAAATTACAAACAATACGACGGAAATATTCATGTCTTGGATAAGATAAGAAGCTTCTTGAGTCTGTAAGCATTCCAACAAATTTACTTATTAATCCCATATTACTCAATGCACTAATTTGTCTTTCCATGCCATCCTTTTGATCCAAGAACCACCATCCACTTCCGTATTGTACTTTTCCTGCAACAGAACCATCATTAAAGTTACCAATCATGGTAGCCATTAATTCATTGTCAGCAGGATTTAAATTGTACACTATTGTTTTTGCTAATTTATCCTCACTATCTAACTTATTTAAAAACTTAGACAATGCTGCTGCTTGTGAAAAATCACCAATGCTATCCCATCCAGTATCAGGTCCTAATTTTTGTAGCATTCTAGTATTGTTATTTCTCAAAGCACCTAAATGGTATTGTTGAATCCATCCTTTTTCCCAATCCCACTCAGCAAAATGCAATAACATACAAGATTTAAACTTGCGTTGCTCGGTTAAGTTTAATTCTTTACCTCCGTGAACTTTTACAAAGATGGCTTCAATTTCAGTGCCCGTAAATTCTTCTGCATAAATTTCCTCTAAGCCATGGTCACTAACATTACATCCCATACTAGCAAAGTAATCGTGACGATTTTGCAATGCATATAAGAAATCTTCAAATGTTGAAACTGAAATGCCAGAAGCTTTTTCTATTTTTTGTACATAACTCACAAAGTTAGCTGCATTGCTTACTTCCATCGCTTTGTCTGGACGGAATGCAGGCAATACTTTTACAGCAAAATTGCTATCTTTTATTTGTTGATGGTATTCCAATGAATCGATAGGATCATCCGTTGTGCAAATTACACGTACATTCATTTTTTGAATCAATCCTTGTGTTGAATAACTAGGATCTTGTAATAATGAAGAGGTAGTATCATAAATACTTTTTGCACTCGTTGGATTTAATATTTCGTGTACTCCAAAATATCTTTGTAATTCTAAATGCGTCCAATGGTATAATGGATTACGTATGGTATAGGGAACAGTTTCTGCCCACTTTAAAAACTTTTCTTCATCTGATTTATTACCTGTGCAATAAGATTCATCTACACCATTCGTACGCATCGCGCGCCATTTGTAATGATCTCCAGACAACCATGCATCTGTAATATTTCTAAAATTAAGATTCTCAGCAATTTGTTGCGGTGAAAGATGACAGTGATAATCAATCAATGGCATTTTTTGCGCATACTCATGATATAATGTTTGTGCAGTCTTTGTTTTCAATAAGAAGTTTTCGTCTAAGAACGATTTCATACAATTTTATATTTATGCTTTATAAACTTACCCCACGCTTCCATGGAATAAAATCATCTTGGTTTAATAATACAGCTTTAGGTGTTACTTCACCGCTAGCAGCTTTTATACAATAGTTTAAAATTTCTTCTCCCATTTCTGCGATGGTTTTATCACCATCAATAATTGGACCGGTATCAATGTCGATGATATCTGCCATTCTTTTTGCCAATGCAGAATTACTTGCCACTTTAATCGTAGGACAAACAGGATTACCCGTTGGAGTTCCAAGTCCTGTTGTAAATAAAATAAGTGTTGCACCTGCAGCTGCTTTACCAGTAGTTGCTTCCACATCATTACCTGGTGTACAAACTAAATTCAATCCTTTTTTAATAGCAGGCTCGGTATAATCTAAAACATCAAC
>DAIUEC010000018.1:28382-30769 GCA_036845345.1 Sediminibacterium sp.
CCAGCTGGAGCACGCTTTTGTTTATTGGCTTCAATCAATCCTTTAAACGTAGCTTGAATTGCAGAGGCAATCAATTCAGGCTCACTTAATGATTTTTGTTGTTCAAAAACAAAAAGTGGTTTATTGAAATTTGGATTACGGTCTTTAATATCTTTTTCAAAGTCGGACAATTGTAAATTTTGACAACCCAAACTTAACACAGTGATACCCGCAACATTTGGATGATCGGCATATGCTGCTAGCAATTTACTTAATACTGCAGCATCCTGACGAATTCCGCCACAACCGCCTTGGTGATTTAAAAATTTGATGCCATCAATATTTTCAAATACTCTATTTTTTGAAAGCGTGTTAGGTGCTAATGAAATAGTATCCTCTAAACTTTTACCTTCTTTAAAAGCTTGAATTAAATCCTTGGTATAATTTTTATATTGATTAGAAACAGAATAACCTAACTCGTTATGCAATGCTTCTTTAATAACATCTAAATTTCTGTTTTCACAAAATACAGTAGGAATAAACAACCAATAATTAGCTGTCCCCACTCTTCCATCTTCACGATGATATCCATTGAATGTTTTACCAACAAATTTAGAAACATCCGGTGCTTCCCATTGGTAGTTATAAGGTTGAAAAGTATAAGGCTCTGAAGCATGGTGTAAATTATCGGTAGACATACGTGCACCGGCTTTTACATCCATGGTTACTTTACCTACCAACAACCCATACATGATTACTTCAGTCCCTTTCGATAAATCAGTAATATAAAATTTATGTTTAGCAGGAATATCTTCTTGCAAAACAATACTGTGTGCCTCAAAATTGATAGTATCTCCTTTGCTTAGGTTTTGTAAAGCAACGAGTACATTGTCTTTTGGATTTACTTTTAAAATTAATTGTTTCATGATGCTAATATATTTTTCATTCCTTTTTCGTTAATCTCTTTGATCCATGCAGCAACCTGCGCTACAAACAACGGATGGCTGCAATAATTTTCTGTGATTACATTTACCTGATGTGCTTGTTGCATATAGACTGTAAATGCAGCAAAGCCCAAACTCATGGCTTGTGCTGGACTAGCATTGTTTGCAGCATAGGTATCCATTAAATATCCATTGCGCATTTTCATTTTTTCTTCAAAATTCATGGCAATGCTCGTCCACTTATGTTGAATATATGGATTTGCGAATCGCTCTAATACTTTTTCAGCAAACTTAGTTGCTTCTTGTTGCGTGATGGTATCACTTACAACACATGGCACTAATTCTTGATGAATTAATTGATTGATGAATTTATTAAAATGATTGTCACTCATTGCCTCAATCACGGTATCAAAACCAACTAAGATGGCAACAGCCGTACTAAATGTGTGAGTGCCGTTTAACAATCTTAATTTTAGTTCTCTAAATTTTACAATAGAAGGGGCAATTACGATGCTGTCATCAATTTTTGCAAAAGATAATTTTTCAATGGTACTTGATTTGTTTGATTCAATTGCCCATAAAGCAAATGGTTCGCTTGAAATAAGTAAGTTATCGGTATACCCCAATTTAGCTTGAAGGGATTCCATTTCATCATCACTTAAAATACCGGGTACAATTCTATCCACTAGCGTATTACAAAATTCATTTGCTTCATTCATCCATTGTATAAATTCAGCAGGAAGTTGCAGAATCGTCGCCAATTTATTTACTAATGAATTTAATAGAATTCCATTATCAGGCATTAACTCCGTAGGTAGTATAATCCATCCTTTATGAATGTCCCCATTAAAATTTTTCCATCTTTCATATAATAAAGCCAATAGCTTTCCTGGGAAAGAACTTGGTGATCCATTTGTAATTGTATCATTTTGGTCCAACACCATTCCAGCTTCGGTAGTATTTGAAATAATAATTTCAATATCATTAGAAGCAGCCAATGCAATAATTTGATCCCATTCACTTGCAGCAGTCAAAACCCTACTAATGGATGTGTTTATAAAATGTCTATCCACATTTTGTCCTGCATATACCCCTCTCACACAATGTGTAAACATAGCATCTTGATGTGCAAAGTCATCTACGCCTCCATTGCTTGTTGATTTAATCACAACAATACTTCCGTTGAATATATTTTGTTGATTTGCATTATGGATAAAATAATCTGGCAATCCTCTTAATAATACACCCGTTCCAAACTGAATTACTTTTTCAGTAACCGGTATCACTAATTGGTTATCCTTTTTTGCTACTGCTTTATTTAATACTGCTACACTCATCTAAAACTTATTATAATTTATTTGCTGTTAATTGTTTGATAGGATCCCAATTTTGACCAAATACCCAGGTTGCATTAATGTTTGAAGCATTAGGACTGCCCTTTGCTTGATCTAAATTATTTTTATA
>DAIUEC010000019.1:0-30096 GCA_036845345.1 Sediminibacterium sp.
ACATAATATAGTCGCTTAATAGCTTCCCCAAATGCGGTTTCATTAAAGTTATCTAATTTAATTAAACGCTTTTGAGGAATATAATCTGCCGGTAAAAAATCAAATTGTTGACCCTCGTATTTAAAATGCAATGGTTGGTCAAAACCTTTCACACAATTTTTCCATTGGTAGGTTAATATTTTTTCCTTTTTGTCATAGCTAAAGGAGAACACAGGTATTTGAACAGTTCTTAAATATTGATCAAATACTTTGCTAAAATTAATACCCGATTTTTTTGAAATATAATTTTCAATTTCATCCGTAGTCACCGTTTGATGATAAAAGTCTTTATTTAATCCAATTAAAATAGATCTAAATAAACTATCATTATTAATAGACTTTCTGATGCTATGCAACATCACTGCACCTTTTGCATACATATCGCTACTTCCTTCATTATTTACTCCGTAATGTCCTATAATGGATCCATCATTCATGATCCTTTTTCTTAAACCATAAGTATAATCATCTCCAGCTTCCTTTCCATAATAATATTCAGTGTACAAGGTTTCAGAATAGCTTGTAAAACCCTCATGCACCCACATATCTGCAATATCTTTTGTAGTGATATTATTGGCAAACCACTCATGTCCACTTTCATGTACAATTATATAGTCCCATTTTAAACCCCAGCCAGATCCTGATAAATCGCGCCCTAAATATCCATTGGCGAATTTATTTCCATAAGCAATGGCTGACTGATGCTCCATGCCTAAATGCGGGCTTTGAATAATTTGATAACCATCTTCATAAAAAGGATAAGGGCCAAACCAATACTCAAAAGCTTTAAGCATGTCTTTCACCTGCGTGTATTGTTTTCTTGCTTTTGCAGAATCTTCTCTTAATGACCAATAGTGTAAATCTAAATCGCCTTTTAATCCTTTGTATTTTTCATTCCAGCCAACATAATCACCAATATAGGGGATGATATTGTAATTATTGATTGGGTTTTTAACAAACCAACCATACAGATTTTCATCATCACCAATTATAGGTCTGCCGTTAGAAATCATAATAGTACCCTGCGGAGCATACATTGTAATTGAGGCTCCATTATCTGGTTCATCTGATTGAACATCTTTACATGGATACCAAACGGAAGCGCCCAAGCCCTGACAAGCTACAGATACCCATGGTTTACCATTGGCATCTTTTTTCCAAATCCACCCTCCATCCCATGGGGGTCTTACTGCTTCGCGAGGAGTGCCATGATAATATATCCATATACAGAATTCACTATTTATTTCAATCGATTTATCTAATGTTGCAATTGCCACATTTTGATTTCTTAAAAATTGAAGTTTAGTCCATTTATGAATATAACGTTGATTTTTATCTACTGCTCCATCATTAAATCTTATACTATCTATTATTAATGGTTGTTGTAAATCAATTTGTATGTTTTTGGAAGCCTTTATTGCTTTTGCTGTCCATATTACATTACCTGAAATTGTTTTATTTTCAATTTCTGGTATTACCCTAATATAATAATGTAAAATATCAAACCAATCTCTATTTTCATTTAAGCTTCCACGGAGTGTATCTGCTTTTGTAAAAACGGGCTGGGCATTAACTAATAAGCCCAATAGTATTACAGAAAATAGGATGGTTAGTTGTTTCATAATAAAAGTGAATATTGAATTTTAAAAATACACAAAAAGCCTAATCTCGAAAAATTATTGAGAACCGTCTTTCTTTAATTTATCCTTAAATACTTTTTCGAATTTCTCCAATTTGGGTCCAATCACGTAACGACAATATCCTTGGTAGGTATTGTTATTATAATAGTTTTGGTGATAGCTTTCTGCTGAATAAAATTTAGTGAAAGCAGTAATTTCAGTAATAATTGGTTTATCCCAAGCTTTAGCAGCAATCAACTCGGCCTTGTATTTTTCTGCCACTTCTTTTTGGTGTTCATTGTGATAAAAAACAGCACTACGATATTGAGGCCCAACATCATTCCCTTGTTGATTAGGGGTAGTTGGATCATGAGTTTTCCAAAAAACGGCAAGGATATCATCCAAGCTAATTTTCGTTGTGTCATAGGTAATTTGACAAACTTCGGCATGTCCAGTTGTTTTATCACATACCTGCTCGTAAGTTGGGTTTTCAATATGTCCGCCACTGTAACCACTCGTTACTTTTACAACCCCTTCTAATCTTTGATAAATGGCTTCGGTACACCAAAAGCAGCCTGATCCCAGTGTGATGGTTTCTGTATTTGTCATGTCGATATTTTTTGTGTTTTTGTCTTTTAAATTGGTTTTATTGGATTGTGCACAGGCTTGAAGGCCTAAAAATGCAGTAATCACTAATAAACCGCTAATAATTGTTTTCATAAGTAAGGAATGAAGGTGTAATTTAAAACAATCTGCTACTATATTTGTTCAAATGCTGTTAATGTTTATTTAAGTAAATTTGCAGCCAACTATTATATGAGAGTTTATCCCGAAAATGCCTTAACCCAATTAGAATTTGATAAAATCAATGCCATTTTATTGGGACATTGTCAAACGACTATTGGAAAGGAGTTGGTTCAGGATATGCGTATTCATACCCATCTAAAGTATATTCAAACAGCTTTAAAGCAAACCGAGGAATATAAATACATTAAATCTGCCAATCAATATTTCCCAACTGACTTTGTATTAGATATTAGAAAGGACCTAAAATTATTAGGCATTCCTGGAGCACAATTAACAGGGGAGCAATGGTTGTTGGTGCGCAGATTAACTGAACATACTGGAAATATTTTCAAATGGTTTGACGGGGAGCGCATGCAAGCATATGCCAATATGTATGAAGTGATTGGAGATAGTTATTATGAAAAAACAATTGTTGAAAGTATTGATATCATTATTGATGATCGTGGTAATGTAAAAGACAATGCATCGGATGACTTGGCTAAGATTCGAATGCAATTGTATAAAAAACGTCAGGAGTTAAGACGCATTTTTGATAAAGTAATTCATCGATTAGCGAAGGCAGGATATACTGCCGATATTGATGAAAGTTTTAGCAATGGCCGTAGGGTAGTTGCAGTTTTTTCAGAGTACAAACGTCAGGTAAAAGGTTTCTTGCATGGGGAAAGTGATAGTAGAAAAACTGCATTTATTGAACCGGAAGAAACCATTGAATTGAATAATGAATTGTATGGATTAGAGCAGGACGAGCAAAAAGAAGTTCAAAGAGTTTTGAGATTACTAACTTCTCAGTTAGCTCCATATTCTGCATTGCTATTGAGTTATATACAAATGGTGGGCATATTTGATTTTATTCGTGCAAAAGCCATATTAGCAATTGATATGAATGCACATATGCCCATGGTGCAAAATAATGCGACTTCTCAATTAATTGATGCGTATCATCCGCTCTTGTATTTGTATAATAAATCTTCTGGTAAAAAAACAATACCTGTTAATTTACATTTAGATGATGAAGCTAGAATTTTAATTATTAGTGGACCTAACGCTGGAGGTAAAACGGTTTCCATGAAAACCTTGGGTTTAAACCAAGTGATGATGCAGAGTGGATTATTGGTGCCTATGAATCCAACTTCGCAAATGGGTATTTATAAACAATTATTTATTCAATTAGGCGATACTCAAAATCTGGCTTTTGAATTAAGTACTTATTCGAGTCATTTAATGCACATGAAGCATTTTATAGAAAATGCAAATGGGAAGACCATGTTTTTTATTGATGAACTAGGTAGTGGTTCAGACCCTCATTTAGGGGGAGCTTTTGCGGAAGTTATTTTGGAAGAATTGTCACATAAGCATGCTCAAGGTATTGTGACGACGCATTATTTGAATTTAAAAGTAATGGCCAATCACAATAAAGGTATTGTGAATGGTGCCATGCAATTTGATGAGGTTAAATTAGAGCCCTTGTATCAATTGGTAATTGGTAAGCCAGGAAGCTCTTACACATTTGCCATTGCGGAACGAATTGGTTTGCCAAAACACTTAATCAATCGCGCGCGTAAATTGGTGGACACGCACCATTTTGAATTGGATAAGTTGTTAAATAGAACTGAACAGGATTTGCAATTGGTTCAACAAGAACGTAAAGAATTACATAAGAAATTAAAAGAGAATGATGCCTTAAAACAATCGCTTACACAAATATTAGACAAGGAAAAACATCATCAGCAAATAAGTTTACTAAAAGAACAAAACAGGGTAGCCGAAGAGAAGTTTGCTTACAATAAGGAAATGGAAAGGCAGTTGAAACAAATTGCATTGGATTGGAAAAAGAGTGAAAAGAAAGAGGAGGTGATGAAAACCCTTTTCAATTTATTATTCAAAAAGAATGATGCCATTGTAATCAATAAACTAGCTAAGAAAGTTGATAAAAATTTTAAAGAAACTAATGCTCCAATTGTAGTGGGTGCTACTGTTAAACTAAAGAAAAATTATCAGGTGGGGGAAGTGCTTGAGATAAAAGGAAAACGTGCGATTGTTAAAGTGGGACAACTTCCTATGAATATAGATTTGGTGGATTTATTGGTAGTTGAAAAAATTGAAACTCCTGAGTCTGCTATTTCAAAAAGTGCAACTATTGCTAAAAAGAAAAAATAATAAACAACGACAAATAAATTAACAATATGATTCTAGATGATTTAAATAATATTAATAAATATGTGAATGTTCACCCTCGATTTGAAAAAGCATTTGCCTATTTAACTTCCACCGATTTTGAAAATATTAAACCAGGTAAATATGAAATAGATGGGGATCATATTTATGCTATGGTGGTTAATGACAATGGCGTTGCTATGTTGGATTCAACTTCGGAATTTGAATGTCATAATACTTATATTGATATCCAATATGTTTTCGGTGGATTAGAAACAGTTGGCTATAAATCTAGATTAACTTGTGTAGAGCCAAGAGGGGAATATAATGCTAAGAAAGATGTGCTATTTTATGAAGATGCACCAGACTTCTTCTTCAAATTATACCCTGGGCAATTTGGAATCTATTTTCCTGAAGATGTACATGCACCAATGATTGGGGAAGGAAAAATTAGAAAAGTAGTGATGAAAATCAGATTAAAATAATTGTAAATAAACCGTTGCTATGTCAGTAAAGCAAGTTGAAATGGTGTTGGCTCCTAGGGAACCACATTATGTTGGAGATGGATTTAGAGTACATAATTTTATTCCAAGTGCATATGGTTTAACCATGCAAAGAATGGATCCATTTATCATGTTGGATTATGGAGCTAAGTTTTATTTTCCACCAAGTCCTAGTAAAGCAAAAGGTGTTGGAGTGCATCCACATAGAGGTTTTGAAACAGTTACTGTTGCCTATAAAGGAAGTGTAGCACATCATGATAGTAGTGGTGGTGGTGGTGTGATTGCCGAAGGTGATGTTCAATGGATGACCGCTGCCAGTGGGGTTTTACATAAAGAATACCATAGTGAAGCATTTAGTAAAACAGGTGGTGATTTTCAAATGGTACAGTTGTGGGTGAATTTACCTGCAAAGGATAAAATGTCCACTCCAAAATACCAAACAATTTCAAATGCACAAATACCTAAAATTCCAGTTCCAAATAATGGCGGTTTCATTGAAGTGATCGCAGGAAATTATGATGGCAATAATGGAGCAGCTAGTACTTTTTCTCCAGTACATTTAATGAATGCAAAATTGGTTATGGGAGGCGAAGCAAGTTTTAGTTTTCCAGCAAATTATAACACTTGTTTATTAGTTATTGAGGGGTCAGTTATTGTGAATGAAACTGAAGGTATTCCATTAGATCATTTTGCATTATTTACCAATAAAGGGGAAACCTTTTCAATAAAGGCAAGTGAAGATGCTGTAGTATTAATTCTATCAGGTGAACCTTTAAGAGAAACTATTGCGGCACATGGCCCATTTGTGATGAATACGCGCCAAGAAATTTTACAAGCTTTTGAAGATTATGAAAATGGTAAGTTTGGAGATTTAGAAGATTAAATTATCTTTAACCTTTAAATGACAACTATGAAATCAATATTATTTGCGACTTTTTTATTTCTAAGTGCTTTAACAGTTCAAGCGCAAACAAATCCAGCTCAAACTGATATTACTAAAGTTTTGAAGTTTAAGAATGATAATTATGATATGGGTAAGATTACTTATGGTAAGCCTACTGAATTTTCAGTTGATATCGAAAATATAAGTGCAGCACCAATTACTATTGAAAATGTAATGGTAGGATGTGGTTGTACTACGCCTAAATATGAAAAAGGACAAGTCATTGCACCAGGTGCACATGCATCAGTAGTCCTTGGATTTAATGGATCTGCTGTTGGTAATTTTACAAAAGTAGCAACGATATTTTTTAATGGAAATGTTACTAAACAGATTAGTTTCCATGGAGAAGGTGTTCAACAATAATTAGTCTTATATTATAATATTAAAGGTCATCCAATGGGTGGCCTTTTTTTGTTTAATATATTCTACTACTATATTTTAAAAGATTAATAATGGATAAGTCCTCATCAATTAAAGGCCAATGGATTCCATAGTTTGCAGGTGAAATTTCAAATGTATTTTTTTGTTCTTGAGTAGCATTTAATAAACTACTAGATACTTCCTTTAAGTCAATAGTATATTTAAGCTGATCGATTGTAATGATCATCTGCTCATCTGAAAATTCAATTGATTCTATATTTTGAAGTTTATTCATCTTTTATTTTAACGAAGTGATTAAACCAAGCATCTACTATTATATCAAAATTCTGGTAAATGATTTTTTTAACCTGTCGTTTATTGGCTGATGTAAAATTATACGAAAATGCTTCGGTAATTTCTATTTCATCAACTATTATCCAAAATTTGGCCTGAGCGTCTCCTTTTTGAACATGTATATTTTTGTCCACAAGGATTGCCGTCGCTTTGCTCCGGCAGCCCTTGTGGGGGGCGAGCATGAAGAAAAAGGATGAATTTCATTTTTTTTGTGCCCAAAAGGGCTGCGCCCTTTAACGCCTTTCTTCAAAACCTGGCATTAAAGCAAGCTTTATGCCACATTTTTCGAAAATCGTTATCACTTCGTGACTTTTGGGCACAAAAAAAGGGGCTTTTTGCCCCTTTTTCTTCATGCTGCGGAGAGAGAGGGATTCGAACCCCCGGACCTGTAACAGTCAACGGTTTTCAAGACCGCCGCATTCGACCGCTCTGCCATCTCTCCGCGGCAAATGTAGTATACGAAAACGAATTATACAAAAAATAATGCCTTTTTATTCCTTTAAACAATATGCCTAATTAATTGACTACCATGTATCTTTACAAAAAAGGAGTAAGTGAAAGAATTATCGGCTTTAAATGTGTTTTTTTGGAAATATCGGTTCAGATTTTTCACAGGTATTTTATTGGTTATAGCAACTAATTATTTAGCCGTTTTATCTCCTCAAATCACAGGTTATGTAGTAAATCTTGTTCAAGCAAAACTACCTGGTGGCAAACCTGCAACGAATGTGAACCATGATTTAATTGTAAGCCTCATTTCTCATTTAGGGGAACGCAATAAATTTAGTTTTACCTCTTTAATTACCTTCTGTAGTATCACCATTTTAGTTTTGGCCATCTTTAGAAGTGTTTTTATGTTTTTTATGCGTCAAACCATTATTGTCATGAGTAGACATATTGAGTTTGATCAAAAGAACCAAGTATATGCGCATTATCAAAAATTAGATACAGAATTTTATAAAACACATAGTACTGGAGATTTAATGAATCGAATGTCTGAGGATGTGAGTAGGGTAAGAATGTATACTGGGCCTTCCCTTATGTATTTAATAAACCTAATCTCCATTATTGGTTTTTGTTTGTTTAATATGTTTACCAAGGATTTAAGACTTAGTTTATATGTATTAGCGCCGCTTCCTGTTTTAGCGATTACTATATATATTGTAAATACAGTAATCAATAAAAAGAGTGAAGAAATTCAAGGGCAATTATCTGATTTAACAACCAATGCACAAGAATCTTATTCTGGAATTAGAGTAATTAAATCTTTTGTGCAAGAATCTGCAATGCTAGGATTTTTTAAAAAGAACAGTGAATTATATCGTAAAAATGCAGTGAGTTTAGCAAGTGTTGAAGCATTTTATACCCCAACCATGTCATTGATGATTGGCTTGAGCACCTTGCTCACCATATATCTTGGAGGAATACAAGCTTATCATGATCCAAGTAAAGTGGGCACCATTATCGAGTTTGTATTTTATATAAATATGCTTACGTTCCCAGTAAGTGCGATTGGCTTAACTGCTAGTATGATCCAAAGAGCAGCAGCTTCTCAAAAAAGGTTAAATGAATTTTTAGCCATCAAGCCAACTATATTTAGTGGTAATAAGTCATTAGAAAAACTACAAGGTGATATTAGTTTTGAAAATGTAAACTTAGTGTATCCGCATTCTGGAATAAATGCTGTTTCAAATTTTAATTTACAAATTAAGGCTGGTCAAAAAGTATTGGTATTAGGTAAAACAGGAAGTGGAAAATCTTCCTTAGCTCAATTGCTTACAAGAATGTATGACCCGAGTTCGGGCGTTTTAAAAATGGATGGAACGGATATTAAAGATTTTTCAATAACAGATTTAAGAAAGGCAATTGGATATGTTCAGCAAGACGTGTTTTTATTTAGTGACGCTGTTAAAAATAATATTGAATTTGGATTACATCAATTAGAGCATAATGATTCGGATTTAGTTGAAGCAACAAAAACAGCGAATGTTTACAATGAGATTGATTTGCTGCCTAATAAATTTGAAACCTTGATAGGAGAGCGAGGAACAACATTAAGTGGAGGGCAAAAACAAAGAGTAGCCATATCAAGGGCCATCATTAAAAAACCTAGTATCTATCTTTTTGATGATTGTTTAAGTGCGGTAGATGCAAAGACGGAACAATCCATTTTGAGTAATCTTAGTAAATACATTCAGGATAAAACTGCCATTTTTATCACCCATCGCATATTCTACACTTTTCATTTTGACCTTATCATTTATTTGGAAGATGGTAAGATAGCAGAAATGGGCACACACGAAAGTTTGTTAGCAAAAGATGGGCTTTATGCTGAATTGTATAGAATTCAACAAACTCATGAGGAAGTGTAAAATTTATTTTTTCAAAATTTCCATAATTCAATCAATTTCTATATTTTAGGGATATAAAAGAAAGTGAAAATATGGATAACGGGAATTTTGAGCAGAATGACAAGAAGATCGAGAGTGTTTACAGTACAAGAATTCGTGCTGGTAAAAGAAGAACTTATTTCTTTGATGTAAGAGCAACTCGTGGGAATGACTACTTTATTACGATTACAGAAAGTAGAAAGCGTTTCGATAACAATGGATACGATCGCCATAAGATTTTCTTGTATAAAGAAGATTTCAACAAGTTTTTAAAAGCAATCACAGAGGCGGTTGATCACGTGAAAACTGAATTAATGCCCGATTTTGACTTTGATGCTTTTAACCATGAAAATGATGGTGAATACGATGGTGAAAATAATTATGCACCTGCTAGACCAACTGAATCACCTGTTGAAGTAACTGCAAGTCCAGCAGTTGTAGCGGAAGTTAAAGTGGAAGAACCAGAGCATGATATTGATCCTTCCACCATTACAGAAAAGAAGCCTTTGGAAGCACGTGATACACATGCAAGTCAAGGAGATAATTTAAGTAATGAAGAAGTAGATAAATGGTAATTATAGTTGCTTAGTCATCCATATATCACAACCGCAATGTCCGCTATTTCCTAATGGTTGATTGATTCTAGTGAATCCTACTTTTTCATAAATAGATACTGCTTTTGCTAATTCAGGCATAGATTCTAAATATACTTGTGTGTATCCATTTTCTTTTGCCCATTGCATTGACTTTTCCATTAATTGTTTACCTAAGCCTGTGCCTCTTGCATTGGCCTGTAAATATAATTTCACTAATTCACATGTGCCTTCTGGTAGGTTTTCAGTAGGGAAAATGCCACAACCACCAACTACTTCCTCATTTATAGTTGCTATAAAATAGTAGGAGCCTGGTGTTTGGAATAATTCAAATAAAGCATCAGTTGTTGGATCATAATAAACAGTACCCGGTTTATTGGCACCAAATTCAGTTAATGCTGTTCTTATGACTGATGCAAGTACGGCATTATCCTTATACTCAATGGGTCTTATGTTTATATGGTTTGACATTTATTTTCTCCAATTTTTAAATTGGTTGATTAAGCCATTGGTTGAACTATCATGACCATTTACCGGTGCATCATCACCTAATTCAGGTAAAATTTTATTGGCTAATTGCTTTCCTAATTCAACTCCCCATTGATCGTAACTAAATATATTCCATATTACACCTTGAGTGAATATTTTATGTTCGTATGAAGCAATTAAAAATCCTAAAGTAGATGGAGTTATTTTTTTAACCAAGAATGAATTGGTTGGTTTGTTTCCTGCAAATACTTTAAATGGCGCTAAGAATTCAATTTCTTTTGCTGATTTATTGGCAGCTGTTAATTCAGCAACTACTTCTTTTTCAGTTTTACCATTTAATAATGCCTCAGTTTGAGCAAAATAGTTACTCAATAATTTATCGTGGTGATCGCCTAATGGATTATGTGTTTGTGCTGGTGCAATAAAATCACAAGGGATTACCAAAGTACCTTGGTGTATTAATTGATAGAATGCATGTTGTCCGTTTGTTCCAGGTTCTCCCCAAATTACAGGCCCGGTTGAGTAATTAACGGCTGTGCCTTTTCTGTCTATATATTTACCATTGCTTTCCATATTGCCTTGTTGGAAATAAGCAGCAAAACGATGCATGTATTGATCGTATGGTAAAATCGCTTCACTTTGCGCACCAAAGAAATTGGTATACCAAATTCCTAATAATGCCATGATTACTGGAATATTTTTATCAAAAGCAGTTTCTTTAAAATGATTATCTGCATCATGAGCTCCTTTTAATAATGCTTCAAAATTATCATAACCAATAGTTAAAGCAATCGATAAGCCAATAGCACTCCATAATGAATATCTTCCTCCAACCCAATCCCAAAACTCAAACATATTTTTGCTGCTAATTCCAAAAGCATTCACAGCTTTTTCATTTGTGCTTAAAGCAACAAAGTGCGTTGCAATATGAGACTCTTCTTTTGCATGTTGTAAAAACCATGTTCTTGCAGTGTGTGCGTTAGTCATGGTTTCTTGCGTAGTGAAAGTTTTAGAAGCAATTAAGAATAATGTTTCTTCTGCATTTACTTTTTTCAAAGTTTCAGCAATATGTGTACCGTCCACATTACTCACAAAATGAACTTGAATCCCTTCCACCCAATATGGCTTTAAAGCTTCGGTTACCATTACAGGACCAAGATCGCTTCCGCCAATTCCAATATTTACAATATGCTTAATTTTTTTACCTGTGTATCCTTTATGTTCACCACTGTGTATAGATTCACAGAAAGTTTTCATCTGTTTTAATACGCGTTTAATCTCAGGCATAATATCTGCGCCATCAACTAACACAGTATTATCTGAAAAATTTCTTAAAGCAGTATGTAACACTGCACGGTTTTCAGTTTCGTTAATTGCTTGACCTGCAAATTGTGCTTCAATTGCTTCTTTTAAAGAACATTCATTAGCTAATTGAAGTAATAATTGTTTTGTTTTATCTGTGATGATATTTTTAGAATAATCAAACAAAATATCAGATGTGGAAATAGAGTAGGTCTCAAATCTTTTTTCGTCAGCAAGAAATAAATCTTTCATATGCTTACGATTCATCTCGTCTTCAAAATGTTTCTTTAATACAAACCAGGCTTGTGTTGTTGTTGGGTCAATTCTTTCTAACATGTCTTCTTCTTATTTATGTTTGCTTAATTATTTCTTTCTTTTTATATTTCGTATTTTATAACACATTTATAGTGTCAATTGTTTTGGCTAAATCTGATTCACTAATATTTAAATGGAATACAAAACGAACTTGGGTAGGGGTCATAGCGATGGCTAAAATTCCTTTCTCTTTTAAAGCAGCTGCGAAACTTGCTGCCGTATATTTTCCGCCAATAGTGGCGATTACAATATTGGTTTCAACACCTAAAATAGAACTTACAAAATCCTTTTTAGCTAATGCCTCACTTAAGATTTTTGCATTTTTATGATCTTCTGCCAATCTTTCAATATGATGCTCTATGGCGTATATTCCAGCTGCCGCCAATGATCCGGCTTGTCTCATTCCTCCTCCAAATACCTTTCTCCAACGACGCGCTTTTTTTATAAAAGAAGCATTGCCAATTAATACGCTTCCAACGGGAGCGCCTAATCCCTTGCTTAAACATATAGAAATTGAATCGAATATGTTTCCGTATTCGATAGGCGCTTCCTTTTTTTCAACAATCGCATTAAAAAGTCTTGCTCCATCTAAATGAAGGGGGAGTTTATGGTCTGAGGCAACTTTTTTAATTGCCTTGAAAGTTTCAAAATCATAACAAGCTCCACCACCTCGATTACTTGTATTTTCTAAGCTAATTAAGCTAGTAATTGGTTTATGAACATCCTCGGGGTTAATTCCAGCTAAAATTTGGTCTGCTGTTAAACGGCCTCGGTCGCCATGTAATAATTTAACAGAGCAACCTGAGTTAAACGCAATTCCTCCGCCTTCATATTGATATATATGTGATAATTCATCACATATTACTTCATCTCCAGCCTGCGTATGGGTTTTTATAGCCAATTGGTTGGTCATGGTTCCGCTAGGGCA
The DNA here is from genome assembly GCA_036845345.1 of Sediminibacterium sp. Taxonomy (GTDB): domain Bacteria; phylum Bacteroidota; class Bacteroidia; order Chitinophagales; family Chitinophagaceae; genus Sediminibacterium. The sequence goes on from DAIUEC010000019.1 coordinate 12,797, forward strand.
AAATAGACCTGCTTCCATTCCAAATTTAGCTGCGGTTATTCTTTCTAAGGAGTTTATACTCGGATCTTCCCCAAATACATCATCGCCCACAGGGGCTGAATGCATAAAATCTAGCATACCAGGGGTAGGCATGGTGACGGTATCGGATCGGAAGTCAATCATGGTACGAAGATAATTCTACAAGGGCGATTATCCTTAAAAAAATGAGTAAATTGGCTAATATTTATCCTCAAATAGCCCCATTTTTGCCCCAAAAAACAAGTTTAACTGCCTTATAATCAATATTTGTATAATTGGTGACAAAATAGTACCTTTGCAGACTGACAATACTATACTATTTTAGTGTTTCTTACGTTATATATTTAAATAAATTCTTTGCATGAGGCAGCTTAAAATTGCTACACAGATTACCAACAGAGATTCTCAAGCGGTAGAAAAGTACTTACAAGAGATTTCTAAAATTTCAATGATTAATCCTGAGAGGGAAACTACATTGGCACAGCAGATTAAAATGGGCGATCAACGCGCATTAGATGAATTGGTGCAAGCCAATCTTCGTTTCGTGGTTTCTGTTGCAAAACAATACCAACACCAAGGTTTATCATTGAGTGATTTAATCAATGAAGGAAATTTGGGTTTAATTAAAGCAGCTCAACGTTTTGATGAAACTAAAGGTTTCAAATTTATCTCTTATGCGGTATGGTGGATTCGTCAATCTATCTTGCAAGCTTTGGCTGAGCAAGGTCGTTTAGTTCGTTTACCTCAAAATAAAATTGGTACCTATAATAAGGCTAACAAAGCTTATATGGCTTTTGAACAAGAGCATGAGCGTGAGCCTTCAACCGAAGAGTTAGCAGGTATTTTAGAAATGTCTGAAACAGAAATCAACAATATTTTCCAATCTAATACACGTCACACATCATTAGATGCTCCAGTTCATGAAGCGGAAGATGTTGCAATGGGTGATTTATTAGAAGGTGGTGATGATACAGATGAAGATGTGATGAAAGATTCTTTGAGAGAAGAAATTCGTCGTGTTTTAAAATCATTAAGCCCAAGAGAAGCAGAGATTGTAAACGCTTATTTTGGTTTGGATGGCGAGAACGGAGTTACCATTGAACAAATTGGTATCAAGTACGATTTAACAAAAGAAAGAATTAGACAAATTAAAGAACGTGCTATTAAACGTTTGCAGAAAGCAAGATATAGTAATGCATTAAAGGCTTATTTGGGCTAATTTTTTTAGCACCTCGTTAGTGCTATTTAATAACAATATCATAAAAAGCCCCAACGATCTTAAGATTTTTTGGGGCTTTTTTTTAACTAATTTTTGATTTAGAAAACAAGGTTTAAAGAATTAGATAAACAGCAATCATGGAAACAGAAAAAGTAAGTATTTTAATTATAGGTTCAGGACCTGCAGGCTATACTGCAGCAATTTATGCAGCGCGTGCAAACATGAAACCATTGTTATATCAAGGGATTCAACCAGGTGGTCAATTAACGATTACTACTGAAGTTGAAAACTATCCTGGTTTTCCAGAAGGAATTCAAGGACCAGAAATGATGGTGAATTTTGAGAAGCAAGCTGCTCGTATGGGTGCAGATATCCGTTATGGATTAGCTACTAAAGTGGATTTTAGTGGTGAGGTGAAAAAAGTATGGATTGATGATGAAAAAATTATTGAAGCGGATGCTGTTATTATATCAACTGGTGCAAGTGCAAAATGGTTGGGTATCCCAAGTGAAGAAAGATTAAATGGTTTTGGGGTAAGTGCTTGTGCAGTATGTGATGGATTCTTTTTTAAAGGAAAAGAAGTTGCCATTGTGGGTGCAGGAGATACAGCAGCAGAAGAAGCGCATTACTTATCAAAAATGTGTTCTCAAGTGCATATGATTGTACGTAAGGATCAAATGCGTGCAAGTAAAGTGATGCAAGACCGTGTGTTGAATACACCTAATATCAAAGTTTATTTTAACACAGAAACAGATGAGATTTTAGGAGAGAAAACCGTTCAAGCGGTTCGCGTTAAGAATAATAAAACAAACGAATTACAAGAGATTCCAGTTAGTGCATTTTTTGTTGCCATTGGTCATAAACCTAATAGTGATATTTTCCAAGGCTTCCTTGAAATGGATGAGACTGGCTATATTTTAACTCAACCAGGAACTACAAAAACAAATATCGAAGGTGTTTTTGCAGCGGGTGATGTTCAGGATAAAAACTATCGTCAAGCTGTAACAGCTGCTGGTAGTGGATGTATGGCTGCTTTAGATGCTGAGCGTTATTTAACTGCAAAAGGTCACTAATCAATACTTTGTATGCGTATTAGTTTAAGTAATTTGGAATTCTTTGGTTTTCATGGATTATATGAAGGTGAAAAGAAAATAGGCAATCAATTTTTAGTTGATATTCAAATTGATTTCACCCCAACCGTATTAATTGTCAATGAATTAGACCAGACAATTGATTACGTTTTGGTTTATAATAAAATAAAGGAAATTATGGGTACTCCAACTCCTTTGCTTGAAACACTTGTATGTAAAATAGCTGATCAAATTTTAATTGATCATGTTATTGCAGATAAAGTATTTGTTCAAATTACTAAACAGAAATTAGCTATTCCTGGATTTGTAGGAGATACATCGGTTGCAATTGAGCGTATCAGAAATTAGATTTTCTTTCCCACCCAGCGCTTTGATTTGATATACAAATAGGAAGGGATTAATAAGCAAATCCAATAAATAATTTCACATAACCAGCCAATGGTTATTGGATATTGTAAGTATTCGATTGTGATATAACAGTAAGCGATATAAATGATGATCGCAAAAAATTCAATCCATAAATTAATTTTAGATTGACCAGTACCTGTTACTGCATTTAACCATACTGTTGCTATTGACATTAATAAAAGTGCGCAAGACACGACTCTTAAAACGGGAATGCCTTCTTCCATAAATCCTTCGCCCTGTCCATAGATAGATAAAAATTGGTGCGCAAATACATTCAGTAATATAAATACGGTTAAAGCAAAACCAAAACTCCATTTCATGATTTTCACAATTAATGGAATTACTTTTTCTTGCATATTTTGACCAATAATATTACTAACCATGGTATTGGAGGTTGCTGCAAAAGCCCATGTAAAGCTTCCGAAAAATCCAAAAATATTACGCATTGAATTAGAAACAGCTAATGATTGTTCTCCTCTATGTTCAATTAATATGTAAAAGAATTCCCAGCTGATAATACTAATCATATACTGCGCCATAATAGGAGCGGATTGAGACAATATCAATTTTATGTAATCCCATTTATAAGAGAAGTGCTTGAATAATTCAAATCTTGAACCAATTTTTTGGTAATGAATTACTAGAAAAATAACGAGCAACCCCATTACTTCAGAAATAATAGAAGCATATGCAGCACCATTTAAACCCATTGCTGAAAATCCAAAATGACCAAATATTAAACTATAGTCAAAAAAGATATTTACAATCGCTTCCGTAGCAGTACCAATAATCAAAAAATTACTTTGATTCGTACCCACTAATAAAGCATTACGCATTAAGTAAATAAATAAAAATGGTATCCCCCAAATTCTAATCTTTAAAAAGTCAATTACAGTTGATGTAATTTTGGGATCATGTAAAACAGATGTAAATAAGCTAGGGGCAATAAAATAGGTAAATGAAATGCCAATTACGGATAAAAAAAGAGAGATAATTACTCCTTGAGAAAACAAGATTCCAATTTCGTCAATTCTGTTTTCACCAGCCCTTCTGGAAATTAAAGCCTGAAGTCCATTATTAAGTCCTTGACCCATTACCCCAAATATCAAATAATAAACACCCGTTACACCTGCAATGGCCAAAGCCTGACTACTTAAAGCACCTAAAAATATATTGTTGATGACAAAATTTACCTGAGGTACTAAAATGGCCATTGCGATAGGAAGCGAAATGGATAAGATTTGCTTACTTGACACATTCACTTGTAAGGAAGGGGAGGTGCTTATTTCACTCATATTTTGCAAATCTACAATTAGTTTTAGCAAAGAACTGCCTCTTTTTTAATATCATTGCATAAGATTTAACCTATGGCAAAAAAGAATATCGGTATTTATTCAAATTTAGAAAGCACTTCCAATAATAAAGTGGAGGATTTGTATCTTATTGTGGATAATAACAATATTGTTTTTTCAGTTAAACATAAAAAAACGAATGAATTTGTAGCCTTTGAACATTTCGCTAATAATCAAGACAATACAGGGTGGCATCAGTTAGTTGCTTATTTGCAAAATAATTCAAAATTGATACATGGCATTTATGGAAATGTTTTTTTTGTATGGAATAGTACAAGGTTTATTTTAACTAATAAATTACAAAAAGAAGATACCCTTGTTTATTTAGATGAGTTAAATATGGTACATGGAAAATCAAATGAAGAAGAATTGTATTTGACTCCTTTTAATGATCAATTAATAATTGCATTTACTGTTCCGGATGCATTAAGTACTTTGTTATCAAGATCTTTTCCAACAGGAAAATGGCGTCATTATTCAGAATATGTCCTTGCCAATAATTCCGATAAGGAAGCTTTGATATATTTGTTTGATAATAATTATTGTTTACGCGTAGTGAAAGATGGGAAAACACAATTGGTTAAATATTTCCCAATCGAAGGAATTGATCAAAATTGCTATCAAATATTAAATGCTTGTTCCAATGCAGGGTTGGATACCAATTCAGCTACCTTAAAAGTGTGGGGGTGTAATGCTATTCAACATGAATTTATAGTTAAAATTGCTCCTTATTTTTTAGTAGGAGAAATTGTTGAGTCGCCAAAATCGGGAATAGGAGCTTCGTTAAACACGAATTATCCTCAAAATATTTATTCTACTTATTTTATATTTTAATGAGAATTATATCAGGAAAATTTGGAGGTCGTAAAATAAATCCTCCACATAATATGCCTTATACCAGGCCAACCACTGATATAGCCAAAGAGGGCTTATTTAATATTTTACATAATCGTGTGCAAATAGAAGGTGCCAAAACACTAGATTTATTTGGCGGCACTGGTTGTATAAGCTATGAGTTGGCATCAAGAGGAGCGGAGGAGTTAACCATTGTAGAAAAAGATAGTCAGATGGCTGACTTTATAAAAAAGAATATCGACATGCTAAAAATTGAAAATACACAATTGTTACGCATGGATGTATTTCAATTTATCAACACCTGTACGAATCAGTATGATATTATTTTTGCTGGTCCACCTTATGCTTTAAATACGATCGATGATTTACCAAGAATTATTGTTGAAAGAAAATTAATTAGTCCAGAAGGATATTTTATACTTGAGCATACCCCTCGAAACAATTATAAAAATTTTGAAGGGTACAGTTTTGAGCGCAATTACGGCACCACTATTTTTAGTTTTTTCGAATAAATTTTCTCTATGCTTAAATCTGAATTAAGAAAAACATATTTAGCAAAAAGGAAATCTTTAACCCAATCTGAATGTATTAAATTGGATGATCTATTACTAATCCAATTACAGAAAATGGATTGGAGTGATGTATTTTGTATTGGTAGTTTTTATCCAATGGATGCACATAACGAACCTAATACTTTATTATTAACACGCTATTTGAAAGCTGTTATTCCCAACTTGTCAATTACTTACCCAAGAATAGAAGCCTCGGAAAACAACATGGAATTTTATGAAGAAACTGAGAGTGTAATAGAAAACAAATGGGGGATTCAGGAGCCTGCACCTTTAAACAAAGTATTGCCTGAACAAATGGATATCATTTTAGTACCTATGTTGGTTTTTGATAAGGATGGACATAGGGTAGGTTTTGGTAAAGGCTACTATGATAGGTATTTTTCAAAATATGACTATGTTAACCCAAGGGTAGGCATTTCCTACTTTGAACCCATTCCAAAAATTGAAGATACCGATCAATTTGATGTACCTTTGACCCATTGCATTACGCCATGGAATCGATATGAATTTTAACAATATTTTTTTAAAATCTTTTAGAGTATTATTACTCCCATTTGCGATCATTTATGGTTGGATTATCTCCATTAGAAACTGGATGTATCATAAACAAATATTAAAATCGGTTCAATTCCATTTTCCCATTATTTGTGTTGGAAATCTTTCTTTAGGGGGTACAGGTAAATCACCCATGGTGGAGCATTTACTTTCCTTAACTTCTGATAAATATAAAATGGCTACTTTAAGCCGTGGTTATAAAAGGAGAACAAAAGGATATGCTTTAGCAGATACTAATACAACTGCGCTGGAAATAGGAGATGAACCAATGCAATTCCATATAAAGCATCCAAATGTCTCCGTTGCAGTTTGTGAAAGAAGAATTGAAGCCATTCCGCAATTAATTCAAGATATTCCTAATTTGCAAGGCATTATTTTAGATGATGCATTTCAACATCGTGAGATTATTGCAGGGTTTAATATTCTTTTAACGGACTACAATAACTTGTATTGTGATGATATTTATTTTCCTACTGGTGATTTGAGAGATGAAAGAAAGTCTGCGAAACGAGCAAATATAATTGTTGTCACTAAATGTCCTCCTGATTTATCAGTGGAAGAAAGGGATGAAATTATTGAAAAATTGTATCCGGCTCAACATCAAAGTATTTTCTTTACAAGCATTGCATACGAAACACCTTATCATATATACAACCCAAATGATGAATGGGTGCTTACTATCAAGGATGAAGTTTTATTAGTATGTGGAATTGCCAATCCGCTACCTTTAAAAGAATATCTACATGAACATACGCATACTTATTATCAATTAAGTTATAGCGATCATCATATATTTTCAATCGAAGATTTAAATGAGATTAAAGAGCGATTTGAACAAATAAATACAAAACGAAAACTAATTTTAACAACCGAAAAAGATGCTGTTAGATTGGTAAAATATACCGAAGAATTAAATCAAATTCCATTGTATGTTTTGCCCATCAAGCCCCACTTCTTATTTAATACCGAACAGGAATTCAATAGACTGGTTATAGATTATCTTGATCAACATTACAATACAGAAAATGGGAACTAAAAAAAATACAAATAATAAATTGAGCAATAAGAAGTCTACCAAAAAGACCCATAAAACTACGAAGCAAACCAATCTCGTAACCACCTACAGAGGGGTGCTAGACATTGCAAAGTCAGGAATGGGTTTTGTGATGGTACCTAATATGGAAAACGATATTCTTGTTTTTCCAACCGACTTTAACACTGCATTAAAAGGGGATGAGGTTGCTGTTAAAATAACAAAAATTAGACAGGGATCTGGTAAGAAAGAAGGAAAGGTTTTAGAAGTATTAAAAAGAAAACAAGTATCCTTTGCAGGTACGATGCAGGTGATGGAAAAGACAGCCTTCTTTATTCCCAATACTATTTATCCAATGCCTGATATTTATGTCCCTTTGAATAAATTAAAAGGGGCAAAGGATAAGGATAAAGTAATCGTTCAACTTACTAAATGGGAAAATGCAAATCGTAAGCCAGAAGGCGAAGTGGTGAGTGTATTTACCCCTGAACAAGAGAATGATTTAGCAATGAAGTCTATTGTTGCTGAAGCGGGCTTTACATTAGAATTTAGCGAAGAGACATTGGCTTTTGCAAGATCGTTGAGTGATAAAATAACGGATCAAGAAATTGCCAAGCGTAAAGATTATAGAAAAGTATTGACCTTCACTATTGACCCAGTGGATGCTAAAGATTTTGATGATGCAATATCCTGGCAAAAATTGGAAAATGGTCATATTGAAATTGGGGTTCATATTGCAGACGTTAGTCATTATGTTCAACCAGATACTGCCATTGATAAAGAAGCTTTTGAAAGAGCAACATCGGTTTATTTACCGGATCGCGTGTATCCAATGCTGCCAGAAAGAATCTCTAATGAATTGTGTTCCTTAAGACCTCATGAAGAAAAATTAACCTTCTCTGCTACTTTTGAAATTAATGAACAAGGCAAAGTGGTTAACACTTGGTTTGGTAAAACAATCATCTATTCTGATCGAAGATTTACCTATGAGCAAGTTCAAGAAATTATTGAAACTAAAGTAGGAGACCATAGTGCTGAAATATTGTGGCTGCTTGATTATACTCAAAAATTAAGAAAATCGAGATTTGATAATGGAGCCATTAATTTCTCTTCACAGGAAGTAAGATTTACTTTAGATGAAAAAGGGAAACCAACAGGTATTACGGTAAAAGAAAGTAAGGAGTCGCATCAATTAATTGAGGAACTCATGTTAAAAGCCAATCAATTAATTGCTGAAAAAATGGGGCAGGTTAAAATAAAAAAGGAACCTATTCCTTTCCCTTATCGTGTCCATGATCAGCCTAATGAAGATAAATTAGCCCCTTTTGTTGCTTTTGCTAAATCGCATGGATATCCTTTTGATTTAAGCAGTCCAGATCAAATTGCGCATAGTTTTAATGCTTTAATGCTATCTGCTCATGGCAAGCCTGAGCAACATGTTTTAGAACAATTAGGAATCCGAACCATGGCTAAGGCGGTATACACCACCAACAATATTGGTCACTATGGTTTAGGATTTGAACATTATTGTCATTTTACTTCACCTATTCGTAGATATCCCGATGTTTTAGTCCATAGAGTCGTCCAATCCGTAATATTGGGTAACCCGATGAATGATACTGCAATGGAGGAAAAATGTGTTCATTGTAGTGAGCGTGAACGTGCTGCAATGGAGGCAGAAAGAGCTTCAAATAAATACAAACAAGTGGAATTCATGAGTCAATTCCTTGGCCATACATTTGAGGGGGTGATTAGTGGAGTTTCTACATTTGGTTTTTGGGTAGAAACAGTGGCGCATAAATGTGAAGGTTTGGTAAGCATTACCACCTTGTCCAAAATGGATGATTTTAGATTGGTAGAATCCAGTTATTCTTTAGTTGGTTTAAGGTCGGGTCGTAAGTTTAGTATGGGTGATAAAATCATGGTAAAAGTGGTTGCGGCCAATTTAGATAAACGTCAGTTGGACTTTGAGTGGGAGCCGAATAAATAAAACGACTAGATATCCTACATATCCTACTTTTTAAAGGGTTCAATTTAATATTTTGAACCCTTTTTTATTGCTCATTTATCAAGGCTAAAAACTGCTTTTGAGGTGCTAAAATTGATACCCACAAATGGCTATAAATTGTGGATAAATGTATACTAAATTTAGAGTCTAAAAACCTGAAAAAAGGGGGGTAAAAGTTATCTTCGTAACTAGTCCGTTTGTGCAATTTTTGCACTCAAATTTTGACGAAAAGAAAGTAACATTTATGGAAGATAATTTGAATGAAAATTTAGGTCCTGAACAAACCCAGGATAATGATCGTGTGATAAGGGTTAACATTGAAGAACAAATGAAAACTTCCTACATTGACTATTCAATGTCGGTAATTGTTGGACGTGCTTTGCCTGATGTAAGAGATGGTTTCAAGCCTGTGCATCGTCGTGTGTTATTCGCGATGCATGAGTTGGGAAATAATAGCAACAAACCTTATAAAAAATCTGCCCGTATTGTTGGAGAGGTAATGGGTAAGTTTCACCCACACGGTGACACTGCGATTTATGATACTTTGGTGCGTATGGCACAGGAATGGACCATGCGTTACAAATTGGTAGACGGTCAAGGTAACTTTGGTAACCAAGATGGTGACCCTCCTGCAGCAATGCGTTATACAGAGGCGCGTTTACAGCGTATTTCTGAAGCAATGTTGGATGATTTAGAAAAAGATACTGTTGACTTTCAATTAAACTTTGACGATAGCTTAGAAGAGCCTAGTGTTTTACCTACGCGTATTCCTCAATTATTAGTAAATGGATCTTCAGGTATTGCGGTAGGTATGGCTACCAATATGCTTCCTCATAACTTGAGTGAAGTTGTTGATGGTTGTATCGCTTATATTGAAAATAGAGATATTACGATTGAAGAATTAATCAATTATGTAAAAGCACCGGATTTCCCAACAGGGGGTGTGATTTACGGAATGGAAGGTGTGAAGCAGGGTTTACTTACAGGTCGTGGTCGTGTAGTATTGCGTGGTAAATGCAATGTAGAGACTAAAGCGAATGGTCGTGAAATGATTGTGATAAACGAAATTCCATACCAAGTAAATCGTGATAATTTAACAGATAGAATTGGTCAATTGGTGGTGGATAAAACCATTGAAGGTATTTCACACGTGAACAATGAAAGTAACAAACGTGAAGGAACACGTATTGTTATTGAATTAAAGAAAGATGCAGTAGCACAGGTAATCATTAATCAGCTGTATAAATTCACTGAATTACAAACTAGCTACGGTATCAATAACGTTGCATTGACAAAAGGCCGTCCAAAAATCATGAACTTAAAGGATTTAATTTCCGAGTTCATTGAGTTTAGAATGGAAGTGGTTATTCGTCGTGCGAAATTTGAATTAAGAAAAGCCGAAGAACGTGCCCATATTTTAGAAGGATACTTAATTGCATTAGATCATTTAGATGAAGTGATTCGTTTAATTAGAAATTCAGCAAATCCTGAAGCTGCGAAAGAGGCTTTAATCACAGCAGGATGGGGTATTTCAGAGATTCAAGCGAAAGCAATTTTGGAATTAAGATTGCAACGTTTAACTGGAATGGAGCGTGAAAAAATTAAAGAAGAATTCGATCATTTAATGAAGTTGATTGCTTCTTTAAAAGAATTATTAGGAAGCGAACATTTACGTTTTGAATTAATCAAGACTGAATTATTAGAAGTAAAAGAAAAATTCGGTGACGAACGTAAAACAGAAATTCAATATTTAGCAGATGAAATGCGTATTGAAGATTTAATTGAGGAAGAAGATGTTGTTATCACTATTTCTCATTTAGGTTATATTAAACGTACTTCTGTTTCTGAATATCGTCAACAAAAACGTGGAGGTCGCGGTGCAATTGGCTCTAAGACAAGAGAAGAAGATTATGTAGAGCATTTATTTATTGCATCTACACATGATACGATGTTGTTCTTTACCGAAAAAGGCCGTTGTTTCTGGATGCGTGTATATGAAATTCCAGAAGGAGAAAAAACTAGTAAGGGTAGAGCAATTCAAAACTTAATTCAATTACCTCCAGATGATAAAGTAAAAGCAATCATCGAAGTACGTAAGTTGGATGATAAAGAATATGTAAACAATCACTACATTATCTTATGTACTAAGAAAGGTATTATTAAGAAAACTTGTTTGGAAGAATTTAGTCGTCCAAGAGTGAGTGGTGTGAATGCGATTACGATTAATGAAGGTGATGAATTATTAGCAGCACGTTTAACGGATGGCAATAATGAAGTCATGATGGCAATTAAGTCGGGTAGAGCGATTCGTTTCCCTGAAGAGAAAGTAAGACCAACTGGCCGAGGTGCCATTGGTGTTGCAGGTATCGAAGTGGACGATGAAACTGACGAAGTAGTTGGATTGGTTTGTGTAAGCCGTGAAGATAAAGACCGTACCATACTAGTAGTAAGTCAACAAGGTTTCGGTAAGCGTACACCAATTGATGAATACCGTATCACCAATCGTGGTGGTAAAGGAGTTAAAACAATCAATGTTACTGAAAAAACAGGAAGCTTGGTTGGTTTAATGGATGTATTAGAATCAGACGATTTAATCATTACATGTAAATCTGGTGTTACAATTCGTACAAGTATTAATGAAATTCGTGAAGCGGGTAGAGCTACACAGGGTGTTAAATTAATTCGTTTGGATGAAGGTGATGAAATAGCTGCAACTTCAAAAATTGGTGATCAAGGAGAGGACGCTGAAATTACAGAAGGTGAAGTAGCTTCTGAATCAAATGTTGAAGCAACCGATTCAACTGAAACTCCAAATGATGCTTCATCTGATTCTATTGATGATACTATCGATAATGCTGGAGATAATACACCTGCTGAATAAATAAAACTAAATAAACATTTTACAACAAAAACGATAAATATGAAAAGGATCTTAACCGTCTTAGCGCTTATGTTGGGTTTCCAAATGGTAAACGCACAAGACTTTAAAAAAGTACAAACCAATATGTTGATTGGACAGTACGAAGCAGCTAAAACAGAATTTGATAAAGTAGTTGCAAAAAAGCCAACTGCGGCAACAACTGCAGAAGGGTATTATTGGAAAGCAAAAATCTACAGCGGTTTTAATAAAGATGCTGCTAAAAATCCAACAGCTTATGATCAAGTGAAAGCTGCAATTGATGAGTATATTAAATTAGACCAAGAAAAAGGTTTCCCAATAGCAAAAGAAAATGGTCAAGATCCATTTTTTGATGTGTATTTAAAAAGCTTTAAAGATGGCGTAAATGCTTTCAATACTAAAAATTGGAAAGTAGCTTCTTCAAGCTTTGAAAATGCAGTTATTTTCAGTGACATCATTTTCACCAATGGTTGGTCTTCTTCAAAACAAAAATTCGATACCACATCATTAGTGTATGCTGGTTATTCAAATCAAAATGCAGGTAATGTAGATGCTACCATCGGATATTATTCAAGATTGATTGGATATAAAGTAGCTGCACCTGAATATGTAGATGTGTACAGATACGTTTTAGTACAATACATCGCAAAAAAGGATAAAGTTAAGTTTGATGCTGCTTTAGAAGCTGCAAAAGCTGCTTATCCAAAAGAACCATGGAGCGAATATGCAACTGATTATATTGATAAAAACTTATCAATTGATGAGAAAGTTGCTTTATATGATCAAAGAGTAAAAGCGGGTGATTTAACTGAATTTGAGTACCAAATGTATGGTGACATGTTCATGAGCGGTAAAACTGATGACAAAGCCGACAAATTCATTGAAAAAGCTGCTGAAGCATATAAAAAGGCTTATGATATGAATAATAAGAACTTTGCCGCAGCATTTAATGTGGGTATCGCATATTACAACCAATTCAATTTATTAGACGACCAAGCTGGTAAAAACGTCAAAGCTTTACAAACTTTGAACGCAAACAAGCCAGTGGCGCCTAAAGATCCTAAGAAGAAATTGGCATTTGATGCAGCTTTCAAAGCACAACAAGATTCAATCAAAAAGTTAAATGTGGTTTTAGACCCAGTGATTAAAGCAAAAGTAGATGCATCAATCGAGTGGATCACTAAGTCATATGATGTACTTAAAGACAAGGAAAAATTAGAAAGAAGTGAAAAAAGTGTTGCTTCAAAATCAGTGGATTTCTTAGCAACTTTATATGCTTACAAGCGTGATAAATTACGTGGTAAAGATCAAAAAGCTTCTGATGAGGCTGATCTTAAATTCAATATCTACGATAAGTTACACGATAAGTACCAATAGTAAATTTGTAACAACACAAACTATATACAATAACCCTCGAGCAATCGGGGGTTATATTGGAATTATCTATTTAACATAATGTTAATTATAGGGTAAATTGATAGATTAAAATAGTGCATTGGGATGCTGTCGATGAAGAGATTGTTCGTATCAGGGCTGCATTAGATTAGTCTTAAGCTAAGCTATTGAGTTGTGCTTGTTCTTTGATAATTAACTAATTATCTTTAAATTGTATCATCATTTATTCTAAAATCAAATTCAATGGCTAAAGATTTAAGTAGAAGAAAATTTGTGCAAGATGCAGGCTTGACAACCATGGCTTTAGGTTTAAATCCAATGTTCATAAAGGCACAATCCAATGCTAAAAAAGACAAAGTTCGTGTTGGAATTATTGGTACTGGTTACCGTGGTCAAAGCCATATTGAAATGCTTTGCCAAAGAACAGATACCGTAATTGTGGCTTTCGCTGATCCTGACAAACAAATGCTTGCTGATGCACAAAAGATACTTAAAGAAGCTGGACGACCAGCAGCTATCGAGTATAACAATGGAAACGAAAATTTCAAACAACTCTTACAACGTACTGATATTGATTCAGTTATTATTGCTACACCGTGGGAATGGCATATCCCTCAAGCCATAGAAGCTATTCATAATGGCATCATTCCAGGCGTGGAAGTTTGTGGTGCAATAAAGATCACCGATTGTTGGGATATTGTAAATGCCAGTGAAAAAACAGGTATTCCTGTAATGTGTTTAGAGAATGTATGCTACAGACGCGATGTTTTGGCTGTATATAATATGGTACGTAAAGGTATGTTTGGGGAATTATTGCACTTACAAGGCGGATATGAGCACGATTTAAGGGGTGTTAAGTTTAATGATGGTAAGACAGCCTATAATTCAGGGGTTGAATTTGGTGAAAAAGGACTTAGCGAGGCAAAATGGAGAACAAATCACTCCTTATATAGAAACGGTGAGCTATATCCAACCCATGGTTTAGGACCAGTAGCCATGATGATTGATGTGAATAGAGGTAACTTATTAACCAGGTTATCCTCGGTTGCTACTAAAGCAAGAGGTTTACATAAATATATAGTTAACCACCCACAAGGCGGTGAAAATCATCCAAATGCGAAATTAAATTTTAAATTAGGTGATATCGTAACAACACAAATACAGACCCAAAATGGAGAGACTATATTATTAACGCACGACACCAATTCTCCACGTCCTTATAATTTAGGGTTCCGTGTTCAGGGTACTCAGGGATTATGGCAGGATTTTAGTTCAGGTGCTTTGAATGCTGGACATATATATATTGAGGGCGTTTCGCCAAAAGAGCATCAATGGGAAAATCCAGAAGCCTATTTAAAGCAACATGATCATCCATTATGGAAGCGTTTTGAAAAAGACGCTGTTGGTGCTGGTCACGGGGGAATGGACTTTTTCGTGGAAAATGCATTTATAGAATGTATCAAAAGAAATGTTCCCTTCCCGATAGATGTATATGATTTAGCAACCTGGTATGCCATTACTCCCCTTTCTGAAAAGTCAATTTCCGAGAATGGTCAGGTGCAAGAAATTCCAGATTTCACCCGAGGAAAATGGAAAAACAGAAAGTCCGATTTTGCAATGAACGATCAGTTTTAAATTAAAGTTCTTTTTAAACAATAACCCAAGATTCATGTTAAAGAAAATATTCATATTTGGTTTGGCCACATTAGCTTGTTCCAATTTTGTAATTGCGCAAAAAGCAAATACCCAGGATGGGAACAATATTAATACCACGAAAAATGCAGTAAATGCCATTTTAGATAAATCTTATATAGCGGATAAACAAACTACCCTATCCTTATGGAATTGGGCCGAAGTTGGGTTTAAAGAAAATAAAAGTGCACAATTGCATGTCCAACATTTACAGGAAGCTGGGTTTAAAGTAGAAACAGGTGTGGGTGGCATGCCAACTGCTTTTGTAGCTACTTATGGTTCGGGAAAACCAGTGATTGGAATTTTAGCAGAGTATGATGCTTTGCCTGGTTTATCTCAATCAGCTACACCTGAAAAATCCATTATTGAAGGTAAGGCTGCTGGACATGGTTGCGGGCATGATTTGTTTGGGACTGGTTCGGTATCTGCTGGAATAGCAATTAAACAATTAATTGCGGAAGGCAAGATTAAAGGAACGATAAAGGTTTATGGAAGTCCAGCGGAAGAAGGTGGCGGTGGTAAAGTATACCTAGTAAGAGCTGGTTTATTCAATGATGTGGATGCAGTGATTCATTGGCATCCAAGTAACAAAAATGAGGTTACCATGAAAAGTGCATTGGCATATAAATCGGCGAAATTTAGATTTTATGGAATATCAGCACATGCAGCGGCTCAACCTGAACAAGGTCGATCAGCACTTGATGCTGTAGAGGCAATGGACAATATGGTGAACATGATGCGTGAACATATTCCGCAAGAAACAAGAATTCATTATGTAATTACGAATGGTGGTAAAGCGCCCAATGTAGTTCCTGATTATGCTGAAGTTTTTTATTATGTACGTCATCCAAAAAGGGATAAAGTGGTTGAAATTTTTGACAGAGTGGTGAAAGCTGCTGAAGGTGCTGCATTAGGAACTGGAACTTCCATGAAATTTGAAGTGATTGATGGTACACATGATTTGCTTTTGAATAAAACATTGGCAGATGTCATGCAACCCAACTTAGAAAAAGTTGGTGGTGTCATATATACTGAAAAAGAAAAAGCGTTTGCAAAAACAATGCAAACTAGTTTTATTGGAACGATCCCTTCTATAGATGAAGCAGCAAAAGTATTCCCGCTAAAAATTGAAACGACCACTTCGGGCGGAGGTTCAACCGATGTGGGTGATGTTAGTTATATGGTTCCAACGGTAGGTTTGAGCACGGCTACATGGGTGCCCGGAACACCTGCTCATAGTTGGCAAGCAGTGGCATGTGGTGCAACAGAAATTGGAGCTAAAGGGATGTTGAATGCTTCAAAAACAATGGCTATGACGGCAATTGATTTATACTTGCAACCTGCATTAATACAAAAAGCAAAAGAAGAGTTTCAAAAACAAAAAGGAGATTATCAATACAAGGCATTGCTTGGTGATCGTTTGCCAGCATTGACTTATAGAGACTAATTATAGATGTAAATTAGTTTATCAATTTAAAGAGGCTAATTAATAATTGATTCATTGAATCTTTTTAACAGTTCAATTTGATTCACTGCACGTACAAAGTTTTGACCTTCATACTTTGCGCCATAGTAATAGTCATTGTTCAAATGATCGGTTAAAAAACGAAGTGCTTGCATGTAAATCATAAATTGACCAGCATACCTAAAATGATCCATTTCAAAATTGCTTAAGGTATTTTGCATTTGGGATAAGTATCCTGTTTTCAAAAATTCCCAACGCTCCTTTTCAATTTGGATTAAATTTAAATTGGATTCTTCCTCACTTACTTTGCATAAATAAGTGCGACACATATCACCTACATCACTGATAAAATAACCTGGCATTACGGTATCCAAATCAATGACACAAATGGCTTTTTCTATCCCATTCTCTTTTTGAAATAATACGTTGCTAATTTTAGTATCGTGATGTGTGACTCTTTTTAATGCTTCCCGGTTTTGAATAAAATTTTCAAAAGTAGTCACCAACGGTTTTTGAGATGTTAAATATGAAATTGCATCCTTTGATGTATCTATTCTAGATGAATTTCCTGTAGTGATAGCTCCTGAAAATTGATGATATCGTAAACTTAAATTATGAAAATCGGGCAAGGTAATTTTCAGCTTTTTAATATCCAATTGGCTGAGCACTTGTGTAAATTTACCAAACTGACTAGCCGCTTCTTTTGCTTGATTTGGGTTGTCTAAAACGGATAAACTG
>DAIUEC010000020.1:0-29858 GCA_036845345.1 Sediminibacterium sp.
AAAGTGTATAAGTGAGTACAGGAGAAACAGTGCCGTGACAAGTTGAGCTCTTACATGTTGAATTATAAATGGGTAAGAAGTTTGCATTATAAGTGATAGCACCTGAAACCACACAACCCCCTCCATCATCTTTAGCACCTTGTGCAATCCAGTTTTGCATAATTACCTTTTGAGTTTCTGTAAGATGTACATTTCCATCGCCAGGATGCTTTGAAGCATCTGATACCATATCTTTAAAAGTGGTTACTCTTGCAAGAATGGTTGGATAAAATACAGTATCCAAATGTGAAAACTGCACCGCAGTACTTCCTTGATTATTATTATGACATCCACAACCACCACTAGTAACAATTGGAACTATTTCACTTCTAAAAGAGACTGTTGGCAGTGATTCAATATCAGCTTTATTTTTATAGCAAGATGAAAATACAATTGCAACGATGCTTGCAAAACTTGCTAATGTTATTAATTTAATTTTCATATCGATTATTTTGAATTATTTGTAAATTTTACTTAGTAATTACTTTTCCTGAAACCTTGTATTTAAATATTCCGGCATTTCCAATTCCATATTTCCATACATCAGGGATATTTGGGTCAGAGAAATACCAAGCTTTAATTAAAGCAATTTCGTTAGGTCTTAATCCGCCATCACTATTTGCCATACCACCAGTATTTGTTGTACCCCAAACCCCTGTTCTAGGATTCGCCATCAAAATAGTAGAGTCAATTCTTAAAACAATAGCGCTTGTTCCATTTAAATAATCACCTTTAACATAGTAAGCCTTTTTTGTAGTTGGATCTGTATATGCTACTGTAGTATTACTTCTTACCCCTTTTGGATAACTAATATCAAAAATGATATCATCATAATTATTAAATGGCCCACGAACACTTGCTGCTGCAACAGGAGTAGAAAAAGTTTTGTAAGGTCTGTAACTTGCATTTGCTAATGTATCAGCATAAAATTTACGAACGCTATCTTTATAAGCAGCTAATATCGTATTGCGAAGTGAAGTATTGTTAAGTTGAAGATAAGTACTCACTGCACCAGTAGTTAAATTTGTGGTAGACCAAACTGCAGTATCAGCAGCAGTCAAACCTGGTATTAAACCTTTTCTTGCCCAAACACCCGTGCTTGTAGCTTCATTATGACAGTTTCCTGAAGTACAACCTGAACTGATCACTGCAATTGCTGCTGGTCTAAAATCATTTGCGTCTGGTCTTTCTTTAGCCCCATTCAAAATCCAATTGTATATGATGGCCTTGTCCGCATCAGCAACATCTTTGCCTGTAGTAATTGGAGGCATTGCTTTATTAAAATCATTGGTAGTAATAGCAGTCCATAATTTACTAGCCCCAGGATTACCAGCCGTTACATATTTCATTACATCGGTATAGGTATTGAATTTTGGACTAATTGGTCCTCCATGACAATTACTTGAAGCACAATTTTCAGTCAAAATAGCTTGAACCCCTCTATAATTAATACTATCATTTAAAGTAGGCGTAGCACTAGCTAAAGCAAAAATATTATTACTATAAAATGATGCATAAACCGTGCTGTCCGCATTGCCTTTAAAAGATCTATTTAGACCTGTAATAACAGCATTGCTATCCTCTTTCTTACATTGTATAGAGAAAGTTGTGAGCATAGCCATAAGTAAAAATGAAGTGATCAGTTTGACCATTGAAATTTTTCTCATAAATAAAAATTTAACTGTTAAAGAAATGGAGCAGCTGAAAATCACCCAAGCCTTCTTATTTTCTTATAAGCTACTCAGAAATTAAAAGGAAGAATCCCTTTTTTCAATATGCAAATGTATTATGGGCTAAATACGCTGATTATGATGTTAGTCAGAAAAATATATGAGTATTGTCATTGAATTGTCATGAAATAAAATGACTGATGAAACTCATCTTTTTTTATGATGCGGGTCAGTATTTTAAAAAATGCGAAATGATAACCTTTGTGCATCAAAATATTTAATACAATGAAAAAATTATCTGTTTTATCACTTATCGTAATTTTTATAATTACAGCTAGCTTTACTTTAATTCAAAATAAACCTTGGGCTGTTCCTGCAGATAAAGCTAAGGCGGCTAATCCTGTAAAAACAAGTGCTGCATCAATTGCAGATGGGAAAGCATTATGGAGTACACATTGTGCTTCATGTCATGGTAAAACTGGATTAGGTGATGGCGCCAAAGCAACAACATTAAATACCGCACCACCAGATTTTAGTAAAGCTGCTTTTCAAGGTCAAACTGATGGTTCTATTTTTTATAAAACTTCAGAAGGACGTGGTGATATGCCAAGTTTTAAAAAGAAAATTACAGATGCAGATGATATCTGGAATTTGGTAAACTATATGCGTAGTTTAAAAAAATAGTAACAATCTAGATAATAAGCCTCCCCGTGAGGCTTATTATTTTTTAATGCTTATTTAACCTGTTATATGAATACTGAAAATCAAATCCCAAATCAAGCTAGTTATCGCCGCAAGCTATTGGCTGGATTAGGTGCGCTTAGTTTGTTTCCGATTTTAAAATTTGGGTTTTTAGCAAAAAAGAAAGAAGTAATTAGCTGTGCCCCAGATACTAAAAATCAAACTATGAATATGTTAACTCAAGATGGACGTCTTGTAGAAGTTGACATTTCTAGAATCAATGGCACAAAAGAAAAAATATCAAATAAACAATTACAAGATTGGGTAAAAAAAGAATTGTAATTAAAATAGTATTTTAATGAAAACCAACGAAAATTCAAGAAGGGAGTTCCTAGCCACAACATTACTTGCTGGAGCAGCATTAGCAGGATGTGGAGGGAATCCATTTACACCAGACGAGGTTACTGATGTTAAGCCATCAGGTGAGATGGTTAAATTGTTATCAGTTGATGGTGAAATAATCGAAGTAGATAAAGCATTTTTAAAGCCAGTTCCAGAAATGCCATCAGTGCCCAATTCGGAGGCTAGAATTGGAATTCCAGGAAAGAAATTTGCGATGGTAATTGATTTATCAAGATGTAAAAGTGTAAAAAAATGTCAATCGGCATGTAATCACATGCATCATATCCATCCAGGACAAAATTGGATTAAAGTGTATCCAATGCAGGAGTCCGAAAAAACTGCTCCTTATTGGCAACCAACAACCTGTATGCATTGTGATGAACCGCCTTGTGTTAAGGTATGTCCAGTGGATGCTACATTTAAAAGAAAAGATGGTATTGTATTAATTGATAGTGATCGTTGTGTAGGATGTCGTTTTTGTATGGCAGCATGCCCTTATTCTTCAAGGGTTTTTAATTGGGAAGAGCCAAAAATTGAAAAAGAAATTGCAGATAAACCGTATTCGTGTGAAACAAGTGTGCCTCAGAAAAAAGGAACAGTTGGTAAATGTGATTTTTGCCCAGATATGGTTCGCCAAGGAGGTTTACCACATTGCGTTTCAGCTTGTCCAAATGGTGTATTTTTCTTTGGAGATATATTAGAAGATTCAGTAACAAATGGTGCTGAAACATTTCGCTTTAGTGATTTAATAAAAGACAAATCAGGATATAGATTAATGGAAGATTTAGGAACCAAGCCAAGTGTATATTACTTACCACCGGTGAATCGAAATTTCCCATTTGAAAATACGGAGAGTGAAAAAAAATAAAACATCGTTAATTAAAAATTAATAACGTGGAAAAGTTAGCAGAAAATAAAATTGTACAAGACTTACTGCCACAAAAATTTGGTAAGCAAGGACAAATTTGGGTAGTTTGTTTATTATCTATTTGTGCTGTAGGTTTTTATGCATATTGTAGACAATTATATTATGGATTAGAAGTAACTGCATTAAGAGATTATGCATCCTGGGGAATTTATATTTCTAATTTTGTATTTTTTGTTGCGATAAGTTTAGTGGGGTCTTTAATTACAGCAGTACTACGTTTAACGGATGTACATTGGAGCACACCATTAACAAGAATTGCCGAAATTATTGCGGTATCGGCAATATCATTTGCAGGGCTAATCATTATTGTAGACATGGGGCGTCCTGATCGCTTTTACAATTTATTTACCCATGGTCGTTTACAATCTCCTATTATCTGGGATGTTATTGTTATTACCACTTATTTGTTCATTAGTTTATTGTTATTGTATTTTCCGTTGCTGCCGGATTTAAAAATAATGATTGCCTTTAAAGAGAAAAATGGTAAATGGCTACAAAAATTGTATGAGTTTTTAGGATGTTTTTGGAAAAACAAACCTGAGCAATTTAAAATTACAGATAAGGCTATTAATATTTTATCTATCACAATTATTCCGGTTGCATTTGCGATTCACACGGTAACCTCTTGGTTGTTTGCAACTACGTATCGACCAGGATGGGATAGTACCAATTTTGGCGCGTATTTTATTTCTGGTGCATTTTTGGTAGGAGCGGGTGGAGTATTGATTGCCATGTATGTTTTTAGAACACACTATAAATTAGAAAAATATATTACCGATGATCATTTTGATAAAATGGGTAAGGTAGTTGTATTGCTAGCATTGGTTTATTTATACTTTAATATCAACGAATTTTTAGTGCCTGCTTTTAAAATGAAAAAATCCGAGGAGGAGCATTTGATGGGTTTATTCACAGGTGAGTTCTCTCCTATTTTCTGGTTTGCTATATCAGCCTCAATGTTAATTCCAATATTAATCTTAGTTTTCAAAAAAGGCCGAAAGCCAAAGTGGGCATTCTTTGCAGGCATTTTAGTAGTAGTTGGTTCATGGTTCAAACGTTTCTTAATTGTTACGCCAACCTTGCTTCATCCATTTTTACCAATGCATGATGTTCCTAAAAACTATACAACCTATATACCAACATGGGAGGAGTGGGCAATCGCAGGCGGCTCTTTAGCCGGGGCCTTATTGGTAATTACATTTTTTGCAAGAATCTTCCCCATCATTCCAATACATGAAACCATCATTGAAACCGACAGTCATGAGAAAGCATAAAATAATTCAATTACTTGTACTAATTATTGCGTTGGTACCAAGTTTACTAATGGCTCAAGCCGTTGAAAAAAACAGCATTTCCTTAAACTTAAAATATTTTAATGATAACAATATTACACATCATTTATTAGTACAAGCGAAATCTAAAATTGATGGTAAGTTTCAAACAATTCCAAACATACCTGTACAATTTTATATCGGCACTGAGGCTGATAAAGGGAATTTGTTAGGTAAGGGTGTAACTAATGATCGAGGCGAAGCAGTCATTGAAATTCCACTAACAGCAAAAGATGCTTGGTTAAAATCTCCTAATCAAAATTTTCTTGTAGTGTCAACTGCAACAAAGCAATTTGATGCTGGACAAGGCGATTTAGCAATTACTAAAGCAAAATTAAAAATTGATACAACAGAGGGAAAAATGATCACTGCAAAAATTGTAGCATTAGTTGATACTACTTGGAAGCCAATTGCAGCAGTGGATGTAATTGTTGGCGTAAAGCGTTTGGGAGGAATTTTAAATGCAAATGAAACGCAGACATACCCAACTGATTCGGCGAGAGGGGGAGTAATTGCAGAATTTAAAAGAGATAGTATTCCTGGTGACCAAAAAGGAAATATAACCATCATTGCAACCGTGGTGGATAATGAGAAATATGGGAATTTAAGTTCAGAAATGGTGGTACCCTGGGGTAAAAAATCAGTGTATATGACCAACTTTGATCATAGAACATTATTTGCAAGAAGAGGTCATTCACCAATTTGGCTTGAATTATTGGCCTATACAATTGTAGTTGTAGTTTGGTCTATTATTATTTTCTTATTATTTCAAATTAAAAAGATAAAAAAGTTAGGTTTTGAGTAGAACAGATGTTTGATGTTTTGATGAAGAAAAGGCGCTCATGGAGCGCCTTTTTACTTTGACTGATATTTATTTATAGATTAAACCTTAAATTTAGGTATCAAACTCAACGATTATGGCACAAGGATTGCAAAATTATGATTACCTAGTTTTTGTATTGTATTTTATTTTGATTGCTAGTTATGGATTATGGATCTATAACCGTAAAAAAACAGCAACGGTTAATACGACAGACTTCTTTTTAGCAGAAGGTCAATTAACATGGTGGGCAATTGGCGCATCTTTAATTGCATCCAATATTTCGGCAGAGCAATTTATTGGCATGAGTGGCAACGGATTTAGATTAGGTTTGGCAATTTCGGCCTATGAATGGTTGGCTGCTATTTCCTTGGTAGTAGTAGGTGTATTTTTTATGCCCGTGTATTTAAAGAACAAAATTTATACTATGCCTCAGTTTTTAAAAACGAGGTATAATGAAACAGTAGCAATGATTATGGCTATTTTCTGGTTGTTCCTATACATATTTGTGAACTTGACTTCTATTTTATATTTAGGATCTATTGCGATTAATAATTTAACAGGAGGCGCACACTTTCATTTAATAATGATTGGGCTTGCTGTGTTTGCTTTATTCATTACACTTGGGGGGATGAAAGTAATTGGATACACCGATGTGATTCAAGTATTGGTGCTAACCATTGGAGGACTTATCACTTCCTATATTGCATTAACTGTTGTGGGAGAAAAATTTGGCTTTGGAAAAAATGCGATTGCTGGACTCCAACATTTAGTAAAAGTAGCACCAGATCATTTTAAAATGATTTTTGATAAACCAGGTGCAGGCGCTACTCAAAAACAAATTGATGATTATTCATCTTTGCCTGGCCTCGCTATGATGGCTGCTGGTATGTGGGTAGCCAATTTAAACTACTGGGGATGTAATCAATACATAACGCAAAGAGCATTAGGAGCTGATTTAAAAACTGCTAGATCAGGTATCTTTTTTGCGGCGATGTTAAAATTATTTATGCCATTATTAGTGGTAATTCCAGGAATTGCAGCTTATGTATTATATCATAATGGTGCATTGCAACAAGAAATGTTAACCAATGGCACTTTGAATCAGGACAATGCCTATTCTTCGGTAATTGGATTTTTACCAATCGGCTTGAAAGGCTTATCCATGGCTGCTTTAACAGCTGCTATTGTAGCATCCTTAGCAGGTAAAGCAAATAGCATTTCAACTATTTATTCTTTAGATATTTATAAGAAATATATCAACAAAAATGCCGCAGACAGCAAGACAGTTAGCACGGGAAGAATTATGATTATTATTTCTTTAATCATTGCCATCATTATTAACTGGAATGACACATTGGGTATTGGAGGAAAAGGAGGATTTGAGTTTATTCAAAAATATACTGGCTATATTTCCCCTGCTATTTTCCCAGTTTTCTTATTAGGATTCTTTTGGAAAAAAGCAACTTCAAAAGCAGCGATCTCTGGAATTATTTTAGGATTAATATTAGCAATATTGTTTGATAAATTTTTACCAGGCATGTTTGGCAATGAAACTGCTTTATATACTGCATTACCAAATGGCCATGGTGGTTTTGAAATTCCTTATTTAATTCAAATGGGTTGGGTATTTTTATTTACAACGATCATTATTATTACCATTAGTTTGATAGATGTAAAAGGACAAACACACGCTAACTCATTACAAGAAGATACCACTAAGTATACCTTAACAAATACGCATATTGCCATGATCATTACCATTCTTGTGGTGGTAGCTGGTTTATATATTCGTTTTTGGTAATGACTGAAAAAATATAATATGAATTTAAAATCGGCCCTTTTAATTGTTATTGCAAGCTTGTGTTTGCATCGCACTGTTATTGCTCAAAACAGCAGTACCCTTATCACCAATGTTCGCGTAATGGATGGCACGGGAAGCCCTGCAGTAAAGGGTTCTGTAAGAATTAAGGGCGATATTATTCTTGAAGTAGGAAATTTAAAACCAAATCCAAATGAAAAAGTAATTGACGGAAAAGGTCAAGTGTTAGCCCCAGGTTTTATTGATGCACATAGTCATCATTTGGGTGACTTGCAAAAAAATCCAAATGGATTGTCCACTTCTAATCAAGGAATTACGACGGTTGTTATTGGTCAAGATGGCGAAAGTTATCCAATGGATTCTTTGGAAAAAGACATGAAAGAAAAACATATCGTAGCCAATATTGCTAGTTATACGGGTCATTCTAGCTTAAGAGAAGAGATCATGGGGGAAAAGAATTTATTTAGAAATGCTACACAGGCCGAGATAGATAAAATGAAAAATATTTTATCTAAAGAATTATCCAAAGGATCTTTGGGTTTATCTACAGGACTTGAATATGAGCAAGCTTTTTATTCTAACAGAGATGAAGTATTACAGTTAGCAAAAGTAGCAGCAGCTGCCAATACTAGATATATAAGTCATATTCGTAGTGAGGATGTTACCATGGCGGATGCATTGGATGAAATTATCCAAATAGGTAAGATTACAAAAATGCCGGTGCAAATTTCACATATTAAATTAGCGAAGCAATCGGATTGGAATACTGCATCAAGCATACTAGCACAATTAGAAAAAGCAAGAGCGGAGGGAGTACAAATTACTGCCGACGTGTATCCATATACCTTTTGGAACTCTACTTTAAGAGTATTGTTTCCTGCAAGAGATTATACCAATATGGCAAGTGCTCAATTAGCAGTGACGCAATTATTTGATCCTTCACAATCTTATATTGTACAATACGCTCCTAATCCAAGTTATGTAGGCAAAACATTATCTGCAATTGCAGTGGAAAGAAAAGAATCAGATGCACAGGCTTTGATGAGTTTAGTTGCAATCGCAGCAGACTTTAAAGAAAAGCACCCTGGTTATAAAGGTAGTATTGAAGCCATTGCAGCAAAGTCAATGAATGAATCAGATGTAGCAAAATTTATTGCATGGCCTTATTCAGTGATATGCTCGGACGGCAATGGTGGCGGACATCCTAGAGGCTATGGTTCCTTTACGCGCGTATTAGGAAAGTATGTGAGAGAAGATAAAGTGATAAGCCTAGAAAACGCGGTGCACAAAATGACTGCCCAAACTGCCGAATATTTAGGCATCAAAGACCGAGGTATTATAGCGGTAGGTAAAAAAGCGGACCTTGTTTTATTAAATCCGGAAACTGTAATTGACCATGCGGCTATTTTAAATAGCCATGCGCTATCTACAGGTATTGAAATGCTTTGGGTAAATGGACAATTAGTATATGCACAACAAAAAGCAACCGGTAAAAAACCAGGCGTTTTAATTAAGCGCTAAAGTTTACATTTTTTAAATTTTGAATAAGTAGTAACATGAATAATGCAATTGTACTAACCAATGGGTTATTAACTTCAACGGATGCAAAAACAGCACATGGTTTAATAAGAGGAACCGAAAGATTTACGATTATTGGAGTGGTAGATTGTGAAGCAACAGCAGGAAAGGATGCAGGTGAATTGCTAGATAGTAAAAACAGAAACATACCTGTATTTGCAAACTTTGAATCAGCAATTGCTCAACTGCCTCATGCCAATTTTTTAGTTATTGGAGTTGCTACAGTTGGAGGCCGTTTACCTGGCAATATGTTGGAAGTGGTTATTAAAGCTATTGAAGCCGGAGTATCAATTGTAAATGGATTGCATGAATATTTAAATGACAAACCTGATGTGGTTGCTTTGGCAAAAGCGAAAGGAGTGACATTAACCGATGTACGTAAACCAAAAAATAGAGAAGACTTGCATTTTTGGACAGGTGAAATATTTAAAGTTACTGCACCAATTGTAGCTGTGATTGGGATGGACTGTGCAATGGGCAAACGAACAACAGCAAGAATGTTAAGACAATCCTGTGAGGCCAATGGATTAAAAGGCCAAATGATTTACACGGGTCAAACGGGTTGGTTACAGGGCGGTAAGTATGGATTTGTTTTTGACTCTACCTTAAATGATTTTGTATCTGGTGAATTAGAAAATGCAATTGTAAGTTGTTGGAAAGAAACAGGTGCTGATATTATATTTTTAGAAGGACAATCTTCCTTAAGAAATCCAAGTGGTCCATGTGGGATTGAATTATTAATTTCTGGAAATGCAAAACATGTTGTTTTGTTATTTGCACCAAAACGAAAATATTTTGATAACGATGAGCATTGGGGTGCGATTCCACCAGTTGAATCAGAAATTGAAATTATAGAAAAGCTAGGCTCACAAGTGATTGCAGTTGCTGTAAATACGGAGGACTGTACAATCGAAGAAGCATTTGCATATCAAAAAGAGTATGTACAAAAATTAAATATACCAGTGCTACTTCCAATTCAAGAAGGGGTTGATCAATTAATTCCAACTTTAAAATCATTGATCAAATAATTAGGTTGTAAATAATTAACTAATTGTCCGATACACAGTATTAAATCATTGGGGATACTTTAAAATAAAAAATATGAAAATTGTAGCAGTAAGATCTTATTTAAAAAACATGGCTTTAACCAAGCCTTATACGATTGCATATAATACATTTTCGGATGTTAGCCTTGCTTTTTTTGAAGTAGAGTTGGAGAATGGAATCATTGGATATGGTTCAGGAAGTCCTGCCGAAGATGTTGTCGGAGAAACAACTGAGCAAACCGCAGCCAATTTAAAAACGGAATTTGTTCAAGCCTTAGTAGGAAGAGATATTCGTCAGTTTCAGCAAATAATATTTGAAACCATTCATCAGTTTCCACATTTACCTGGAACACAGGCTGCTATTGATATTGCGCTGCACGATGCTTTTGGAAAATTCCTTGGTATTTCAGTTGCTAACTTTTATGGACAAAAAGTAAAAGCACTTCCCACTTCCGTAACGATTGGTATTAAAACGGTAGCCGCTGCTTTGGAAGAAGCTGCAGGGTACAAGGCATTGGGTTTTAAAATTTTGAAAGTAAAAACCGGATTGGATGTAGATGAAGACATTGAACGCGTGATTAAATTAAAAGAACAATTTGGCAATCATTTTAAAATAAGAGTGGACGCCAACCAGGGATATACTATTGCTGATTTGA
The DNA here is from genome assembly GCA_036845345.1 of Sediminibacterium sp. GTDB lineage: Bacteria > Bacteroidota > Bacteroidia > Chitinophagales > Chitinophagaceae > Sediminibacterium. Next base: position 10,974 of record DAIUEC010000020.1, read on the forward strand.
AAAAATTTATTGAGGCTACCAAGCATCAGGGTTTAGAATTAATTGAACAACCCATGCCTGTAGGCACTGAAAAAGAATTGTTAGCATTGGATTGGTCAGATAGAAAATTATTGGCTGCAGATGAATCTTTAAAAGATCCACAAGCTGCTTTACAATTGGCTTCCAATGAAAAGCCATTTGGTATTTATAATATTAAATTAATGAAGTGTGGTGGTATTGTGGGTGCATTAGGTATTGCCAATATTGCACAAAATGCAGACATTGATTTATTCTGGGGCTGTAATGACGAAAGTATTATAAGTATTACGGCTGCTTTGCATGTAGCGTATGCTTGTCCAAATACAAAATACATTGACTTAGATGGTAGCTTGGATTTAGCGGAAGATTTAGTGAAAGGGGGATTTGAAATTGTAGATGGTGAGATGCAAATCAATAATGCGCCAGGTTTTGGATTTAATTTAATTTAGGTAAGTCAACAATAAAAATTCCAATCACGCTTATGGAAACACTTAAACCAAAAATCGGATTACGCTCAGCCACTTTTTTAGTAGTAAGTGTAATTATAGGTTCAGGTGTTTTTAAAAAAATTGCGCCCATGGCGCAGGAGTTAGGAAGTCCTTGGTTAATTATTTTATGTTGGATATTAGCAGGCCTTATTAGTTTAGCCGGAGCTTTATCTACTGCCGAAATGGTAAGTATGTTTCCGAATTCTGGTGGAGAATATTATTATTTTCAAAAAGTATATGGTCGTTTCTTTTCCTTTTTATATGGATGGTCAAGTTTCACTGTAATAAAAACAGCTGCGATATCTGCCTTGGCTTATATTTTTGCTGAATCCTTTAATAGTTTATTCCCCTTGCCTGTTATTGGATCGGATATTAAATTTTTAGGATTATCATTATTTCAAAACTTATCTATTAAAATATTAGCCTCCTTTATTATTGTTGTATTAACCTTATTAAATTACAGAGGAGTCCATTTTGCAGAAAAATTAAGCAGCATACTTACATATGCAATGTTAGCGGGCATAGTCGTATTTGTAGTGATAGGGTTTAGCTCGGGAAAAGGAAGCGTTCATAATTTAACTACTACTTCCACTGTTGTAAGTACGACGGTACCTAAAGGATTGAGTTTAATTAAAGCTTTATTCATTGCAAGTTTAGGTGCATTTTGGGGATATGAAGGTTGGAATAATATTGCTTATATAGGAGAAGAAGTAAAAAACCCAAAGAAAAATTTACCACTTGCTTTGGGAGTAGGAACTATAATGGTTATGGTAACTTATGTTTTATTGAATGTACTTTTTGTTTATATCCTGCCCATTGATTTCTTTATTGGATTAAATACAAATAAGATTGCCGCAGTGGAAGTAGCAGGACATATTAGAGGAAGTATTGGAATGATTTTAATAGCTAGTTTAATTTTAGTCACTACTTTTAATTCAACGAATAGTAGCATATTAATGTCTGCAAGAATTATGTACGCCATGGCGCGTGATAAAATGTTCTTTAAAAAAGCCGCTTCGATTCATCCTAAATACAACACCCCAGACTGGGCATTATTTATTCAAGCTTTTTGGGCAATTATGCTAGTGTTTTCAGGCACTTTCGATCAATTGACTGATATGTTGGTATTCGCATCCTTCTTATTTTATGGAAGCACAGCTTTAGGTGTAATTCTTATGCGAATTAAACATCCTGAGATAGAGCGTACCTATAAAGTAATTGGTTATCCTTTTGTGCCGATTATTTTTTGTTTATTCTGCGTATGTTTATTTGTTAGCACAATCATTAATCAACCCTATGAAGCTATATGGGGATTGAGTTTAATTGGAACTGGTTTGCCGGTTTATTATTGGCTAAATAAAAACGCTAAGTAATATTAAATACTACTTAGCGTCCTTAAATTTAATTCTTCTTTTATTTGAAAATGATTTTAGCTCGTCAAAATAGCTTTTGCATATTCCATACATTTTCTAGTTTCTTTAACAGCATCCGAACCAGCAGGAATATCATATTCTAATTCAATGGTTGCTGGAATGCCATATTTTTTCTCTTTCAATAAACTAAGAATTTCTTTTAATGGCGTATTGCCTTGACCCCATGGCATATTGTTTCCACCATTGGTTTTATTTAAACGGTCTTTAATGTGCATGCTTGTAATTCTATCATGCTTTGCTTGTATTAAAGCAATTAAAGTTTCTTTAGTATTCACACCACCCGCAGCAATATAGTGACCACAATCCAAGTTCATCGAATTAAATGGAGATTGTGCAAGGGCAGCATCCCAAGCAGTATCTGTGGCTTGTGTATGTGCATGATAACCGATATAGATACCATGTTTTTGACCCAAGTCCCCCAAACGTTTTGAATGTTTTAAATCTGTTGGAAGCTCTACTGTCACTGATTTAGCGCCCAATGCTTTTGCAGCTTTTAATGCAAACTCAATTTCTCCATCTGTATTATTAGGATTTAATGCGTTAGGCTTAAATGCATATATACTTACACCTGCTTTATTATACATTTTTCTGATCTCAATAAATTTATCCATCGAAACAGTTTCTCTCCACTTAGCTAGATCAACTTGATAGGCTTTTACTTTTGCTCTTAATTCATCGGTCCATTCTATTTTTACACCAGGAACCCAAGGAACTGGATTTGTTGGAGCACCAGCATATTCTTCAATCGCATCACCCATTAATTCAATAGCGCTAATATTGGAATCAATACAATATTGTAATAGTTGTGAAGCACTACCTGGCATACTACGGAATGAATAAGTAATAGCACCAACCTGAACACCATTGATTAATGAGTTAGGAGTAGCAGCGAAAAAATTACTGGAAGCGAATGCTGATTTACCAGCAAGTAATAATCCAAGACTTGCTAAAGAACCTTGTTGCAAGAATGCACGACGTGAATGCATTGGGTTTGATTTTTTTGAATTTTGCATATCTATAAATTTTATGTTGAACAATCGTTCTTTAAATTTATAAATAATAATTCAACAAACCCCATTTAAATTGAGGAGTGGTAATCACGTAACTCCTAATTAAGGTAAGCTAATCGCTTTTCCTTGAATTGGGTAGGTAATATGTAACCCCAACTGATTATCCTCCTTAATTTGTTGCTTAATCGTTTCTTCACAATTAGCACAAGGTTTAATATGGGTAATATAAATGCTGGTATTTTTCAAGCCGCCTTCCGATAGACTGTTTAATTTATTTAACTCTTGCATCAATAATTTGGGAGTAAGATGTCCAAACAAAGCCTTGTCGGGTATACTGTTGTCAAAAGAAACTTCAATAAAAATGGCTTTTAATTTAGCTGTTTTAACTAAAGGAGCAACAACTGTCCATAGTTCAGCAAGCTTGTTCGATTTTTCAACAGTGTCCGCACCTGTATCTCCTAAATACAATAAATAGTCATTTGCATTGCGCACTAAAAAAGCACTGCTCTCGTATGGATTTACATGACTCAAGGAGTATGCGCTCACAATTAATTCAGTGTTAGGAATTTGAATTTCCTTTCCAACGATTAAAGGCTGGTAAGTATATTTATTGAGTATTGGCTTTTCTCCTTCACTCGCAAAATTTGCCCAGCTTTTCCAAGTAAAGTAATTGTTTTTTAAAACATCAATTACTGAAGGGAAAGCATAAATCGGTTTTGCAATATCATTGGGCGCGTTTAAAACTAAGCCCGCTAAATGATCTAAATGCCCATGCGAAATAAAATAAGCTTTAATATATTTTTTCTGAATCTCTTCGGGACTATTTTCATTAAATGATTTTTTTTCAATCGCTTTTTGAATCCCTGCATTAATGGTGCCAGCATCTAATGAAATATAATTTGTTGTTCCATTGGCTGCAACCAAATAAGCTGAAAGATTAGACTCATCTAACCCACCCTTCACACCCAAGGGAACAATGGTGAAACCTGTTTTACTATTTTGTGTTTGTGCTTTTGAAATCAATATGCTTACGCAAAAAAGAATCGTCAAAGATTTTTTCAAAATCATATCATTAATGTATATGGAGTAAAATTAAATTATTTATCTTTAGAATAACCACTATGCGTACAATATATCATCTAATCTTAACTATTACTTTACTAATTGCTGTCAACAGCTTTGGCCAAGTTGATAGTATTCACCAAGCACCTCTATTTGTAGGCTATCCCAACAGAATCAAGCAATTGGATAGCCTTATTCAAAATGCAAGTAACCTCGCATTAAATCCCGCTGACTACCAACAGGAATATAAAACAGCATTTGAACCTAATCAAAATACAGATTCATTATTATCGAGTGTTGCAGTGCGCTATTATACCCATTTGGCATACGGAAACAATCCTCCAAAACTTGAATACAATGGAGGAAAGTTTAAAATGAATGCATTTGATGTGCCAAAGCTTGTCAAAACTTATGTAGAGCGTGATGCGATGAATGCATTGGTTCAATATTTTACAAAATCTTCCAAAGAAGTGGCCCTGATCTTAGATTCTTTAAAAATGAATCAGCGTAAAGCCAAACCAAATTTGGAGAAGATTCAAATTTTACAAAAAGCTGCCAATGAGTATCGATGGCTTAGTGCTATTCGCAAAACCAATCGATTTATTTTAGTGAATATTCCCTCTGCGCAATTAAAAGCATATGATAGTAATAAATTAATACTCTCGATGCGTGTAATTGTGGGTAAAGCTAAAACACAGACCAATACTTTGTCCTCTCAAATTAATAAGGTCGTTTTAAATCCATATTGGATGGTACCTAAGAGTATTATTCAAAATGAAATGTTTGATAAATTTAAAGAAGATAAAACTTACTTTACTAAAAATGGGTTTACGGTAATTAATAGTGACTATGTAAATGTGGATCCGATCACAATCGATATAAAAAAATATTCAAAAGAAAATTTTCCTTTTATAGTTAGACAAGGAACAGGTTTAGATAATTCTTTAGGCCTTTTAAAAATTGAATTTGATAGTCCTTCAGCGATTTATTTACATGACACGCCCGAAAAAGATTTGTTTACAAACACCAATCGCTTTTATAGTCATGGTTGTATAAGAATGGAAAAGCCCATTGATGTTGGTAAGTGGTTATTGCAAAACAATCGTATAGCCATCGATACTTTTGATTTTAAACAACCAGAAAAATACAATAAGCCAAGACCTATTCCTGTTACGATTCCTACACAAGTGCTGATTTGGTATAGTTTAATTGATTTCGATAAAAAAGGCGTACTTAAATTTTATAAAAATATTTATACTATTAATTAGTTGACAATTAAATAGTAGCTAATTAATAAAAGCGCTTGTACTTAATTTATAACGTTCACTAAAAATGCATTGTAGAATTTAAAAATAAATACAAAATCATTATCATTTTTTAATGATTCATATTTATTCAACAAATCATTTTCTTTAATTAGTAAAGCCGCTTTTGTAAAAAGATTTTGATGCGACTGTATCCAGGTATTGATTTCCTCGTGAAAATTTTTATCAATCATTGCATTTTCACATTCAATATTTATCGTCCTAACATTGTAGCTATTCATTAAGTATCTAATGAATTTAAAATCTCTGTTGAGCTAATTTTTAGTGCTAATGCAATTTTGTAAATTTGAAAAAGACTGGTGTTTATTTTACCAAGTTCAATCCTGCTTAACTGTGTATAATCCATATCGGCCTTAAAAGCCAAAGTCTCTAGAGTAAGTTGGTTATCAGTTCTTAATTTTCGGATGCGTTCCCCAATTAGCTTAACGACCATATCTTTATCGTGAGACATCTTGCAAATTTGTATTATTAAGCTCGGCTATTCAATGGCATATATGCAATAACATTGTATTCTTAAATAAACAGAAGAGAAAAACGAATAGGGAGGATAAGCAAAATCGAAGTAAGAAATCTCTAGGGCATGTTTAATAACTATTTAAAGTTAAACCTATTATTGAATTATAATTTAAATTTGGCTAAACAATAACATATGCAAAATCATTTATATCCTTGTCTTTGGTTTGATGGTCAAATCAAAGAAGCGACTCAGTTTTATTGTTCTTTATTCCCTAACTCTAAAATAGTAGCAGAGAATAATATTATCACAAAATTTGAAATTGAAGGAACTACCGTAAAGCTTTTAAATGGAGGTGCAATATTTAAAAAGAATCCTTCGATCTCTTTTTATGTGAAATGTGAAACTTTGGAAGAAATTAATACTTTATGGACTTCATTATCTGATGGAGGAAAAGTAATGATGGCACTCAATAAATATCCATGGGCTGAACAATACGGTTGGGTGGAAGATAAATATGGAATGACCTGGCAGTTATCTATTAAAAAGAGAATGGAGGGAGAACAAAAAATTATTTTAAGCTTCTTATTTACAAATGATGTGTTTGGTAAAGCTGATGAAGCAATAAAACATTATGCTAGCATTTTTACAGACAGTAAAATAATGTATACTGATTATTACAAACCAGAAGAAGCACCATTTGCTGGTAAATTAAAGTTTGGTAGTTTTCAATTAAACAATCAACAATTAGCTGCAATGGATGGCCCTGGTAATCATCAATTTCAATTTAATGAAGGATTGTCATTTATTGTAGAGTGTAATGGTCAAGAAGAAGTGGACTATTTTTGGGATAAATTAAGTGAAGGTGGACATGAAGGTCAATGCGGATGGTTAAAAGATAAGTTTGGCGTTTCTTGGCAAATTATCCCCAACGAATTAAATAAATTAATGAGTGATCCTGCCACAGCCGAAAAAGCGCGCGCAGCATTTATGAAAATGCGCAAGTTTATTATCAAGGATTTGTACTAGTGTTCTTTTAACACAATGTCAGCATTCGCAGGTTTTGCTGCACCTCTATGACAAGTATTACAAGTTATTGCTTGAATGGTAGCTGTATCAGCATGTGCAATTGTTGACATGTATTTTTCATTCATATCTCTTGTCATTCTAATCATTGCTCTTGCTATTTCTTTTTTAGGATTAGCATCACTAGCTAAATCTCTTGGAGTTCCTGGAGGAGTTTGAACATGGCAGTAATTACACTTTACACCTAGCGCTACTTTGAAAACATCCATTTCATGATCTACTTGTCTATAAGTCATGGTAGAAGGAAAAGCTTTAATATTTTTTAGTTCTGGATCAGGGGGCATTGCCTTAAAAGATTGACTTAAAAATGCAACTGTAATAACCATCAAGCTAACTACTAGGTATCGTCTATTTTTCATGTACTGTCATTTTGTATAATGAATTTAAGAAATTTTGGCAAATTTTCTCCTTTTTTATTTGCACCAACCTATTTTATATTTATTAATTACCTTGCAGTTATAAATTTTTTTCAAATGAGTTTTATTAAAGTACAAACAACTATCAATGCCCCAATTTCAAAAGTATGGGAATACTGGGTTAAAGAAGAACATGTGATGAATTGGAACTTTGCAGTATCAGATTGGCATTGCCCTGCAGCTAAAAATAATTTAGTAGTAGGCGGTGAATTTCATTATACTATGTCTGCAAAAGACAATTCTTTTAGCTTTGACTTTTGGGGTACTTATCAAAAAATTGAATTCGAAAAAATAATTGAAATAGTATTAGGGGATGGCCGTAAGATGATTGTAAGTTTTGAAGCTGTTGGTAATACTACCATTGTAACGGAGGAATTTGAGCCAGAACAACAAAATCCAGCAGAAAGACAGCAAGCGGGCTGGCAAATGATTTTGGATAATTTTAACAAATATGTAGAGCAATAAGCTTGACCTAACTCTTATAAAGGTTTTAATACTTTTTCAAAAGCTAGTCTTGAAGCACCACTAAAATATATATCCCCACAAAAACTATAGTTTAATTTTTCTAAAATTCTGAGCATAGGTAGATTGTCAAAATTAGTATCCACCTTTATACTAAATATATTTTTCTGAATACAAAAAGCCTCAATCAATTTAAATAATTGTGTTGCAATTCCTTTTCCCTTGTAAGACTCTTCTGTTGCAACACGATGAACTACCACGCAGTCTTCATTTGAAAGCCATTTCCCTTTAATGTCAATATAGCTTTGCTCAATTCCAAATATAATTGCAGCATATGCAATTACTTTATTATCTCTCACCAAAACATACCCATTACTATTTTGAATATCATCTTTAACGGTTTGCTCGCTTGGGTAACCGTTTTGCCATTGATCACTTCCATCTTTTTTTCTTTGTGCAATTGCTTGTTGCAAAATTTCCCATATAATTTCAGCATCTCCTATGCTAGCTAACCTTATATACATGTACAATACTTTATTCCAATAAAATTAATCAAAAAACTTATTGTAAACAATTATTGACCATAATGCTGTATTTATTAAACACTATTATATTTATTGGAGATTGTACATTATTTTCATGCCTAAATTTAATAAATGGCTGTTTTAATTTTTCTATTACTGCATTGGTATTTATCTCTTTTTGGTCAAACATTTTACCTTCATCGATATGCTGCACATAAAATGTTTACCATGTCACCTTTTTGGGAAAAATTTTGGTACATGTTTACTTGGATTACCCAAGGCTCCTCTTATTTAAATGCGCGTGCCTATGCTATTTTACATAGAATGCACCATGCTTATAGTGATACAGAACAAGACCCACATACACCTCATTTTTTTAAAGAAGCGTTCACAATGATGATGCATACTCGAGAAGTATATAACGGTGTATTAACAGGCACCTTACATGTAGAGCCCAAGTTCGATAAAAATTATCCTGAATATCCAACTATTGATAAAATTGCCGATCATAATATTACAAGATTGTTTTTTGCTGGTTTATACATCACATTTTATATTGTCTTTGCAACACATTGGTGGATGTTCTTATTATTGCCTATACATTTTTTAATTGGACCCATACAAGGAGCGATTGTAAATTGGGCGGGACATAAATATGGCTATCGTAATTTTCCTGAAGAAAAGGATCAGTCTAAAAATACTTTGATTATAGATTTCTTAATGCTTGGTGAATTATTTCAAAACAATCACCATCATGCTGGCGCTAGACCTAATTTTGCAGCAAAATGGTGGGAATTTGATCCGGTGTATCCAGTTATCAAATTTTTTGATAAATTGGGTATGATAAAACTTATTCCATTGAAATACTAATCAATGAAAACATACCAAACCAATTCTTATTGGGAAAAAATTAATGAATTACTTCCTAGTTCTTTTCAAATTCAGCAACATAATTTACCAGTTGAAGAAACATGGGATTGGAATGGAAATAAAATTCATTTAGATAGATATCCCAATGCTAGTGCTACTTACAGAATATTTTTACATCATGGAGTTGGTACCAATGGACGACAATTGAACATGATTTTTGGTCATAAAATGGCAGCATTAGGTTATGATGTAGTGGCGATTGATAATTTAGGTTTTGGAATGACTGAGGTCAATCAAAAGAATATCACTTATGAAGACTGGGTGCATTGTTATGCAGATTTTGTTAATGCAGAAACAAAAAGAGATTATAAAAAACCAATTTTATATGGTTTAAGCGCAGGTGGCATGCTTACATACAATGCCAGTTATTATATTAAGGAAGTGTATGGAATCATTGGCATGTGCTTTTTAAAAAATGATGATAAAATTGTAGGAGACGAGTCTGCAAAATACAAAGGCACTAACTGGTTTGTGATTCCTTTGAGTCAAGTACTTTCAAAAACATTTTTAAGAAGAATTCCAATTTCAATGAAAGCGGTTTCAAAGATGAACGCTTTGGTAAACAATAAAACTGCCTTAGATATATTTTTACAGGATCCAAGTTCGGCAGCAAACAAAGTACAATTGAAATTCATTAGTGGGTATATGACCTACAAAAGTAAAGTTCAAGTTCAGGATTTTGATAAATGTCCCATTTTACTCACGCAGCCAGCAGCAGATAAATGGACCCCCTTATTTTTAAGTGAAATTTCGATGAAAGGAATAAAAGCACCTTTTGAAATTAAATTCTTGGAAGACGGAAGCCATTATCCAATGGAAGAAAAAGCATTGATACAATTGATTCAATATGCTGATGAATTTATAAAGAACCTGGATTAATCAAGTGGATCCAGACAATTAATTATTCTATTTCTTTTACAAATTTAGCAGGAACTCCTGCAACTATAGTGTTACTTGGAACATCTCTTGTAACCACCGAGCCAGACGCTACCACAGCGTTTTCTCCTATCGTTATACCTGGCAATATGGTAGATGCTGCTCCAATCCAAGCATTGCGCTTAATATGTATTGGTTGGCAAAGTAATGACTTTCTATTATTAGGGTCTAATGGGTGCCCTTCAGTAATTAAATTCACTTTTGGCCCAATTAGCACATCGTCTTCAATGGTAATTCCTCCTATATCCAAAAAAGAACAAGCATGATTAATGAATACATTTTTTCCAATGGTAGTATGTTTCCCAAAATTGATATGGAAAGGTGCAAAAATAGCGGTGCTTTCATCGATTTTACTTCCAATAATTTCACTTAAAATTTCACGAACCTGAGCTGTTTCTTTTGCGTTATTCAAATCAACATTTAATCGTAAAGTATTTGCAACTATTTGCATAAACTCACCATACTGAGGATGATCTTGATGAACTTCCTCCCTATCCTTTATAATTTGAAATATATCTTTATGAGTAGACATGTATTAATAATTAAACTTGATCATATACCGTAAATATATAAAAAAGGGTCTATGCTTTTTACGGCATAAACCCTCTTTTTATAATAATTGAAGAAACTTATTTTGCGGGATCTGCATTCCAGATATCTACAATACATTTCCAAGTTCCGTCCGCTTGTTTTTTCCAAGTTTCACAAAACTTTCCAGTTTCATGCATTTCTTTACCAGAAGCATCTTTATAGCTAAATTGGTAAACTCCAGAGCTGTATCCTAAATCAGCTGATTTTGCAACTTCTGTTTTAGTAGCTTGAAATCTCATTTTCGCTTCCGGCATAGCAAACATTGCCTTAATTGAAACAGCTCTACTAGCTGTATCAGTGCAAGTTTTCTCGCCTGGAGGCATCATAATTGCATCATCCGTATAAAAACTTAACCAACCCTCGGCTGAATTATGAGCACTTTGGTCATCCCAAAGACTATCTGCTTTATTGATTGCTGCAACTGCTGCAGTTGAATCACTTGAGTTAGCAGTAGCTGAAGCAGTGCTAGATTGATTGGTACATGCTGAAAATATAATAACAGCTAAAATTGAAGAAAATAAGATTTTTTTCATTTGTATCTTTTTAAGTTTTTAAAGTACTAATTAACAGTAAGTTAGCTCCATTTCTATGATTTATTACTAGTTTTTTGTTCCTTTTTCCGATTATGGAACATTTTCAAGCTTAAAAATGGGAAAAATGATAGAATAGGGTGATATATTGTTCATTCAAAATCAAAAACCAAAAACATGAAAAAAGTCTTATTTGTCATCCTAGTATCAGCATCTATATTTGCTTGCACTGAAAAAAAGGAATCTGACGCAGGTTTGGAAAACTATAAGAAAAACATCGAAGTTGCAAAGCAGTTTATTGAAGTGTTCTCTACAAAAGACAGCACAAAAGAAGCTTCCCTACTTTCAGATGACTTTAAATGGAATGGCCCTGCGGTTGGTCAAGATTCGCTTCCAAAAAGTGCATTATTAGCTAGTGACAAGGAAATGATGAATGCCTTTAGTGATATAAAATTAACGAATGTTGAATATGTACCTGGTGTAGATCCAGTAACCTATAAGTTAGACGGTAATGTTAGAGTTTATGGTACTTGGGTAAGTAAATCAGCTACAAGTGGAAAAACTGTTAAACTTAAATATTATGCAGTATTCACTATTAATCCATCTGGAAAAATAACTGCACTTGAGGAATATACAAACATGGAAGATTTAAAAAAGGAATACTAGATTAAAAATATTTAGAAAAAGCAATCAAATTCAAAATTGATAAATTCATTATTCAAAATCAAAACCTAAAACATGAAAAAATTAGTTCTTGGTATCCTTGTATCAGCTTCATTAATTGCTTGTACAAATACAGAAAAGAAAACAGAAACTGTTGAGCAAAAATCAACTCCAATTGAACACATTTATAAGCCATTTTATACAGATAATTTTAAAATTGGAGGAGAGAAGAATGTTCTAATTGCAGAACAATTTCATAAAGTGTTATTTGAAAAAGATTTTAAACAAGCAGGAGATTTATTATCAGATACTGCAAGTTTTTATAACGAAGATGGCACTAACATAAAAGGAAAAGCTGCAATAGTAGATTATATGCAAAAGAATTTCTCTAATATTTCTTTTAAAAATTATCAAATTGCTGCAATTATTCCTGTTGTTGGCGAAAACGGACATCAATGGGTAGATATTTGGGATGAAGCTGAAATAATCACACCAGATGGTAAATCTCAAAAATATCAGTGGGCAGATGCTTATAGATTTGAAAATGGTAAAATTGTTCAATTCCTTGGATACGGGAAACCAGTTAAATAAAAGTTTCGAATTTAAGTTTGGAAAAATACAAAAGAGGCCTCTAATGATAGAGGCCTCTTTATTTTTAAAATTGCTATAATTATTTTGTTGCTAAAGCAAGATCTGTATTGGAAATGTCTCTGTGTAATTTCCATTTGCCATCCTCTTTTTTCCAAAGAACAATGTATTTCCCTTTGTCCAATTGTTTGCCATCTTTAGCTTTAATTTCATATACACCTTCTTCGGTAATATAATTTTCGTCTCCCCAAACTTCAGTCGTATTTAGGGTAAGATCTGCACCCATTTTGCTAAATGCACCCCAGAAAGAAGCAATATTTTTTTGGCCTGAAATTAAAGGCATATTCGAACCCATTAATTTACCATCTTTACTATAATCATTACCAGCTGCAGTTGAATCGCCGCTTATAATATCTTTAATTATATTTTTATTGGCAGCTTCAATTTCCTTTTTAGCATTTGATAAATCAAAAGCTGATTTACTAGAAGGTTGGCAAGCAATTAAACTTGTTCCAATAACGGCTAAGAATAAGATTTTTTTCATTGTTGGTTCTTTTAAGATTTTAAAGCACTAAGAAACAATATGTTAGCCCTATTTCTATGATATTTTACTAGTTTTTTGTTCCTTTTTCCGATTTTGGAACATTTTCAAGCCTAAAAACGGGGTAAATCATAGTCCTAGATAATAATTTGTAAGTTCAAAACAAAACCCAACATATGAAAAAATTAGTAGGCGCTTTATTAGTAGTTATGAGTATAACTGCTTGTCAATCAAAAACAGAACAAACAGGAAATACCGTTCCTGCTGAAGCATTTGGATATACCCTTAATAACAGTGAAAACATCAATACAGTTAAAAAGGCAATCGATGCTGGAGTAACATCGGACTCAGCTGTTTTCGTTGCAATTTATGCTGATTCAGCTGCTGTTTATGATAATATGACAAAGCAGACCATTTTTGACAATATGAAAATGGCAAGTACTTTAAAATCGAAAGGAATTACAATGAAGTTGGAAAAAATAAATGATATATGGGAAACTATTAGTTTTAAGGCAGATAATAGAGACTATAGTGATTATGTAAATGTTTATTTTGATGCTTCATTTATAAAAGGTACTCAAAAATTGACTACGCGTATTAATGCAGTGTTTGCTTTTAAGAATGGCAAAATTGTAACAGAGTGGGACACATACGATACTGCCCCATTGGCTGAGCTTTTAAAGTAAGCTTATTTAAGTTTGAAAAAATACGAAAGAGGCCCCTATCACTAGGGGCCTCTTTATTTATTAATGCTGTGGGTGATGTACTTCCATTGTATTATTTATTTTGCTTCTCAATAATTTCTGATGCTTTTTTTGCGTAAAGCTTCATCGAATCAATATCATTTAAGTAAATATCATTATTGAAAATTATTTCTGACATAATGTATTTTGTTTTCAATAATGCTTCCTTATTAATGTTGTTAACGCCAAGAGTCTTTATTATTGGAGGTTCTGGATAATGATTACGATCTAGGAAAACATTAAAATCAGATATGTAAGGAATTTGATCATTAAACTTTTCAATTAATCTTTCCTCATGCTCCTCAGTGTTTTTGTAATCGTTTTTAAAAAAATTAAATCTCAAAATGGCGTTCACTAATTCACTATTTTCTTTGGTATAAAAATATCCCTTTGACTCAGCCTCAATTCTACTTTTTTCTTCAGGATTAAAAAACCACCATCCTTTAATAATACTTAAACCATGATAATATTCTTGTTGAGAAATTGCTTTATGATCACCATCAAAATGCTTTAATAATTTGTAGCACAGGTCTAGTTTCTCTTTGGCAAAATTTTCATGATATTTTAATTGCTCTAAATCTTTTTTAAAATCTCTGCTTACAATTTCTAAAAGCTCTTTCTTTTTATTTTGTTCAGAGAGATGTTCTCTTATATTTTCTGCTATAAATCCCATGCTTACAGCAAGGAAAATCATTAATCCTTCTAATAAATATTCCTTCCAAGGTTTTTCTCTATGTTCCAAATGTGGGTGATGTACTTCCATATATTAATATTATAGTTGAAAATAAGATAATGTTTGCAATTACACTATTTAACCTTCCATTTTTCAATTAAAAAAAGGGTTTATGCATATCCAGCATAAACCCTTAAAAACGTTGCCATTAGGCTTTAGTGTTAATTTTATTTCATTAATTCCATCATTGGTGCAGTATCATAAGTATCCCATTCTTCTAGAATTTTGCCATCTTTTATTGCAAATACTTGATTAAGAATAAATGATTTTTTCACATTCCCTCTAGAAATTCCAATAGTATAATAAGTGTCAACATAATTAGTATAGCCAGTAACAGAATCAGGTTTTGAATTTACAATTTCAAAAATCAATGGCTTCCCAACAATTGAGAATTTCACACCAGCATTTTTTAAAGGGATAAATGTGGCTAAATTAGTATCAATTAACTGAATATTTTGATTGTCATGCACCTTTGCGCTATCTGAATAATGAGATCTTAATTTAGCTAAATCATATATTACTAAATCTTCATTGATTTCTTTTACAACATCTATATTAGATGATTTATTAATCGTAATACCATCTTGATTTGGGTTAGATGTATTACTTACTTCTTTATTTTCTGTTTTACAAGCAAAAACAGACATAACAATTACTGCTCCGAAAAGTACTTTTTTCATATTTAAAATTTTAGTTATTTAAATTTAAGTAAAGATTTTGATTAATTTCCACTTATTTCTTATCAAAGATTGAAATCACTTCAGAATTATCATTAAGATCATAATTCTGAATTATTTAATTTCTGTTCTTAAAAGTTTTAATAGTTTATCATTACTTTCTTTAGCGCGTTTTAAGGAACGACGATATACAAATATATAATTATAATATTTTTGAACCTCATAAATAAATTCATCGGATTGGAGGTTATCTTTTGTTTTATTAAGTGAAAGCATAAAATTTAAATATACTGAAGGGTCATTTAATTCATAATCTTTTGAAAATTTATAATTTGCACGAAATATTTTACCATATCCAATTGGTAAATAATTATTGTAAACATTCCCAATTTGATCGAAAAATTCATTTAAAGCCTCTAGGTTTTTGAATACTACTTCGTAATAAATAGCCAAATTGCTTTTCAATTCTCCTTCCTCTAGATTGCTCAGTAATCCACTGGATTGCATGTTTTTAAAGGAACTATTATTCATATATAGCGTAGTTGCATATGCAATCAAATTTGGAGATTCTTTAATGGAGTCCTCTAATTGCTTATAGCTTATTTTTTTTGTTTTAGCCAAATACAAAATATTATTTAACCTATTAAATCTATTAATACATGTATCCTCAAAAATTAGCACTCTTGCGATTTCAGTAGAATCTTCTTGTAAATCTTTTAAAATAGCAACTTTATTTTGTTCTAAGTGATGGTTTATTACTTGGTGTTCTCTTAAATTTTCAGCTATAAAACCTAGCGTTACCGCTGCAAATAACATTATAAATTCAGTTATATATTCTTTCCAGTTCTTTCGCTTGTGTGAGTGGTGATGTACTTCCATATTTTATTATTTATTGATAAAACTTTCTCGACAATGCTTTTATAATTTATCAAAAAATAGGGCCTATGTTTTTTACATAGACCCCTTCACATAAAAATGCAGTTTATTTTTTGTCGATGCCTCTTGAGTATTGAGTGATTGCTGAAATTTTTCCATCAAGATCAAACTCGAAATATTCAAGTAATTCCTTTTCCCAAACTGTACCATTTTTAAACACGCGCTTTTCTCTTGCGTTTACTAATGCACCAGCTGCAGGATCAGTATCAGTTATTTTTGTTGCTACAATGCTAATAGGCTTCCAGTCTAATGACGAGTATTCAGCGAATACACCAGGAATCATATCTTTAGTCATTGTAAATACAACGCCATCAAAATCATGAATTGTAACTTTATCAGCCATTAGGTCTTGACAAGTTTTTACATCCATTTTGTTATAAGCGTCCATGAATTTTTCCATTTTCTCAACTTCCCCTCTGTTTGAGAATTGTAAGCTTGAGCCTTTAGAACTACCTACATATATCTTCCCGCCTGTAGTTTTTCCGAATTCATTAGATTCTGGAATTTGAGAAAATTGAGCAAATTCTTGAATTTTCCCTTCAGGTGTTACTGCAAAAACTTCCATTACTTTTAACTTTTGAGTAGAGCCATTTTTGTATACTCTATCTTCATCAGCATATACAAACACCTGTTCAAATTTTTCTCCTTGAATTTTTACAGAAAAAATACCGTGAGGTACTTCGTTTAGCGTTTTCACTTTTTTATGCCAATCTGTAATTTGTGCTTTAAGACCACCTGGTTTTTTATCATCAACATACTGAGCAAGGTCTGAACCGTCATTTAAGTTGTATGCTTTAATATTCGCTAAAACTGCATTTACAGCTTTGTCAGTTCCTAACTGAATTTTCTTGCCTTTAACCTCACCATCAAAAATCTTACCTACTGATGCGGTTTGGGCATTTACATTAACTGCTAATGCAACTAGGCCCATTACTAATAATTTTTTCATTGATTTTGTTTTAAGTGTTTTCTTTTAAAGAGAGGAAGTTAAAATACTAGGTAAGTATTTGCTGTTATTTTAGGTCAAACAATGTTCCTTTTGGCGTTTTTGGAACATAATTAAAAGGGAATCAAGTAAAATTTTTCAAATTGGGCAGTATTTTGCTACTGAAACAATTAAATACAGTCAAAATGAAAAAGGTTATTTTATTAGCATCATTTATTATGATCAGCACAGTTGTATTTAGCCAAGAGCTGAAAACTGAAAAAATCATGGATTTATCTATACCGCTTAATGCTCCAGTAATGGTAGGGCCTAGAGCAATTTATTCTTGGAATGAAGGCGAAGTTACTGGTTTAATTAAAGGTAAGTTATTGCCATTGGGTGCAGAATTTGGAAAGGAGATAGAAAAAAACACATATCAAGTAGATGTTAGAGCTGTTATTCAGACCGAGGATAAAGAAACTATTTATATGACTTATTCTGGCTATGTACATGCTGATACCGAAACTTTTAATCTAATTAATACTGGACATGGTGTGGAAATAGATCCATCAAAATATTACTTTAGAAGCAACCCAGTTTTTGAAACAAAATCTACAAAATATAGTTGGTTAAATCATACGGTTACTGTAGGCGTTGGCAGTTTTACAAAAACGGGCGTTAGTTACAAAGTGTACGCTATAAAATAATTTAAGTTTACCAATACAAAAGAGGCTCCTAGTGATAGGAGCCTCTTTTTATTATTGTATGATTGATTTTCTTAATTAATGTTTATCCCAATCGTCTTGTTGCACATAGTGAAAAGGTGTTTTAAAGAATTCATGCACTTTGGGGTTAAAATCATTGCTTCTTCTTTGTGGTGTAGCGTGTCCTGAAAAAGGCAATATCCATAAATAGGCTTGTGGAATATTGTCATAAATCTGTAAGGTATGAGAAGGTTTTATTAAGTCATTGTCTCCACCCATTACTAAAACAGGACATTTAATAGTATGCAAATCGGCTAAAGATATATTAGGTTCCACTTGCATCATATGAATAACCTTTATAGCATTTTTTGTTTTTGCATCTTGTTTTAAAGATCTAAGTTTTGCTAAATCCGATTCATTCATTTGATTATTATATGGAGTGAATACCGAAGTATCAGGTACTAGGTTTGCTCCAGTAATAGCAAGCTTTTTAACTTTTTTAGGATGCCTAATAGCAAGCAATAATCCATTAATACCTCCATCGCTCCAGCCAATAACATTTGCAGAGTCAATTTTTAATGAATCTAATAGTGCATTAAAATCATCAGCCATCATTTCGTAGGTTAACACGCTGCTGGTGTCTACAGACTTGCCCTGAGCTCTACTATCCACGCCAATTACTTTATATTTTTTTGAAAAAAAATCAATTTGATACTTAAAAGCATTCATTGAACCTCCATTTCCATGAATGAATAACAATGGTTCCCCTTTGCCATAAATTTCATAGTAAAGTTTTATTCCTCTGGTATTCAGATATTTGCCAACTGAAGCGTTGCTTCCTAAGTTTTTGGCTAATTCAGTGGGTTTGTTTTGTGCATTTGCATTCGTTACGAAAGCAAGAACTAAAATGACTAATAATTTTTTCATTAATGGTTAGTTGATGTAAATAATAGAATTAAAATTAGCCTATATAACCATCATTTTCTATTATTAAATCATCTAAGTATGTTCCAAATCCCTAAAATGGAACAAATTCCAATCAAATGAGTTATTACATGGTAGATTTATCTTGCATTATATTGAATAATATCTAGTTGCTCTTCCAACACC
>DAIUEC010000021.1:0-29452 GCA_036845345.1 Sediminibacterium sp.
TATTTGAAGACGATGACATGGTAGTGATTAATAAACCCGCAGGTTTATTTAGTATTCCTGACCGATTTGGCAAAGAGGCTTCTGTAAAATCTTTATTACAAGAAAAATACGGTACCATTTTCACAGTGCATCGTTTAGACCAACAAACTAGTGGCTTAATTATTTTTGCAAAAAATGCGGAAGCACATAAAGTATTAAGTGAATTATTTGAGGGCAGAACAATTGTAAAAAAATATTTTGGTTTAGTAAATGGCCGACCACCTCAATCGGGTGTAGTGGAAGAAAATATGATGGAACACCCAATAAGAAAGGGTTTCATGATGGTTCATGCAAAAGGAAAAGAATCCAAAACAACTTACGAAGTAGTAAGATATTTTAAGCAATATGCTTGGGTTAGTTTTCAAATTCATACAGGTCGTACTCATCAAATTAGAGTACACGCAAAACATATTGGACATCCCATCGTTTCGGATGATTTATATGGAGATGGAGAGAAATTGAAACTATCGAATATTAAAAAGAAGAATTTCAAACTAGCCAAGGTCGAAGAGGAAGAGCGTCCGTTAATGGGCCGACAAGCTTTACATGCAGCTAGTGTACAATTTGAGTATAAAGGAAAGGAGCTCCTTTTGGAAGCCCCTTTACCTAAAGATTTAGCTGCTACTTTAAAGCAGTTGGAAAAATGGAATGCAGTTGCGCAATAAGTGCAACCTATCCTAAAATGATTATTTAGATTTATATACTACTCCATCCTTCATTACAAAATTCACTTTACCCATTGCTTCAATATTTTTAATAGGGTCACCATCTACTGCAATAATATCTGCTAATTTATTTTTTTCAATACTGCCCAAAATTGCTTGCGTTCCCATTAGGTCAGCAGCATTCCAAGTAGCTGCTTGAATGGCTTCAATTGCTGGCATTCCAGCCTCTGTCATATACAAAAATTCTTTCCAGTTTTTTCCATGTTTGTAAACTCCTGCATCAGTACCAAATGCAATTTTAACACCAGCTTTATATGCTTTTGAAAAAGTATTTTGAATTTTTGGTCCAATCTCTAATGCTTTCTTTGCAACAACAGGTGGATAATATCCTGGTATTTTTGCAGAATCAGAAGCAGACTTTCCAGCAATAATTGTTGGTACTAAATAGGTGCCATATTCTTTCATTAAAGGAAAAATAGTTTCATCCATTAAAGTTCCATGTTCAATAGAATTTACACCACCAATAATTGCTCTACGCATAGCTTCAACACCATGACAATGTGCAGCCACTTTAAAACCATAATCCTTAGCTGCTGAAGTGATTGCTTTAACTTCTTCAATTGTAAACTGTGGATTTTCTCCACTTGCTGCCATACTTAAAACGCCTCCGCTAGCTGTAATTTTTATGACATCACTACCATCCTTATATCTTTGTCTTACAGCCTTATATGCATCTTCGGGTCCATTAATCACACCTTCTTTTGGACCAGGATCCCCCATTAAATCTTCTCTGTAACCATTAGTAGGATCTGCATGTCCTCCAGTAGTGGCAATAGCTTTACCTGCAGTATATACTCTTGGACCAATCACATATCCTTTTTGAATTGCTTTTCTTAACGCAATATTTGCACCTGTACCGCCTAAATCACGTACTGAAGTAAATCCAGCCATTAATGTAGTTTGTGCAATTGGTACAGAAGAAAATGCATAGTCAGGAGCTTTAAGAGTAAACTCATCTAAATAATGAGATGGGCTTGGATCACTTTCAATATGTACATGCATATCCATTAATCCTGGCATCACAGTACTTGATTTTAAATCAACAGTTTTATCTCCGGCACCGGCTTTTGCATAGCCATCTAAAATTTCTACAATTTTATTGCCTTCAACTACAACTGTTTTTTCTTTTAAAACTTGTAATTGTTTTACATCAATTAATTGACCACAATGCAAGTATGTTTTTTGTGCAAAAACACTAACAATACTTAATCCCAGTATTAGGGTAAATAATAAACGACGCATATTTAATTGTTTAATGAAGTGTAATATGAAATTAAATATACAAAAAAACCACTCCTTTTCACGGAAGTGGTTCAATTTGTTAGGCCTTGACTCGAATCTTCAGTGACACACTGTATTTAGAATCGTCCAAGGCCCATATTTTTGCAATTACACACTAAAATGAATGGATTGAATTGCTTTATTTATTCGGCTGTGGTGTGTAACGTAAATAAGGTTTAACAATATTTACTCCTTTTGGAAATTTAACCAAAGCATCTTCAGTTTTAACAGCAGGAACCACAATTACATCTTCCCCTTCTACCCAGTTTGCAGGAGTAGCAACACTATAATTAGCCGTTAATTGTAATGAATCAATTACACGTAATACTTCTACAAAATTTCTTCCTGTTGAAGCAGGATACGTAATAATTAATTTCACTTTTTTATCTGGACCAATAATAAATAAGGAGCGAACAGTAAAAGTTTCAGAAGCATTTGGATGAATCATATCATACGCATTTGCAACTGCGCGATCCTCGTCTGCAATAATTGGAAATCCAACTGATACATGTTGCGTCTCATTGATATCCTTAATCCAATTATTGTGACTTTCCACACCGTCAACACTTAATGCCAATACTTTAACATTACGTTTTGCAAACTCATCTTGCAAAGCTGCAGTACGACCTAATTCAGTAGTACAAACTGGTGTAAAGTCGGCAGGATGTGAAAAAAGTACACCCCAACTATCTCCTAAATATGCGTGAAAACTTATTTCTCCAATGCTTGATTTTGCTTTAAAATCTGGTGCGATATCGCCTAAACGTAAACTCATAATTTTTCTATTTAATTCATTAAAAAAGGAACCGTTTTTTTCTTTGCGAATACAAAGATACTATAATCCTATCAATTTAGTAGACTTTTTAATTAACTTTTTTAAAACTTTTTTATGAACGCTTGTTAAGTTGATTATTCGGGAGACTCCGTGTATAAATCTAATAGCCCATCAGGTAGTTCAACTTGCACTGTTTTCTTGGCATGGTTCACCCCTTTTAAACTTTCTTCATGTAAAGGAATATAGGCTTCTTGACCCTGGTATAAAATGGTCACCATTAATTGGTGTGGCTGTTCAATTACCTCTTGTATAACTCCAATATTTTTTCCGGCTTCTTGTACCATATAACCCAATAAAGCCAATGGGGAATTTTTCTCTACTAATTTTTGAAAATCGGCTTGAGGCAACCAAACTTTTTTAGAAGTTAAAAAGTTAGCTGCTTCTCTTGTTTTGATTCCTTCTATTTGTAAATGTGTAATGGTATCGGTCTTTGCATTTGCTGACTCAATAAAATAAGGAATAAAACTTCCAGTTTTTTGTTCTACAAACAAAGCTTCAATTCCTTTAAAGTGAATAGGTTTACCTAAAGCATGTTCTAAAATTAAACTTCCTGCTACCCCATGTGGTGCTACTAGTTTACCGATATGTATGTATTCACTCATGCGCAAATTTAAATCAATTAATAGGAATTCAAGCGCATAAAAAACCCTGACTTCCAAATGGAGTCAGGGTTTTTATTAGCTATTTTAAATAGTATTAAACTATTCAGCAGCTGGAGTTTCCTCAGCAGCAGGCGCTGAAACTTGTGCGCTTTCATCAGTTGCATTCGCAACTTCTTCTGGTGCAGCTTCTGGAGCAGCTTCTTCAGCAACTGGCTCAGCAACTTTCTTTACAACGGGTACGTACACTTTTTTAGCAGCTTGTGCTTTTTTGTGCGCATCATTTTTAGAAGCTACTTGTGACTCATGCTCAGCATACCAAGTTTGGAACTTAGCCATTGCAGTTGCATCATCAAATAAGCCTAATTTAACACCACGCAATAAGTGTTTCAAATAAAGAACACCCTTGAATGATAAAATTCTGTGAACGGTGTCAGTAGGTTGAGCACCTTTGTTTAACCACTCTAACGCTTTTTGACGATCTAATTCGATTGTCGCAGGAACTGTTAAAGGATTGTAAGTACCAATTTTTTGGATGAATTTACCATCTCTTGGTGCGCGTCCGTCGGCCACTACTATAAAGTAGAAAGGTCTTTTTTTACTACCATGACGCTGTAGTCTGATCTTTACTGCCATTTTAAATAGAAATTTATAGGCGTTAATAAATAAGGTTGAGCTGCAAATATAAGACAACCCTTTGAATTTACCCAACAAAATGGAGCTAAAAAGGCTGTCTAAATTAAAATTTGGTCAAAAATCTACTGAAAATCAATTAATTACAAGCTGTCAAGGAATTATTATCTTTTCATTCCCGGCATTTTACTCATCATTGCCGACCCCATTGGGCCATTCATCATTTTCATCATTTGCTTCATTTGATCAAACTGCTTGATAAAGGCATTGATCTCGCCAATATTTTTTCCAGAACCATTTGCTATTCTTTGCTTACGACTTGGCGTTAACATATCGGGATTGCGTCTTTCCAAAACGGTCATAGATTGTATGATTGCTTCCACTCCTTTAAATGCATCATCTTTAATATCTACATCTTTTAAACTTTTTCCCATGCCAGGAATCATACCCATCAAATCTTTCAAATTACCCATCTTTTTAATCTGCTGAATCTGCGTTAAAAAGTCTTCAAAATCGAATTGATTTTTTCGAATTTTCTTTTCTAATTTTTTAGCAGCTTCTTCATCATATTGCGCTTGTGCTTTTTCAACTAATGAAGTGATATCACCCATTCCCAAAATTCTTTGGGCCATACGTTCAGGATAAAAAACATCCAAGGTGTCCATCTTTTCACCACTGCTAATAAACTTAATTGGTTTATTCACAGTATACTTAATACTCAATGCAGCACCACCTCTTGTATCACCATCTAACTTGGTTAAAACAACACCCGTAAAATCTAAGCGTTCGTTGAAAGCCTTTGCTGTATTGACTGCATCCTGCCCTGTCATGGAGTCTACAACAAATAAAATTTCTTGAGGATTGATGGCAGATTTAATATTTGCCACTTCGGTCATCATTACTTCATCTACTGCTAAACGACCTGCAGTATCTATAATAATTACATTTTTATTATTTTGTTTTGCATAGGCAATTGCATTTTGCGCAATGGAAACTGCATCCTTATTTTCTCTTTCAACAAAAATATCTACTCCAATTTGTTCGGCTAATACTGTTAATTGATCCATTGCCGCAGGACGATAAATATCTGCAGCAACCAACAACGGAGATTTTTTCTGCGCCTTTAAATAATTAGCTAATTTTCCTGAAAAAGTAGTTTTACCAGAACCTTGCAAACCGGCAACCAAAATGATTGTTGGATTTCCATTTAAACTTAATGGTGTCGCTTCAGCACCCATTAATGCAGTCAATTCATCCTGCACAATTTTAACCATTAACTGACCCGGGCTAATCGCATTAATTACCTTTTCGCCAATTGCTTTTTCCTTAATACTATCCGTAAATTCTTTAGCAATTTTAAAGTTCACATCGGCATCTAACAATGCTTTTCTGATGTCTTTTAAAGTATTGGCAACATTCAAATCATTGATACGCGACTGACCTTTCAGGTGCTTAAACGCGGACTCTAATTTTTCACTAAGGCTATTAAACATATTTCATCATTAAGGAAGGCAAAGATAAGTCAGGGTTACGATAAAATATTTTCAAATGCATAACTTATTTAAAATACTGAATATCAATAACTTAAGTACAAATAAACACCCTTACTTTTACATATTGGCAGTTTGTTAACGAATAAACAATGAAAAATACTTGGAAGCTTGTCTTTAATTATTATTATTGCACCTAACGAACTATATAAAAAGAGGTTATCGCGTTATTTATGAGTAAGAAGCAATTATTTACATTAGAGTTTCCAGTGAGATGTTCACCAGGTATATTATTTGAATTCCTTTCAACAGCTTCTGGCTTACAGGAGTGGTTTGCTGATAAAGTAGATGAGTGGGAAAATGTATTCAGTTTTTCATGGAATGGTGGAGTACCTGATAAGGCCGAAATCCTTGACCAAGAGGAAGATAAGTTTATTCGCTTTAGATGGTTACACAGCGAAAAAAATGAATATTTTGAATTCAGGGTTGAAAAAACAGAAATTTCAAATCAAACTGTTTTGATTATCAAAGACTTTGCTGAGAAAAACGAAATCAAGGATCAAAGTCAACTTTGGGGATACCAAGTAAAAGACCTTTTTCATAGAATAGGAAGCTAGTTGTAACAACTTGTTCAAAAAATTAGACATACTAATATTAAAGGCATTCATTGGGCCTTTCTTGGCAGCACTTACCATTTCTACATTTGTGCTGACGATGCAATTTTTTTGGCTTTACATTGACGATTTAGTGGGCAAAGGATTGGATTTATTTACCATCCTTGAATTAATCGGGCTTGTTTCAGTAAGCACATTCACCACTGCATTGCCATTGGCTTTACTTTTTTCATCTATCATGACTTTTGGAAACCTGGGAGAAAGTTTTGAATTAATTGCCATTAAAGCAGCTGGTATCCCTTTGGTTAGATTTATGCGCCCCTTATTTATTTTCGCCATTTTCTTATCCGGTGTAGCATTTTTATTTGCCAATAATATTATTCCTGTTACGCAAATGAAACTTAGTTCTCTTAAATATGAGATCATTGTTTCAAAGCCCGCATTGGATATTAAAGAAGGCGTTTTTTATGATAAGATAGACGGATATGTTATTAAGTTAGGGAAGAAAGAATCCAATGACAGCGTAATTCGCAACATTGTAATTTTTGAAAAGAAATTTAATCTGCAGGACAATATGATCATTGCAGAATCAGGCGTGATGAGGGTTTCAAAGGATAAGAAATTTTTGGAATTCATCATGTATAATGGATGGAGATACCAAGAAAGAGGATTAAAAAATACCACCAACACCGAATTCACAAGACTACATTTTAAAGAATATAAGAAAGTATTTAACCTTAGTAGTTTTCAAATGAATAAGGGGAATGAAAATATTTATGATCCCAAAATGTTAAGTATTAGGCAGCTTAGTCACGCCATTGACTCTTTGCAAAACAAGGATAGTTTTTATGTAAAAAAAATGAACTTAGAAGTAATGCCTTATATGAAGTTCATGAAATATAAAGACAGCGCAGCCGTTTTTGCTTCCTTAAAAAATACACCAAGTATTCAAAATTTTAATGCCATATTACCTGATTCACTTTCTAGTAATATCCTAGAGTCATTAGGATACCAGTTTACCTCTATCATTAATAATATACAAAGCATTAAAGAAACTTTTAAATCCAATGCATCTGCCGGTGCATACCATGCAATAGAATGGCACCGAAAATTCACCCTGTCTTTTGCATGTATTGTATTGTTTTTAATTGGCGCACCATTGGGCTCAATTATACGAAAAGGAGGACTTGGAACTCCATTGGTACTTGCCATTGTATTTTTTGTAATCTTTTTCTTATTGAACAATTTTGGTGAAAAATTTGCCAAATCAGGCGAGTGGACCGTTTATAAAGGTATGTGGTTGTCGTCAAGCATTTTGATCCCAGTAGGTTTATTTCTTACCTACAAAGCAATGCGCGATTCCCAGTTATTTAATCAGGAATTTTACTATAGGCTTTTACAGCCAATTAAAGTAACTTTACAGAAGTACTTTAAAAAATAATATTATGGAAAGTTCAAATCAAAGTCGTCGCCAATTTTTAACTAAAACTAGCAAAGCGGGTATTGCATTAGCTACCCTTCCAATAATCACTAAAATTACTCCTGCTTCATTTGTAGCAGTGAATGAATATCAACAACAGCCCTTGCCTTATGCGTACAATGCCTTAGAGCCATACATTGACGCTTTAACAATGGAAATTCATTATACTAAGCACGCAGCCACTTATGCAAAAAATTTAGCGGATGCATCTGTTGCAGAAAAAGTAGACACTGCATCTACTTCCTTAGTTTCCCTTTTGAAAAATATTTCAAAGTATAGTCCTAAAATGCGTAACAATGCAGGCGGACATTATAACCATGAATTCTTTTGGCAACTCATGAAGCCAGCACCAAGCGTTGCTCCTGTTGGTGCATTAGCAGATGCAATCAATAAATCATTTGGATCTTTTGCTGATTTTCAAAAAGCATTTGGGGAAGCAGCTAAAACAAGATTTGGTAGCGGATGGGCATGGTTACTCATTAAGAAAGATGGTAGTTTAGCTGTAAGCTCAACGGCAAACCAAGATAATCCTTTAATGGATATTGCTGAAGTACAAGGAACGCCATTGGTTGGTTTGGATGTTTGGGAACATGCTTACTATTTAAAATATCAAAATAAACGTCCGGACTATATTAATAACTGGTGGAATTTAGTGAACTGGGAATTTGTTCAAAAAAGATATGCCGAAGCAATTGCAAGCAAATAATTTTGGCACAATCAACTGATTATTTTTCAATTTCACCCAGTGCATAATTCTAAACAAAATTTAAGAATACAGTATACCCTAACGGGACTTTCTATCATTGTATTTATCTTAAAAATTACTGCTTTTTTTATTACACATTCTTTGTCTGTCTTATCTGACACTTTAGAGAGTGTGGTAAATATTATTGCAACTTTGGTAGGTTCGTATAGTTTGTATATAGCAGCCAAACCTAAGGACAAGGATCATCCTTATGGGCATGGTAAAGCAGAATTTATTTCATCCGCATTTCAAGGCACATTGATTATTGTTGTAGGTTGTTTAATTATTTATGAATCCATTGATAGCTTTATTCATCCTGGCACGCTTCATAATTTAGGAAACGGTTTGTGGTTATTAATTTTAATCGCAATCATCAATATTGCCACTGCCTTGTTTGTAATGCGCATGGGTAAAAAGAATAATTCTTTAGCATTGGTTACCAGTGGTAAATTATTTTTAATCGATTTTTTTACCACTATTACTGTTGCAGTTGGATTAATCATTTTAATGATAACAAAGATTCAAAAAGTAGATTCAATCATTGCAATACTTTTGGGAACATGGGTGGTATATGATGGTTACAAAATACTTAGGGCATCCCTTGCTGGTATTATGGATGAGGCAGATATGGCACTTTTGGAAAATGTAATTGCCGAAATAAATAAAAACCGAAATGACAATTGGATTGACTTACATAACTTACGCGTAATTAAATACGGCCCTTTATTACATATTGATTGTCATTTAACAATGCCTTGGTATTTAAACGTACATGAAGCGCATTTAGTGATGGATCATTTTACCGATTTAATTAAAAGCAAATTTGGAGATAGTGTTGAATTTTTTATACATACTGATGGTTGTATGCCATTTAGCTGCGCAATTTGTAATTTAGCTGATTGTGATAGAAGACAACACTCCTTTAAGCAACAATTAGAATGGAATATGGAGAATGTTTTGTCTAATAACAAACATCAATTATAAAAATATAGAAAAATAAAAAGTATGAATAGTTGGAAACAATTTCAAGAAGAAAATAAAGATCGTTTTTTAAACGAATTGTTGGATTTGTTAAGAATCCCTAGTGTAAGTGCGAAAAGTGAAAATAAAGAAGACATGTTAACCTGCGCAAAAGCAGTAGAAAAATCATTGCAAGATGCAGGTGCAAAAACAACTAAAATATATGAAACCGAGGGTCACCCCATTGTGTATGGTGAACTAATAGTAGATCCTAGTTTCCCAACCGTATTGGTTTACGGACATTACGATGTACAACCTGCTGAACCATTAGAGCTTTGGAAAAGCGGTCCATTTGATCCAACTATCATTGATGGCAAAATATTTGCGCGCGGATCATGTGACGATAAGGGCCAATTTTATATGCATGTAAAAGCATTAGAAATAATGACTAAGACAAATTCACTTTGTACGAATATTAAATTTATCATAGAGGGTGAGGAGGAAATTGGAAGCCCTAACCTTGCCACTTTTGTGAAAGCACATCATGACTTATTAAAAGCAGATGTAATTTTAATTAGTGACACAGCTATGATTAGCATGGACAATCCTTCTATAGATATTGGCGTAAGAGGATTAAGTTATATTGAAGTAGAAGTGACAGGTCCAAACCGTGATTTACATAGTGGTGTTTACGGTGGTGCAGTGGCGAATCCAATTACTATTTTATCAAAAATGATTGCATCTTGTCACGATGAAAACAATCATATCACCATACCAGGTTTTTATGAAGATGTAGTTGAATCTACTGAGGCAGAAAGAAAGAAAATGGCAGAAGCTCCATTTGATTTAAAGGAATGGTCGGCAGATTTAGGTATCAAAGAAGTATGGGGTGAAAAAGGATATAGTACTAACGAGCGCACGGGCATTAGACCCACATTAGAAGTAAATGGAATTTGGGGAGGCTATACTGGCGAAGGCGCAAAAACTGTATTGCCTTCAAAAGCATTCGCAAAAATTTCATGCCGATTAGTGCCCAATCAATCTTCAGCAAAAATTACTGAAATGGTGCTTGCTCATTTCAAAAAAATTGCGCCGCCCAATGTTACAGTTGAAGCATTTGAACATCATGGTGGCGAACCATATATGACACCTATTGATTCTCATGAATATAAAAGTGCAGCGAAAGCAATTGCAACTACTTTTGGCAAAGAACCTATCCCGGTAAGAGGTGGTGGAAGTATTCCTATTTGTGCTTTGTTTGAAAAAGAATTAGGATTGAAAATTGTATTTATGGGATTCGGATTAGATAGTGATAATTTACACAGTCCAAATGAAAAATACGATATCGCTAACTTTTACAAAGGCATTGAAACCATTCCGTATTTTCATAAATACTTCGCAGAAAAAAATGCATAATGCATGAAAGAAGCAACTGAGAAAAAAGAAAAAGTAAGGCTTGATAAATACCTCTGGTCCATTCGTGTTTTTAAAACAAGAAGCCAAGCTACTGAAGCTATTGACAAAGGGCGCGTGAAATTAAAAGGTGAAAATGTGAAGGCTTCAAGAGCTGTGGTGGTGGGAGATATTTACGATGCAAGAACCGAGCATAAAAATTGGACCATCAAGGTTACACAAATTTTAGAATCTCGCATGGCTTATGCCGAAGCGATTAAATATTACGAAGACCTTACCCC
Organism: Sediminibacterium sp.; assembly: GCA_036845345.1. GTDB lineage: Bacteria > Bacteroidota > Bacteroidia > Chitinophagales > Chitinophagaceae > Sediminibacterium. Next base: position 11,096 of record DAIUEC010000021.1, read on the forward strand.
TGTTGAAGAGCTTGAAAGAGTTAGACAGGTAGCTGCTACCTTCCAAACCGGAAAGCGTTTAAGTAAAATTGGACGCCCTACAAAAAAGAACCGAAGAGATTTGGGGGAGTTTTTGGATTAACTTTGCATTATGACCATTGAGATATTAACTGTTTTACCCGAACTATTGACTAGCCCATTTGAGCATAGCATTATGAAGCGTGCTCAGGAAAGAGGACACTTAACTATTAAGTTGCACCAATTAAGAAAATGGGCAATTAATAAACATGGTCAAGTAGACGACTATCAATATGGTGGAGGTGCAGGTATGGTTATTATGTGTGAGCCCCTTTCTAATGCCATAGATGAATTACAACAGGAAGGCAAATTTGATGAGATCATATTTGTAACGCCAGATGGCAAAACATTTGACCAAAAAGAGGCCAATACCCTTTCTATAAAAAATAGGATACTTATTATTTGCGGGCATTACAAAGGCATTGATCAACGTATACGCGACCTTTATGTTACCAAAGAAATTTCTATTGGAGACTATGTATTAAGTGGTGGTGAATTAGCGGCAGCGATTATTGTAGATTCAGTAGGCCGATTAATACCAGGTGTTTTAAATGATGAAACCTCGGCACTTACCGATTCTTTTCAAGACAATTTATTAGCTCCACCCGTGTACTCAAGACCAGCCAATTTTAGAGGCCTCGAAGTGCCCCCGGTATTACTAACTGGGGATCCCAAAAAAGTAGGCATTTGGCGTCAGGAACAGGCGGTTGCGCGTACCAAAGAGCGTAGACCTGATATTCTAAGTAAGGATTAAGCCGTTTATATATTTTTTTAGTGTTTTTTGTTAAAAAAACGAGTCTAATCGTTTCATGTAGGATATTTGCAACCTATGAAGAAAATGCGTTTATTATTTTTAGTTTTAGTGAGTTCTTTATTGTTAAGCAAACCAGTCACTGCCCAAGTTATTTCTGATTACCAAAAACAATATCAATATAATATAAAGCCTTTTTCATCCCCCATTAAAATAGATGGAGTATTAGATGAAGCTGTTTGGGCCAACGCAGAAGTTGCCCAAAATTTTATAAAAAAATATCCAAATGACATTGGAACACCTACCCGTAAGACTGAGGCTAGGATGACTTACGATAAGGATAATTTATATTTCGCCTTTAAAGTTTATGACAGCGGTACCCATATTATAAGTGGATTAAAAAGAGATGGTGGTCATGATGGAAATGATTGTGTTGGTATCATTTTAGATCCACTCAATAAAAAAACGAATGGTTTCTTTTTTGTAGTGAACGCATTAAATGTGCAGTCAGAAGATCAATTAAATAATAGTTTCGAGGATAAGTTATCCATGAGCTGGAATAGTAAATGGTTTTCTGCAACAAAAGATTATGGAAATTTTTGGATTGCTGAAATCATGATTCCATTAAAATCAATTCGATATGACCCAAAGCAAACGAATTGGGGTATTAATTTTTTAAGGGTTGATGCGAAAAACAATGAATACAGTACTTGGGCAAAAATTCCTACCAACTTTCACTCCTATGATTTAGGCCACACCGGTTTATTGAATTGGCCAATTGAAGGTGCGCCAGTTACTACAAAAAATATCATCTTTTTGCCTTATATCAATGGCAATACAAGTGAAGATAAAGAGAATGGCCTACCCCTTAGCACTACTGCCAGTGCAGGGTTTGATGCAAAACTAGCATTAAATGCATCTTTAAATTTAGACTTAACTGTCAACCCTGATTTCTCTCAAGTTGAAGTAGATCAACAAGTAACAAACCTTACTCGATTTGACATTTTCTTACCTGAGAAAAGAAATTTCTTTTTAGAGAACTCTGATTTATTTTCCAATTTGGGTATTCCTGGAATTAAGCCATTTTACTCTAGAACAATTGGATTAGACAAAGACGGCAATAGAATACCTATATTATTTGGAGCAAGACTTTCTGGAAATATTGATCCTGCAACCAGAATTGGGGTGATGGATATGCAAACAGGAAAACAAGGAAATTATTCACCTGAAAATTTTTCTGCAATTACAATTCAAAGAAGTGTACTTAAAAGATCCATGATTAAAGCATATTTTTTAAACAGAGAAAATTATATTTCAGAAGAGGAGGCTAAAAAAAATCCACTAGATAAATATGGTAGAAATGCAGGAATTACTTTTGAATATTCAAATACCGAAGGTACATTTAGCGCATGGGCAGACTATCATCAGGCTTTTAAAGAAACGGTGGTGGACCAGGATAAATATGTGCAAGCTGGTTTAATGAAAGAAAGCAAACATTGGAGTTTTATCACTTTGGTAGGAAACGTTGGAAAGAACTATTATACCGACATGGGCTATGTGCAAATGATTAACAATTATGACGCCGTTAGAGATACAACTATAAGACTAGGCTTTATGCATACATTTAATCAAGTGGCTTATAAAATACTACCAGCTTCAGGGCCACTGGCTAAATTTCAATTAAGAGTGGAGGATTTTGCCACTTTCCATCCTGACAATAGTTTGAATGAATCGGATGCTAAGTTTAGTGTTCAAACTGATTTTAAAAATGCCTCTTTTTTAACGACTTCATTATCTAACACCAGTTTAAATTTATTATACCCCATTTCATTTACTAGCGGCACTCCATTGCCATCAGGATATTATCAGTTTAATCAACTTCAGATGATGTATATTTCTGATGTTCGTAAACTTTTTGGAGTGGAAAGTATGTTGACTTTAGGACAATTTTATAATGGTTCTATCCAAGGAGCTTCAGTGGGTGTTAGCTGGAAATCACAACCGCATTTAAAATTATCTTTAAGAGCAGAGCTTAATAAAATTGAATTGCCAAAACCTTATGGTACCAATAATTTAGTACTTCTATCTCCAAAAATTGATTGGAACTTTTCTACTAGTTTGTTTTGGACCACTTTTATGCAATACAATACACAGCAAAACAATATAAATATCAATAGTCGTCTTCAATATAGATTCAAACCAATGAGTGACTTTTTCTTAGTATACACGGACAATTACTATACAGATCCAATATTTAAGAATAAGAACAGAGCAATTATCTTTAAATTTAGTTACTGGTTTAATTTATAATTCAAGTATTAAATTATGGAAACTACTTATACGGTTTCTGGGCAATATGTAGATATTTTATCAAAACATATTTTTCCAGCAACGCTCACTATTCATAATGGGATTATTAAAAATATAACTCCCTGTGAAAATGCCCCCAATCATTATATCTTACCAGGCTTTATAGATAGCCATGTCCATATTGAAAGTAGTATGCTCATTCCTAGCGCATTTGCAAGACTAGCAGTTGTACACGGAACCATTGGTACCATTAGCGATCCACACGAAATAGCCAATGTATGTGGAGTAGAAGGAGTTCACTATATGATTGATAATGGTAAAAAAGTACCCTTTCACTTTTTCTTTGGAGCACCAAGTTGTGTGCCTGCTACTACTTATGAAACAGCAGGTGCCGAAATTAATAGTGACGCAGTTGCAACACTACTAGCAAATGAGGATATTTATTATTTAAGTGAAATGATGAATTTCCCTGGCGTATTATTTAAGGATGCTGAAGTAATGAAAAAAATTGCTGCCGCACATAAATTAGGAAAACCTGTAGACGGCCACGCACCTGGTTTGATAGGCGAAGAAGCAAAGCAATATATCCAAGCTGGCATTAGCACCGACCATGAATGCTTTACCATTGAGGAAGCGGTGGATAAGTTAAGCTTTGGAATGCGCATTTTAATCAGAGAAGGAAGTGCAGCAAAAAATTTTGAAGCATTGTATGAACTATTAGATGATCATCCGCATATGATGATGTTATGTAGCGACGACAAGCATCCTGATAGTTTATTGGAAGGACATATTAATGCACTTTGTGCAAGAGCTGTAGCTAAAGGTATTGACGTATTTAATGTTTTAAGAGCTGCATGTATCAATCCTGTTTTGCATTATAAATTACCGACCGGAGAAGTACGCGAAGGAGATCCTGCAAATTTTATAGTGGTTGAAGATTTAAAATCATTCAATGTAAAACGAACCTATATTAATGGAGTATTAGTTGCAGAAAATGGGAAATCTTTTATTCCAGTAGTGGAAGAAAAAATTATCAATCAGTTTGACGCATGTGATATTGAAGCTGCATCCATTCAAGTAAATATTAATGAATATCCTGCCAATGAAAATGGCGAGATTCCTGTTATCGAGGCAATTGATGGTCAATTAATCACGAATTGCTTGTGGGTAAAGCCTACACTGATTGACAATAAAATCTGCTCCAATTCAAATGAAGACGTTTTAAAAATGGTGGTATACAATCGCTATTTTAAAGCAGCGCCTAAAATGGCATTCATTAAAAATTTTGGTTTTAAGCAAGGTGCAATAGCTTCCACGGTGGCGCACGATAGTCATAATATTATTGCATTTGGCGTGGATGATGAAAGTATAGTTAAGGCAATCAATTTAGTAATTGCTCAAAAAGGGGGAATTAGCTGTGTTAATAATGAGGAGCAGGAAGTGTTAGGTCTGCCTGTTGCAGGCTTAATGAGTATTCAGGACCCTTATATTGTTGCGGATGCCTATACTAAGATTGACTTAATGGCAAAATCATTAGGTAGTACCTTAGCCGCTCCATTTATGACCTTAAGTTTTATGGCTTTATTGGTAATTCCGCATCTAAAATTGAGTGACAAAGGGTTATTTGATGGAGATGGATTTAAATTATTTTAAAATTGTCTCTAAGAAACTTAATTTCGGAAAAAATATAACGCAATGGTTTATCATTTAAGTGAAAAGCATAGTTTATTAAGCAATTGGGTAGCAGAATTGAGAGACGTAAATGTGCAAAATGATAGAATGCGTTTTAGAAGAAATTTAGAACGCATTGGCGAAGTAGCAGCTTATGAAATGAGTAAGCAATTACCAAGTAAAATAGTTCCAACTACTACCCCATTAGGCATTCATCAATCAAAAGTGCTGGCTGAACAACCAGTGTTGGCTACCATTTTAAGAGCAGGCCTTCCATTACATCAAGGAATGCTTAATTATTTTGATAAAGCGGATAATGCGTTTATTTCTGCCTACAGAAAACACCATGAGGATGGAAGTTTTGAAATAAGTGTCGAATACATGAGCTGTCCCGATTTAAACAACCGTATTGTAATTGTATCTGATCCTATGTTGGCTACGGGAGCCTCTTTGGTAGAAACGATTAAAGCGATTACCAAAAATCAAACCCCAGCTGCTTTGCATATTGTGGTTGCCATTGCCAGTAAAAAAGGGATTGAAACGGTGGAAGCTGCATTGGGCAAGGATACTCCAATTTGGTGTGGCGATATTGATGACACCTTAAATGACCATAGTTATATCATACCGGGCTTAGGAGATGCGGGAGATTTGGCTTATGGAACCAAAATGCAATCCTAATAAAGGACTTCGTACCTTTACTGCAAATTCAAACCATTGCTTAAAGAATTAATCATTTCTATTCGTGCCTTTTTTTTAGCACACAAATTCATCATGCAACATCGCATGTGGAGGTGGATGATTATACCTGGTATTATTTATGCATTTCTTTTTGTGATTGGCATAACTTACTTTAGCCAAACTTCCAGTTTATTTATTGAATGGATCATTTTAAAAACTGGTTTAAAGTCATGGGTTGATACATTAGGAAGTGACTTGTTAGGATTCTTTATTACCATGGGTAGTTTCTGGTTATGGTTTACATTGCTTCTATTTTATTTTGCCTTATTTAAATTTATATTCCTCATTTTATTTGCTCCAGTTTTTTCTTATCAGCATTTACGCATTGCTGCTATTCAAAAAAACGAGCCTTTTGAATTTAAATGGATAGAATATATAGGATTGGTAATACGTGCCATAAAACTTAACCTTACCAATATGTTATGGCAGGTGGTTTATTTAATCCCAATAATATTAGTGTGTACCATTCCAATTATTGGTTGGTTTACGCCTATTTTCACGATAGTTATGGAGTGCTATTATTTTGGATATGCAATGCTAGACTATGGATTAGCTACTGAAAATAAATCCAGAATTACTGCTGCAAATTATGTGAGTACCCATAAAGGATTACCCATCGCCAATGGAATTGTTTTTTACATAATGCATTTGATACCCATTATAGGATGGATGGCAGCACCATTTTATGCCCTAATAGCTGCTCACTTAAATACACAAGAAATAAAAGACAATAACTAATGAGTATTGGAAAAATATTTTTATTGCCCATGTTATTGCATGAAGAAGGATGGGAAGCAATTCCAGCAGATACACAGCAATGGATAGCGCAATGCGATGCATTTTTTGTTGAAAATGAAAAAACCACGCGCCGATTTTTTAAAAAAGTATGGAAGGAAATGGTGATTGATAATTATGTATGGCATGCAATACATAAAGTAGAAGCTGAGCAAATTCAGTCTTTTTCACAATTGCTAAAACAAGGAAAAAATATTGGTATTGTTTCTGAGGCAGGCTGTGCAGGTATTGCAGATCCTGGACAAATTTTGGTTGCCGCTGCACAAGAACTTGGGGCCATTGTAAAACCATATACGGCACCCTCTTCCTTATTACTTGCTTTAATGGCAAGTGGTATGAATGGGCAAAATTTTCAATTTCATGGGTACCTACCTATTGATACGAATGAAAGAAAGAAAAAAATTCAAGCACTCGAGGCGGATGCCAAACTAAGGGGTTGTACTCAATTGTTTATTGAAACTCCTTATAGAAATAATCAAATGTTGGAAGCAATTATACAATACTGTCATCCTCAAACTAGATTGTGTATTGGTGTTGACATTACCGCACCCAATGAGTTTATTAAAACAGCAACGATTGCTTACTGGAAAAGCAATAAGCCTGAATTACACAAAAAACTAGCTGTATTCCTTATTGGGGCTAAGTAAATACCGAACATTTTAGCATATAGTATTGCATTAATTTAGGCAATGCAATCAAATTATAGTCAATGGAGAGCAGCGCACCCATTGGTATTTATTGCCACCCTTTTATTAATCGGGGTCCTTTTAGCTAAGCAATATGTTCAGATTTCAGGAGCACAAACTTTTGTCATCACAATTTCAATTTTAATCTCTAGCACAGGTTTTTTATTGATACTTACCATATTTAAAATTCAACAATCCATTATTGGAGTCTTTACTTACTTAGCAATAATAAGTTGGGGCTTTGCTATACAAATAGCTTCGCAAAATCAAGCGCTGGTATCAATACCCTATCCAACCCAAATAATTTTAAGTTGCAGAAATTGGGTGATTGCAAAATTGAATGCTACCATAACCAATAAAGAAGCTAATGGATTTGCGCAAGCCATTGTATTGGGCGTAAAATCGGACATGGATCAAAATTTGACAAATGCTTATACGCAGTTAGGTATTGTACATATTATTGCCATCAGCGGCATGCACTTGGAAATTTTATTTAAAAATTTAAAAAGAGTCACCCAGTTGCTACCAAGTCATGTATTTTTCTTAACACTTGAACTATTTTTTTTACTTACTTGTGTTTGGATCTATACTTTAATGGCATTCGCAAGTCCCTCCATAGTAAGAGCCAGCTTGTTTTTTAGCATTTTTACCATTGGGAAATTTTTGGGAGCAAGTAGTTACATGTTAAATACAATTGCTGGAGGCGTGTTGGTTATTTTATTATTTGATATTCAACATTTGAATAATATTGGACTGCAACTTTCTTATGCTGCGGTTATAGGCATCCATTTATTTTATAAATTATTGTTTAAATCCATTGAATTAAAAAATCCAATCATTCAATTTTTATGGGGCAATTGTTGTATGAGTTTATCAGCGCAACTCACTACTTTTCCCATTTTAGCTTTACACTTTCATCAAATAGCGGGATGGGTGCTGGTAAGTAATTTTATAATGGTGCCACTTAGTAATTATATTTTATATGGCTTAGGCATACTTCTTATTTTACCTATACAAATACGATTTACTCTTTTATGGGGCCGAATGGTTGAAGCCTATATAGAGTTCTTTAACCATTTTGTAAGTAGCTGGTTTTTACAAACAAAAGCGGCTAGCATTCAAATATCAATGAGCGGATTTCAAATTTGGATGTATTATTTAATCCTATTATTTGTGTATTTATGGCTTTATCTAAAGCAACCAAAATGGATATTGGCAATTCTGGGCCTTTTTTCAATCTATTTTCTTCAAAAGTTATTCAGTTAATTGCATTTTTTGTGGAAAATCTGCAGATATGAAAAATATGGAAGGGCTTAACTTTGCCTATGGAAAAGAAAATACAATCAGCCCTTATCTCTGTATTCTACAAAGACGGCTTAGAACCCTTAGCAAGAACCTTACAACAGTTAAATATCACCATTTATTCAACGGGTGGAACACAAAAATTTTTAGAGGATTTAGGTATCCCATGTGTATCCGTTGAAAGTGTTACAGGCTACCCTTCTATTTTAGGAGGCCGTGTTAAAACATTACACCCTTCGGTTTTTGGAGGTATATTAGGAAGAAGGTATGAGCCACAGGATTTGGCAGAAATGGCGCAATATAAAATCCCAGAAATGGACTTGGTAATTGTGGACCTGTATCCATTTGAAGAAACTTTAAGAACTACCGACGAAGAAAAATTAATCATTGAAAAAATTGATATCGGTGGACCTTCTATGATTCGTGCAGCTGCAAAAAACTTTCGTGATTTAGTGGTTTTGTCTGCAAAAGATGATTACCAAACATTAAATGCAATGTTGATTGCACAAAATGGAACAACTACTTTAGAACAAAGAAAAGCCTTTGCTGCTAAGGCTTTCGAAGTGGTGATGCATTATGATATTGCCATTAGCAATTATTTTAATCCAGCTGCGGGCAAAGTATTACGTTATGGTGAAAACCCACATCAGGTAGCTACTTTTTATGGTAATTTAGAAGCTTGGTTTACTCAATTAAATGGTAAAGAATTATCTTATAATAATTTAGTGGATGTTGATGCAGCTATTGCGTTGATTGGTGATTTAACTTCCACTAGCTTTGCAATTATTAAGCACACTAATGTATGTGGCGTAGCGCAAAGAAATACTGTTTTTGAAAGCTGGACTGCAGCCCTAGCGGGAGATCCTGAAAGTGCATTTGGTGGTGTTTTAGTAACCAACGGAACTATTGACAAAGCAACAGCAGAAGCAATTCAAGAAATTTTCTTCGAAGTATTAATTGCTCCAGCATTTGAACCAGAAGCATTGACTATTTTATCTTCAAAGAAAAATAGAATTTTATTGCAAAGCAAAGCTGGCGTTAGCTTTAAGCCAACTCAACAAAAATCAATTTTAAACGGAACCTTAGAGCAGGGATTGGATAATGGTAACTATGCAAATTGGGGGGAAGTAGGCGCAAGAGCATGTACTGCAAGTGAAAAAGAAGATTTAGAATTTGGTAATATTATTTGTAAGCATTTAAAGAGCAATGCAATTGCACTTATCAAAAACAAGCAATTAGTTGGAAAAGGTTGTGGTCAAACTTCAAGAGTAGATGCATTGAGACATGCTATTGAAAAAGCAAAGCAATTCAATTTTGATTTAAAGGGTGCAGCTTTAGCATCTGATGCTTTCTTCCCATTTGATGATTGTGTTCGCATTGCACATCATGAAGGTATTGAAGCCTTCATTCAACCGGGCGGTTCGGTAAGAGACAAGGATAGTGTTGCTTATTGCGTTGAAAATGGTTTAGCAATGGTGATGACACAGTTAAGACATTTTAAACATTAATATTTGCGGCGATGCTGCAATAATTCAGATGCTGCAATAAATCAAATACATGTCTAGTCAAAAAAAAGCATATCTAGCACTAACGGTTACCAGCATTGTTTGGGGTACTACTTGGGTGGCTAGTAAAATTGGCATTAGCCATATGCATGCTGCTTTTCAACTGGCAAGTATTCGTCAATTTTTAGGGGGGAGTATTTATGTGATTTTCTTTTTAATAAAAGGAGAAAAACTACCAACTGCAAAACAATTTTTGTGGCTTTTTGCAATGGCATTTTTAATGTTTGTTTCTGCCAATGGCATTGCTACTTATGGACTTCAATTTATTACCAGTGGATTGGCTGCTTTAATAGCTGCATTGTATCCATTATCGGTAGTGCTTATAGAAAGATTTTATTTTAAAGCCATCAAAATAAATACACCCACCCTTGGTGGTTTGTTACTAGGTATTGTGGGCATCGGATTTATTTTTTATAAGGATAGCATGCAAGCACACGGCCCTGATTACTTATTAGGCGTGGGGCTTTCGATGTTTGCAATGATCTGTTGGAGTATTGGATCGATAGTGATTGCTAGATCAAAAATGGAAATTAATTCTTACAATTCCATTGGCTGGCAAATGCTTATCAGTTCGGCTTGTATGGCAATATATACGGTACTCTCAGGAAATTATATTCCATTTAGTGAAATACCTGCCATATCATGGGGAGCCATTATTTATATGGTAATTGGCGGTTCTATTTTTGCATTTATTTCATTTATATATAGCATGAAACATTTAAAGCCTGCTATTGCTTCATTGTATGCCTATATCAATCCTATTGTTGCCATATGGGTTGGCTCCTTATTATTAAATGAAAAAATGAGTTGGAATAGTATAGTTGGTACTATTTGTACTTTAATAGGTGTGTACTTGGTAAACTGGAGTTTGAAAAAACAAAAAGATCCGGTTGAAGCCGATTCGGTTAGTAGATTAGATGCAGACGCAATGTGATGTGATGTGATGTGATTTGATGTGATCCAATGTAATGATGTCTTAAAATATTTTAAGACTATCCTAATAATTACTTTCTTCCCTTATTGGCTTCCTTCCAGAGTTGATTAAATGTTTTTTTAGGGAATACCAATGGAGCCCTTTGAGCAGTCCATCCTTTAAACATTTTATTTACAATCCAATTTTTAATTGGCGCAGTTCCTTGATTCATCAATCTTCTACTAAGTGAGCTTTGCTTCCAAACTTTCCAAGCAAATTTCTCACTGTAATCACTTTCACCATCTGCAACAGATTGTCTTCTGTTCTCCAGTAAAAGTTCATGTAAATTAATACGCACAGGACATACATCAGTACAGTTGCCGCATAAGCTAGACGCGTAACTTAAATGTTTATAATCATGCATGCCACGCAAATGTGGTGTAATCACACTTCCAATAGGCCCACTATAGGTTGTTTCGTATGCATGGCCTCCAATATTTTTATAAACGGGGCAAGCATTTAAACAAGCGCCGCATCTAATACAATATAAAGCTTCTCTTGATTTACTATTGGCTAACAATTCGGTACGACCATTGTCCAACAAAATCACATACATATCCTCAGGCCCATCTACTTCATCTTCTTGTCTTGGTCCTGTGATAACACTATTATAAACAGTTACTTGCTGACCAGTGCCATAGCTTGAAAGCAATGGCCAAAATAATCCTAAATCACTTATAGAAGGAATCACTTTTTCAATACCAACAATTACAATATGTGTCTTAGGCATCGAAACAGAAAGTCTTGCATTGCCCTCATTTTCGGTAAGCGCAATTCCACCAATGTCTGAAATAATAAAATTGGCTCCTGAAATTCCAATCTCCGCCTCGGTATACTTTACTCTTAAATTTTTACGCGCAACCAATGTTAATTGCTCTGGCGTTAAATTAATATCTGTTCCTAATTTTTCCGTAAATAATTTTGCAACATCCTCTTTGCTTTTGTGCATTGCAGGAGTTACAATATGGTAAGGCGCTTCGCCATCTAATTGTTGTATATACTCTCCTAAATCCGTTTCGACACTTTCAACTCCGATAGATTCCAAATAATTATTTAAATGAATTTCTTCGGTAACCATGCTCTTACTCTTAACAATGGATTTACATTTTTTCTCTTCGCAAATATCTCCAATGTAATTTAAAGCTTGTTCACTATCCTCAGCCCAAAAAACCTTTGCTCCTCTTTTTGTAATTTTTTCTTCAAACTGTGTTAAGTATAAATCCAAATGCTCAATGGCTTCCCATTTTCTATTTTTTGCAAGCTCTCTTACGCGTGACAAATCCGTAAACTGAGCCAAACCCTTTGGTACTACAGCATTGTACTTGCCAATATTAAAATTTATTTTTTTTCTATGCTCAGTATCAAAAGCCTTCTCTGTGCTCTTCTCTAAAAATGAATCGGCGTAAATGCTTCGCATAAATAATGAATTATTTTTTTTGAAGATGTTTTGCAGAAGCATCTAATGCATCATAAAATTCAGCACCATACTTTCTAATAATCGATTCTTTTAAAAATACATATGCAGGCACTTTTAACTTTTCACCTAATGAGCAAGCAGCTGCACATAAGTCTTCTCTTGGCTCATAATTTAAATATTCAACACCAGGATCAGATTTGCTTTTCGTAATTTTTATGGGGAACAAATGACAGCTGATTGGTTTTTTCCAAGGAATTTTGCCATCATTGTAGGCTTGTTCAAAAGCACATTTTATAATTCCTTTTTCATCCTTGTACCCATACGCACAAATTTCACCATTAATAGTTGGAGTAACCCAACCGAACTCTCTATCATACATAAATTGTCCAACCTGCTTCACTTCCTTGATACCCTCTTTTGTCATATAAGGCTCAACGATATCATAATATTCTTTGATAAAATCTTTTTCCTTGTTTTCAAGTGGCGCACCAGCGTCACCGTCTTCACAACAGCCCCCTTTGCATTTTGTCAAATCACAAACAAATTGTTCTTCTACAATTTCATCGCTCACCAAAACAGAATCTATAATAATCATGTTAAAATTTGTATTGTAAAGATATGAAAAAAATACCGCGCGTTTTTTGATGTGTGGAAAAGTATATGCAACTTTTAATTAACTATTGCCACTTAAAAGTATTGACTAAATGAGTGAGATCCTTAAAAAGAAAAGCATTGGCTGGCGCCAAAGAATCTTCGTTAGGAGTCGTGTCAAAATAAAGTGCGCCTCTAAAAAAATGATGCAAAGAATCGGTCAAGAAAAACTGATAATTAGTAGCCACATCTCCGCCAATATGAAAAAACACCCCGTGGATACCGTTTTGGGTAGTGAATATTGAATCTTCAATTGCACTTGCCTTACTATTATGGTTATTGGCAAAAGTATAAGCGTCCTTAACTAAAGTATCAAATTGATGAGGTAAAATGGCTTTATAACTTACAAATACAGTCGCATTATAGGATGGTATATTGATATTGATCCAACCCTTTGTTGTTGAGTTGTCTCCAAAATAATTCACTTTATGCTCAATTTGCGCATAAACAGGATATTCAAAAGAATAGGGATATCCTGCTTCATTAAATACCTGATAAGAATGGTTTGGAAAATTTACTTTTTCATACCCTTTTTTCTTAGGAATAAATGGGCTGTTACATGCAAATGCAAATAAAACAAAAACTATAATGGATGTAAGAAACGCTTTATGCATTTTCGCTAGTAATTCCTGTTTGAGGATTAATGATTAATTGAATTTTGTGAATTCTATTTTTTTGAATTTCCAAAACTGTAAAGCTAAATTGCTTGTATTTTACTACTTGTTGTAAAGTTGGAAAAGCACCTGCTAATTCCAAAAATAAACCAGCAACCGTATCGCTCTCTCCTTTTACGGCGTCAAAAAATCCACTCGAAATATCTATAAAATTACATAAGTCAATGATGGGTGTTTTGCCTTCCACTAAATAATGAAAATCATCAATCTTTTTAACCATTGACTCTTCTTCATCAAATTCATCTTTAATATCTCCTACAATTTCTTCTAAAATATCTTCTAATGTGATAATACCACTAGTGCCGCCAAATTCATCCACAACAATTGCAAAGTGTATTCTTTTTAATTGAAATTCTTTTAAAAGATCTTCCACCATTTTTTGTTCATGTACGAAAAATGCAGGTCTTATTAATGCATCCCATTTAAAATCTTTTTCCTTATTAATATGCGGTAAAACATCCTTGGTATGGATCATACCCACAACGGTATCTAAGTCCTCCTTATACACTGGAAACCTACTGTAATTATGCTCTTTAATGTGTTCTAACAATTCGTCAAAAAGAATAGATTCATCAACACCATACACATCAAGCCTTGTTTTCATAATCTGCTTAACAGTAATATTTCCAAACTTAACAATGCCTTTTAATATTTTCTTTTCATTCTCTTGATTATTAGGCGAAGTCGTTAAATCAATAGCATGATCAAGCTCCTCCATACTATAGGTAGTTCCGTAATTTTTTTTGGCTAATTTATTTTCAATAATGTTAGTATACTTTACCATGATACTACTTGGCTTTGAAAAAATAAAATACACCACTTGAATAATACCACCAAAATCACTTGCAAAACGAATATTATTTTGAGTAGCCATTACCTTGGGCAAAATTTCTCCAAAAAACAAAAGCAATAAAGTCACCGCAATTACTTTTACCAAAAATTCAATGCCTGGGATACCAATTTGATCAAAAACAAATAAGTGATTGATTAAAATATTGGCAATTAAAATAATACAAATATTAATAAAGCTATTCGCGATAAGCATGGATGTGAGCAGCTTCTTTGGATCTTCTAATAAATGTACAATACGCTTTAGCGCTTTATTACTTTTCGTTTTTAAATTTTGAATGTCTTTGTAGGATAAAGAAAAGAATGCTACTTCGGAACCTGCAATGGAAAAAGATAAAAACAAAAGCACAATCATTAATAATAGCAGTGAACTATCCTGTTGTAAAGTTGCGGGATTGCTCGTTATGAACATAAAAATATTACTCGAGTGATATTCCAATTTAGCTTGATTTTAAAGGGAAAGTTACCAATAAACTTACATATTTCATGGAGTTAGTTATTTTGGTCTGTTAAAAAAGAATTGATGGTTTTTGGAAACGCAAATTTTGCAAGATTTTTAGCACTCACCCACTCACTTTTTTCAAAAGCTTTTGGCATTTTTTTTAATTCAACCATAAAAAAACGAAGTGTCAACAATTGATGCGTAAGTTGTTGTTGGTAAATTTTACTTTCCTTAGTTATTTTAACCTCCTTAATATCAATCAACAGTTGATTATGTAATACCTGTTGGAAATAAGCATTATCCGCAATTAAGAGCTTATCATTTTCAACTAAATAGAATTGATAAAGCCCGGCCCATATATCACCTGGCCCTCTTTTTTGAATCCAAAGTTTTCCATTTAACTTAAAAAGGAAGTAATCAAAATATCTTTTTTTCTTTTGAATTACTTTTTCTTTAATGGGCAATTGTCCTACCGTATTTTGTGCAAAAGCTGCACAAGTATTTTGCATCACACAATCACCACATAGTGGAGACATTGGCTTACAAACAGTTGCACCAAAATCCATAAGTGCTTGATTATAAATACCTGCTTTTTTAAAAGCTAAATTTTCAAAAGCAATTTTATTGAAAATCTCCAACCCCTCTTTGGTATCTGTTGGGGTATGAATTCCATAATACCTAGCAAATACTCTAAACACATTTCCATCCACAACAGCATGGGGTAAATTATAAGCAAAGGAAGCAATAGCAGCAGCAGTATAGGGTCCAACCCCCTTTAACTTTAATAAATCGTCATAGGTAGCTGGAAAAATTCCATTTAATTCATTGACAATAAACTTTGCAGTGAATAATAAATTTCTACAACGATTATAATAACCTAACCCTTCCCATAATTTAAACACTTCATTTTCTTTGGCCTTAGCCAATAAATGAATATTAGGATAGGTGCTTACAAACCTTTCATAGTAGGCCCAGCCCTGCTCAACCCGGGTTTGTTGTAAAATAATTTCACTTAGCCATATTTTATAAGGATCCTTTTCCCCTTTCCAAGGCATTGGACGGTGATTGGACATTTTATCCCATTTTAGGAGCAAATCAGTGAAAATTGTGTTCATTTTGGGCAAAAATGAGCTAAAATGACCAAAAAAGTTCCATTTTTTGCAAAAAATCTAATTAAAAAATAGTGTAAATTTTACATATAATATTAAATTATATACATATTTACGAAGAGAATCTTAGAGATATGTATAAAAAAATGAAAATTTAATTGCATTTAGGAAAAAATTAATTTATTTTTAAGACTGAAACCCCAAAATTCAACTTTATGAGAAAATCGGATCTCATTAATAAAATTGCTGCAGAAACACAGATTCCTAAAGTGGATGTACTAATGACTTTAGAAAGAATGTTCAAAGAAGTAAAAGAAAGCTTAGCAAATGGCCAGAATATTTACATTCGTGGATTTGGTAGCTTTATTACTAAAAAAAGAGCTGCAAAGATTGGGCGTAACATTAAAATGAATAAGGCAGTTAATATTCCTGAGCATTTTATTCCTGCATTTAAACCAGCAAAAGAATTCGTAAACGAGGTAAAAGAGAAGCATAACAAGTCAAAAGATAGTAATTAGTAATTACCTTTGTCGGAAACTTCCTATTTTGAAAAAACCTCAGTTTATTGTTGCCATTATCGCTATCATTTCTTGCGTAGCAATCTATATTTTCATCCCAAGAACAAAAAAAGCTGAGTCCAGTCAACCTGAAAATAACCCAGCTTCGGCAACTGTTACTACACAATCTTTATTAGATGGTGCTAAAACAGCCCTAACTGCAAGCCAAAAAATAACATTATTAAGTATTGAAAATCAACTAGTTAAGTCTAAAACAAAGACTGATAGTTTAAAGAATTTCACTCAATTGGCTCAATTTTGGGCAGATTCAGCGCATAGAGTCGAACCATATTTATATTACACTTACAGTGCTGCTTTGTTGGAAAATTCTGAAAAAAGCCTCACTTTTGCAGCCCAGCAGTTGATAGATAACCTAACAACGCCGGACGCACCACCTGCAATGCTTAATTGGATTGCTGTAAATGCAAAAGCTCTTTTAGAAAAAGCATTGGTAATTAATCCTAATAATGATTCTGCTAAAATTAATTTAGGTGCCTGCTATTTGTTTGGAAATATTTCAGACAATCCTATGCAAGGCATTTTAAAAGTTAAAGAAGTAGTTGATAAGAATCCGCAAAATATTTACGGACAATTAATATTAGGTTTGGGTGGTAAAAAATCTGGTCAGTATCCTAAGGCTATTGAAAGATTCAATACGATCCTAAAATTAGACCCAAATAATATCGAGGCCATGGTTAACCTAGCTGAGTGTTATGAACTAACGGATCAAAAAGCTTTAGCAATTGATTGGTATACTAAGATGAAAACCTTGGTTAAAAATCCAAATGCTAAGGAGGCCATTGACAAAAGAATAAAAGAGTTGAAAAAATAAGAGAAGAAATAACATTTTTAATAACAAAAATTATCGGACATGCCTTGTGGTAAAAAAAGAAAACGTCATAAAATTGCGACGCACAAAAGAAAAAAACGTTTAAGAAAGAATCGTCATAAGAAGAAGAATAAATAGTTCTTTTCCTAATACAAGCGTGCGCCTAACTAGGACACGCTTGTATTCTTTTCAAATACACTCCACTATTCTACCTAGCAACTTTACTTTACCTTTTCCTTCCTTCGTAAAGTGGTGTGTTTACAAAAATTATAAGCTGTAGCTGTGCTATTCATTGGCCGTGCTATACGCGTTAAAAAGTTGCTATAAGTGAACAAAGATTTAATTATAAATAGTACTTCTGATGGAGTTGAAATAGCTTTATTAGAGGACAAGAAATTGGTTGAAATACATAACGAGAAAGTAGATGCTCGTTGGGCCGTAGGTGATTTATACTTGGGCAAAGTGCGCAAAATTATCCCTGGCTTAAATGCTGCATTTGTGGACGTGGGATTTGAGAAAGATGCATTCTTGCATTATACCGACTTAAGCCCTTATGTAAAATCCATTATCAAGTATACTCAGGAAGCAATTAACAATAATGATAACAGTTTTGATTTCTCAAAATTTCAAACTGCACCTGAAATTGTTAAGACCGGAAAGATTAGTGAGGTATTGAATGGCAAACCCAATGTATTGGTTCAAATTTTAAAAGAACCAATTGCAGCAAAAGGTCCAAGATTAAGCTGTGAACTTTCTTTAGCAGGAAGATTCATTGTATTAACCCCCTTTAATGAGATTGTTGCGGTATCTAAAAAAATTCATAGTGGCGAAGAGCGTAAGCGTCTTCAAAAGATGATGGAATCTATTCGGCCCAAGAATTTTGGGGTGATAGTACGTACCGCTGCAGAAGGAAAGACCACTGCTGAGTTACATGAGGATCTATTAACCTTAGTTGAAAACTGGAAAACAATTCAGTCTAAT
>DAIUEC010000022.1:0-28595 GCA_036845345.1 Sediminibacterium sp.
AAATAACCATATCCATAATAGATCCTCTTTGAACTGTTTGATCATTTTTAAATGGACCTGCTGGATAAGCATCTCCAGCACCATAACCATCATCAATTGGATCAGAATAAATTAAACAACCAATTGCGCCATGCTCTTGTGCTACTTTTGGTTTGATTCCTCTCCAGCTACGACCATATTTTGCAATTACTATTTTACCTTTTACATCAATGCCATATTTAGCAAGAGTTTCATAGTCCTCAGGTAAACCATAATTTACAAAAACCAAATTAGAAGTAACATCCCCATCTGCGCTCCAACAATTGTAGGTTGGAAGTTGATCTGCTTGATTTGAAGTTGCATCTTCTTTTAATGGCGTCTCTTTTAATTTTGCTTTATAATTAGTTAAGCCAGACATTTCTAAGCTTCTTGTAATCGGTGTTGGAAACATTAATTGATAGGTTTCAATTTTTGTATCCCACCCTGCGGCAGTAAATACTTTAGCAATTTCACTTGCTACCATTTTACCGCCCACCGAACCAACATGATGTGGTACCGAAGAAAGTTGTTTAATATGTTCACCAACTCTTTTTGCATTTAATTGTGCATCAAATGCTTTTTCGGTTTTTAATTGATTGGCGTCAGACTTGAAGCCAATTAAATTTTTCTGTGCATTGATTGCATTTGATAATAAACATATACAAGAAAACAGGAGTACTTGCTTTTTCATTTTTATTCTTTTTATTTTAAATGTTTCTATTAAGGTATTGGGTATAATCAGGAAGCTCATAACTATATTCTTCCTGCATAAATCTAGAGGTCATTAAAAAGTCCGCCGTGGTTCGATCACAGGCCATTGGTAGATTCCAGGCAACAGCTAATCTTAATAATGCTTTTACATCGCTATCATGCGGTTGCGCTTCCATTGGATCAAAAAAGAAAAAAACTACATCAATGTCTCCTGTAGCAATCATTGCACCAATTTGCTGATCACCGCCCAGTGGACCACTTAATAATTTTACGACAGGTTGGTCCAAGGCTTCTTCAATTAGTTTTCCCGTAGTGCCTGTTGCTACCAAAGAATGTTTTGATAACTCTATCTTATTGTGAATTGCCCATTCTATTAAATCTTTCTTTTTATTATCATGCGCAATTAGTGCGATTTTTTTTCGACGTTCTAGTTTTCTAATATTTTTCATTATTGATTTTATAATTTTTTTAATTATTCTACCGTGTATTTATTGTATAAAAGAATACATAACAATATACCAAAAATAATTGGCAATGATATTCCAATTAAATAAAAAATTAAAAATAAGAAGATAATAAAAATTGGATAGGTAAATAGCAATAAGCTAAATAAGACTGAATCAAAAAAAACGGTTTTTTTTGTTTTTTTTGCTGTAAATAGATATAACCATTTGTAATAAGGAAAATGTAAAAAATAGATTACATTCTTTTTAATTTTAGTGGGGGATGTGGGTATATGTATATTATTTTGTAGCTCAATAAACACCTGTTGATTAAAGTTTACAAAATCTTTTGGAGTAGAAATTGTAAGTGATGTAAGTTTTTGTGATATTATAAATTCTGTAATACAAATATTTACTTTTTTACCAATTCCTATGAGTTGGTTATAAGCAATACCAGTAATATGAATTTTAGGAAATATATTTTGTTGATGAGCGCGTGCTAATATTCTTGAAGTTCCTTTTTTAAATGGTTGAAGTTGATGAGTATTCATACAAACCCCTTCTATAAAAATTAAAACAGCTTCTCCCTTGTTTAATAATTTAACCGACTCATTAAATGCATGATCATTTAGGTGTAAATATTGTTTTCCCTCTCTTAGTCGATAAATGGGAATCATATTTAATAAGCCCAATAAAAAACGATGGTGTTTTTTAGTAAAAGCATCTCCTCTTGCTAAAAAATAGATTCTTCTATTATATTGGGCTCCAATTATAATAGCATCTAAGAAAGAATTGGGGTGGTTTGCTATGATTAATAATGGCCCATCTTGTTTTAATAAATATTTATTTTTTATTTTAATATCAGCACAAAATAACCAGAGTGCTGCTCTAATAAATATTTTTAAAATTCGAATCAATTTTTTTTATAAATATAAAAAAACCGCACCATAAATGATGCGGTCTGTACCTACTAACCTTTAAAAAACGAGATAAATATTATTTACTTGCAGCTTCTTCAACTTTTGCTGCAATTTTTGCTCTTATCTTGGCTTCAATTTCATTCGCCATTTCTGGATTATCGTGTAAAATTGTTTTAACTGAATCACGACCTTGTCCTAGTTTGTTTCCTTCATAACTAAACCAAGAGCCACTTTTATTGATAATTTCTAATTCAACACCCATATCAATTATTTCACCAATCTTACTAATTCCTTCTCCAAAAATAATTTCAAATTCTGCTGCTCTAAATGGAGGAGCTACTTTATTTTTAACCACTTTTACTTTCACTCTATTTCCAACTGCCTCATCTCCATCTTTAATCTGTGCCATTCTTCTGATATCTAAACGAACAGAAGCATAGAACTTTAATGCATTACCACCTGTTGTTGTTTCAGGATTACCAAACATTACACCAATTTTTTCTCTTAATTGATTAATGAAAATACAAACGGTACCAGTTTTATTAATAGTGGCTGTTAATTTTCTTAATGCTTGTGACATTAAACGAGCGTGTAAACCCATTTTAGAATCACCCATTTCACCTTCTAATTCACTTTTTGGAACTAATGCAGCTACTGAGTCAATAACAACAACATCAATTGCTCCTGATAATATTAAACGATCTGCAATTTCTAAAGCTTGTTCACCGTAATCTGGTTGAGAAACTAATAAATTATCAACATCAACACCTAAACGTTTAGCATATGCACTATCAAAAGCATGTTCAGCATCGATAATTGCACACATTCCACCCTTTTTTTGTGCTTCTGCAATTACATGAATAGCAACTGTTGTTTTACCTGAAGATTCTGGTCCGTATATTTCAATGATTCTTCCCTTTGGTAATCCTCCAATTCCTAAGGCAGTATCTAATCCAATAGAACCAGTAGAGATGACTTCTTGAGGCTCTTGGCTTCTTTCATTCATCATCATCACACTACCCTTACCATAATCCTTGTCGATTTTATCGATGGTTAATTTAAGGGCTTTTAATTTTTCAGCATTTGCAGTACTCATGGTTAATCGTTTTATGTTTTCTTTGAATATTTGTGTGAAGATAGGGATAATTTGTTAATAAACTAAATTATTTAGTATTTTTTTACTAATTAGATTAGTTAATTTTGCTTTTTAAAATATTATTTTACATAAATAATTGATTATCAATAATTAATATCTATTTAGTATTTTAGTATAAACTTAGTATTTTTAAAAATAGTATTTATACTTGCCTAAAATGGATGCCTTTTTTGATGAGAATAAAAGTAGTTTATTTTAAATCAACTGCCCAAATTTCTAAATTTAGATGAATGTTAATTTCTATTGTAGTATTAAACTATAATACATTTATATAAAGAACCTAATATTATTACCCCTGTGTATAAGTGTATATCTTAGTTATTCACAATAAATTATCCTATAAACATTCTACACTTACATATAGCTTTTTTAAATTGTATGATTGAATAGGCTTTCTTATAAATGATTTAATAAACACTATTATTAATTTCAATTTTAGCGTCCTTTTTTATAATACACAGTTTATTAACTGTTAATTAACGGGTATAAAACTTACATTTTTTTACTAAATGTATAAATCAGATACCAACCATCTTTTTTTATTCTATAGTTATTAAGATTTATTCACGCAAAAATTAGGGTTATCCACTAAATTTTAATTTTTCCACTAAAGCAATGTGTATTTTTAATTCCCCTTTTTAGTCAAAAAAGACTTCATTTTTATAGGATTACGCTTATTAAGTTGATAGAAACCTTTATTTTTGCCTTCCTATAATTTATTATATATGTCAATTATTCAGAACATTAGAGAAAGAGGTGCTTGGATCATCTTTGGTATTATTGCTATTGCATTAATCGCTTTTATATTACAAGACGGAATTGGTCGTAAAAGAGGAGCGAATGATACCTCTACTTTAGGAAAGGTTAACGGCGAAGTAATTAATAAAACAGAATTTGATGAAAAATTAGATATCCAATTACAACAATATGCTTCTCAAGGCGTAAAGAGAGAACAAATGATTGGTTATTTATGGGAACAAGAAGTTACAAGATTATTATTTAAAAGTGAATCAGATAAATTAGGTATCACTGTAGGTACTAAAGAATTATCTGATGTTTTATTTGGTAATGAATCTCCTTTTAAACAAGAATTTACAGATAAGACAACTGGAGAGTTTAAAGTGAATGATGCTAAAAACGCAATCGCTCAAATTAAGAAGTCAAAAAATAAAGACCAAATTAAACAAATTGAAAAGTTCTATATAGAACCTTCAATTGAAAATAGAATCAGAAATAAATATCAAGCACTTGTTGTTAAAGGTGTTCAAGTACCAAAATGGTTGGTTGAAAAACAATACGCTGATTTAAATAATATTGCTTCTGTAAATTTTGTACACGTACCATATACAACTATTTCTGATAGTAGTGTAAAAGTTACAAATGATGAAATTGCTGCTTATTTAAAAGAGAATCCAGCAGCGTATCAAATTGAAGAAACTTCAAGAAATATTGGTTATATCGGTTTTAGTGCTGCACCAACTTCAGCAGATTCTTTAAATACAAAAAATGAAATCAATGCTTTAAAAGAAGCATTCAAAGCAGCTCCAGATGCAGCTGTGTATTTAAATAAAGTGGGTTCTGAAATTCCTTATTATAATAGTTATATCAGTAAAAAGACTTTACAAATTCCTAATAAAGATTCAGTATTGGCGGTTGGTGTTGGTAATACCTATGGTCCTTATGTAGATGGTAAAAATTATACTATTGCAAAAGTATTAGGTGTAAAACAATGGCCTGATAGCACTAGCGTTAGACATATTTTAATAGCTACGAATAATCCTCAAAATGGACAACAAATTAAAGATGATAGTAGTGCGAAAAAATTAATTGATAGTATTAGTGCTGCAATTAAAGGTGGTGCTAGTTTTGAAGCTTTGTGTGCAAAATATTCTGATGACGGTGGAAGTAAATCAAAAGGTGGTAATTTAGGTATGTTTGCACAAGCACAAATGGTTCCAGCATTTAATGATTTTGCTTTTGATAATTCAGTTGGAACAAAAGGAGTAATAAAAACAGATTTTGGATATCACTATGTTGAAATTTTAAAGCAAACAGCAAAAGGTCCTGCATATAAAATTGCTTACTTATCTAAAGCCATCACACCAAGCAATGAAACAATTACTGCAGCTTCAACAGCAGCAGCACAATTTGCTTCAACTAGTAAAGATGTTAAATCATTTAATGAAAATGCAGTTAAATTAGGTAAACAAGTTTTACCAGCAACAGGCATTAAAGTAAACGATTTTGAAATTCAGGGTTTAGGTGAAACGCGCCAAATGGTTCGTTGGACATTTGAAAAAAATGTAAACGATGTTTCTGAGCCGATTGAATTAGGTGACACTTATGTTGTAGCTGTAATTACTGCAGAAGATAAAGCAGGATTAGCAAGTGTAGAGGCTGCTAAACCACAGGTAGAAGGAATTATTAGAGATCAAAAGAAAGCTGAAAAAATTAATCCAACATTAAAAGGTAATTCACTTGACGCAATTGCGGCTAGTGCGAAAGCATTGGTTCAAAAAGCGGATAGTTTAAGTTTCACTTATTCAATAATCCCTGGATTAGGTAATGAACCAAAATTAATTGGTGCTGCATTTAATAAATCATTGGTAAATAAGGTGAGTGCACCAATAGCTGGTAATTCTGGTGTTTTTGTTCTTTCTGTAAACAATGTAAGTGCAAAGCAAGCTCAACAAGAATTAAATTTCTTTAAAGAAGAGACTTTAAATAGAACAAGAAGTTCTTTATTCAGATCAAATGCTTCCTTAAAGAAAATTGCGAAAATTGAAGATAATAGATCTAGAATCTTCTAGTTCTTACAAATAAATAATAAGAAGCCTCCTTTTAGGGGGCTTTTTTATGCGAACTATTATTGTAAATAGTAAATACAGATTTAATAAAACATCCTAATTTTGTTCTATGTCTATCATCCTAAATAATAAAGTTGCCGAAAGTGGTTTAATTACCATTGACCTTGCTTCTTTTTTGCCTGCGAATGAAATTGTTTTATTTGATATAAAACCATTTCTTTTCATGGAGCTTATTTTAAAAGAAAAAGACTTTAGGGCAGCATTATTAGCAACTAATTGGAGTATTTATGCCGATAAAATTGTGGGTATTCATTGTTCAACAGATGCCATCATCCCAATGTGGGCTAACATGTTAATTGTTTCATATTTACAACCCATTGCAAAAGCAGTTTACTTTGGCGCTGAAGAAAAGGTTAGAGCACAAATAATTTTAGATGCAATTGTTCAAATTAATCCTACTGACTATAATGATCAAAGAATTGTTATAAAGGGTTGTGGCGAAACAAAAATAGAAGAAAGCGCATATGTTGCCATTACACAAAAATTAAGACCCACCGTAAAGAGCATCATGTTTGGAGAGCCTTGTAGTACGGTGCCTGTATATAAGCGTAAAGATTAATGTGCTTCTAACCAATTTTTTCCTACACCAATTTCTGCTTCCACCGGTACTTCATTTGGTAATACCATTGCAGAAGTCATACAATTTAAGATAAGTGCTTTTAATTCCGGCAGTTCGGCTTCTACTGCATCAAATACCAATTCATCGTGTACTTGTAAAATCATTTTAGATTCCCAGTGCTTCTTTTTCATTTCATTGTGAACACGAATCATAGCCAATTTAATCATATCTGCAGCAGATCCCTGAATGGGAGAGTTAATGGCGTTTCTTTCTGCAAAACCACGAACCGTAAAGTTGGAACTATTAATATCTCTCAACCATCTTTTACGTCCCATTAATGTTTCAACAAATCCCAATTCTTTTGCATTGTTAATTTGCTGATCCATATATTTTTGAATATTGGGAAACTCTTTTTTATAGTTGTCAATTATCTCTTTGGCTTCGGTTCTAGATATTCCTAAATTTTCAGCTAAACCAAACGCTCCTTGTCCATAAATAATTCCAAAGTTTACACTCTTAGCTTTATAACGCATTTCTTTCGTAACATCCTCTTCCGCAATTCCATACACTTTTGCAGCAGTTGCCGTATGAATATCCTTACCTTGTTTAAATGCTTCACACATATTTGGATCACCGCTAATTGCAGCAACAATTCGCAATTCTATTTGAGAATAATCTGCGCTTACCAAAACTCTACTAGGATCTCTTGGAATAAACGCTTTTCTTATTTCTCTTCCTCTCTCAGATCGTATTGGAATGTTCTGTAGATTAGGGTTAGTGCTACTTAATCTACCAGTAACAGCCACAGCTTGTGCATAGCTAGTATGAATTCTTCCCGTTTTTGGGTTAATCAGTTCAGGAATAGCGTCTACATAGGTTGATTTTAATTTTGTTAATTCTCTGAAATTTAAAATATCATCAACAATCTTATGTTTCGCAGCCATCTTGGATAAAACATCTTCGCCTGTTGCGTATTGACCCGTCTTTGTTTTTTTAGCTTTTGGATCTAATTTCAAAACATCAAATAAAACCTCTCCCAATTGTTTTGGAGAAGCTAAATTAAATCGTACTCCTGCTTGTTCAAATACCCGCTCTTCAGCCTTTTTTGCTTCTTCCTCTAAAACAATACTATATTCATTTAAAAAGCTGGTGTCCACTTTTACGCCCTCATATTCCATATCCACCAAAACTCTTACCAATGGATTTTCTACTTCTTCAAATACCTTTAATACTCCTTTTTTATTTAACATTGGATAAAAACAATGTTTTAATTGTAAGGTGATATCTGCATCCTCTGCTGCATATTCTTTAATTAAATCTAATTCCACATCACGCATAGTGCCTTGATTTTTTCCTTTTTTCCCAATCAGGGTTTCAATGGCAACGGGTTCATATCCTAGAAACTGACCACTCAGCAAATCCATGCTACGCCTACCTTCTGGCTCAATAACATAGTGCGCCAACATGGTATCAAAAGTTTTTCCTTTAATCTCGACACCATACCATTTTAAAACCAAAAAATCATATTTCAAATTCTGACCAATCCAGGTAATATCTTCTTTGTTAAATATTTCAGTGAATAAAGATAAAATATGTGGCGCACCATTAACCCCCGCTTCATCATTAGCAACTGGTACATAATAACCCTCATGCTCCTTGTAAGAAAAACTTAATCCAACAAGTGAGACATTGTTTGCATCAATTCCTGTTGTTTCAGTATCAATACAAATTTCTTTTTCATTTAATAATGTTGTTACTAATTGTTTAATAGCCTCCTCTCCAACAATCGCTTGATAATTGTGCTCGGTATTATTAATATTTTTGTTTACTATTAATTGTGGCATTTCTTCATCATCACCATCATTAACATCTGTTTCACTTTCATCTAAAACTACTGGTGCTTCTAATGATTCATTGGTATTTGATTTAACTTTATTTGTTTTTTCTTTTGCAGGCTTCACTTCATTACCAAAAAGATCCACCTGTTTATCTTTTGCCCCTTCTGTTACAACTTCAAAATCACTTCCTAAAATTCTTTTACCTAAGGTTTTAAATTCTAATAAATTAAATATTTCTGTAAGTGCTGGTATATTCTTTTCTGAAAGTTTATAATCCTCTTCATGAAACTGAACGGGCACATTCGTAATAATGGTTGCTAATTTTTTGCTCATAATAGCAGAATCTACCCCTGCTCTTACTTTCTCACCCATTGCGCCCTTGATCTTGTCCGCATTGGCTAATACGCCCTCTAAAGTGTCATATTCCTTTAGAAGTTTCGCCGCAGTCTTTTCTCCTACCCCAGGAATACCTGGAATATTATCTGCCGCATCACCCATTAATCCAAGAATGTCAACCACTTGATCTACTCTTGCGATATCCCACTTAGCTTTAATTTTTTCAGCATCAATTATTTCTCTTTCATTGCCAAAAGCAGGTGGCTTCCACATATATACATTTGGCTTTACTAGTAACTGTCCATAGTCTTTATCCGGAGTTACCATGTAAACTTCATAACCCATATCTGCAGCCTGCCAAGCCAGGGTTCCAATAACATCATCTGCTTCATAGCCATCACATTCTACCACAGGTATATTAAAACCTTCAATGATTGCTTTAATATGAGGTAAAGAGCTTAATAAATCCTCCGGCGCGGCTTCTCTATTCGCTTTATAATCTGTAAAGTCCGTATGTCTCTCGGTTGGAGCGTGTGTATCAAAACACACGGCAATATGTGTAGGATTTTCTTTTTTAATAATCTCTAAAAGGGTATTGGTGAAACCAAACTGAGCATTCGTATTAATTCCCGTGCTAGTAATTCTAGGAGTACGTATCAATGCATAATAAGCTCTATAAATTAAAGCCAATGCATCCAATAAATATAGTTTTTTAGCCATGTTGCTAAGGTACAAAAAAAACACCCCAAACGCTTTCGCGAATGGGATGTATATTAAAACAAGTGATCAATAGAATTACTTTATTTTATACTTGTATTTGTAACGTTCAAAAAGTTGCTTTTGTTTATTGTCTAATGAAATGTCACGACCTTGAATAAAGGCTTTCACCACTTGGTTGCCACGCATATCTAGAATGTCGCCTTCACTAACTATAATATTAGCATCCTTTCCTGTTTCAATAGAACCTGTGATGTCATCAATACCCAAAACTTTTGCACTATTTAGGGTTATTGCACTTAAAGCCTCTTCTTTTGTCAACCCATAAGTAGCCGCAGTTCCAGCATTAAATGCAAGGTTTCTTTGTTTTGTATTCTCGCTCATATCGCTTAAGGATACTAAAACGCCGGCTTTTGTTAATTGCGCTGGTAATTTATAAGGTTGGTCCACATCATCATCTTCGGTACTTGGTAATGCGTGTTGACCATCTAATATTACTGGTATATTATTTGCAGCTAAAATAGGTGCAATTTGGAAGCTTTCAGAACCCCCTACGATCACCACTTTAAATCCAAATGTTTTACCCAGTTCAATGGCAATCAACATTTGCTTTACTTCATTTGCACGAACATACAATTTTTGTCTTCCTTCAAATAAACCACGCGTAGCTTCTAATTTTAAATTATTAGTTACATGATTTTTTTCTTGTAAATAAGCGTGTGCATCTGTAAAGAACTTTTTGATTGTTTCAATTTTATTGAATGCATCTTTTAATGGATCGCTGGCTTGTGCTTGACGCATAAAACCACGGCCTCTTTGACGTACAATAAAGGATGGCAATTCTATAAATTGACCAATGTCAGCTTTATATGCTGCGTCTTCATAGTTCCAGGCATCCAACTGTACCACACTAGATTGACCGTCTATTAATTCTCCTTCAGGAGCAATATGTGCTAATAAAATACCATTAGCTCTTAGTACGTTGGTAATTTTAGAATCAGAATTATAAGAAACCAACGATCTAATGCTTGCATTGTTTTCTCCAATTTCTACTAAGTCATTACTACCTCTCACTCCGTTTGCAACTTCTTTTAAACCTAAGTAGGAGTTAGATAAAATTAAACCAGGATAAACC
Organism: Sediminibacterium sp.; assembly: GCA_036845345.1. Classification (GTDB taxonomy): domain Bacteria; phylum Bacteroidota; class Bacteroidia; order Chitinophagales; family Chitinophagaceae; genus Sediminibacterium. The sequence continues at coordinate 10,701 of DAIUEC010000022.1, forward strand.
TGCTTTCCAGTGCCATCAATTACGGTAGCACCAGCTGGTGTTGCTAAACCAGCACCCACCGCAGTAATTTTGCCTTTTTCAAAAACCACGGTAGCATCATTTAATACTGTTCCGTTACCCACATGCACCGTTGCGTGTGTAATAGCTGTAGCTCCTTGTTGAGCAACAGCTGGATAAATTGTTTCTTGAGCGCTTGTTACTTTACATAACAATGCAAGAGACAATATAAATAAGCTAGAATATTTCTTTTGCATGTTTTAGTTTTTTTCGTTTTCGTAAATAGTTGCTAATACATCAGCGTGTTCGTGATCACCACAATTTAATATGGTTTGTAAGCTAGCTGTAGCTGGTCTTGTAGGAGCACCCGCCCTTTTTTCCCCCAACATTTTTTGTATTAATCTTGCCTTTTCAGCAGCTACATTTTTACTTGCAACAGCATCTTTTTCACGATCAAAATAGATTACACCATCCACTATTGTATACAAAGATTTTGCATAAATACTTAAAGGATTATCTGACCACAATACTAAGTCAGCATCTTTACCCACTTTAATACTACCAACCTTATCTGCTACGTGTAAAGCTTTTGCAGGATTGATCGTCACCATATTTAATGCTTCTGTTTCGGAAACACCACCATACTTAACCACCTTACCAGCTTCTTGGTTTAAACGACGCGCCATTTCAGCGTCATCTGAATTGATACAAACATTTAATCCCATTTTTTGCATGATTGCTGCATTATAAGCAATTGCATCAATTACTTCTTGCTTATACATAAACCAATCAGAGAAGGTAGAAACGTTTGCACCATGTGCTAACATTTTATCTGCAACTTTATATCCTTCTAAAATATGTGTGAATGTATTTATTTTAAAACCATATTTTTCAGCTACACGCATTGTGTAAGTAATCTCTGGTTGTACATAAGAGTGACAAGTTATAAAGCGCTTTTTGTTTATAATTTCAACCAACGCATCTAATTCTAAATCCTTTCTGTAATTCGGATTAGATTTCATTGCTTTTTGATAATCAACCGCTCTATCAAACGCATCCGTTAAAACTTCTTCAACACCCATTCTTGTATCAGGGAATCGATTGTTATTTTGAGAAGTTGTACGCTTTACGTTTTCACCTAAGGCAAATTTGATAAATGGATCAGCACCTACAAATTTTAAACCCTCGTCAGTAGTACCCCAACGTAATTTTATTAATTGAGTTTGACCTCCAATAGTATTAGCAGAACCATGTAAAATATGTGAAGTAGTAACACCACCACTTAGTTGACGATATATATTTATGTCTTCTGGATTCATATTGTCTCCAATACGCACTTCACTCGTAACCGATTGAGCACCCTCATTAATAGAAAGGGCTGCAATATGTGAGTGCTCATCAATGATACCGGCACTTAAATGTTTTCCAGTACCATCAATAACTTTTGCAGTTGCGTCAGAAAGATTATTTCCAACTTTTGCAATTTTTCCACCCTTCACTAATACGTCCGTATTTTGTAAAACACCTTCTTTTTCGCTGGTCCAAACGGTCGCATTTTTAATTAATATAGTTTCTTGAGAAGGAATAGTTTCATTTCCAAAACCAACAAAAGGATAGGTAATTTTAGCTAGGGCTTTTGTAGAATCAGACCAAGCTTTCTTTTCTGGAGCTGTAGTAATTTCTCCTACAAGTGTTGCTGTCCATGTTGTTTTATTTCCTTGCGCATCCGTTCCTACACCATTCCAAGTTTTTCCACCCACAATACCGCCTAATTTAATTTGTTCAGCACCTCTTCCTTTTTTAGAAGGAAAACTTATTTTAATGATAGATTCATTTATTGCAACCTTAGCAGTTAATGTATCAGTACTAATAATAGAAGCGGATAAATCTTTTTTCACTTCTAAATCATAAGCTGTATTTACTCCAGCATTGTTGATTGTTAATTTATATTTACCAGCATAATTAGACCACTCCGATGCATTCACATCATATTTTTTACCTTGTACCCAGTTTTCAATAATTTTTGCATTACTATTAAATACAGGCTCCGTAGTAATAATAAAGTTCGCCAATTTACCATTTTCAATTGATCCCACTTGGTCGTATACACCAATTTGTGTAGCCGGAGTTTTAGTTAAAGCCTCTAATGCTTTTGCTTCAGATAATCCTGCACCAATTGCTTTTCTTAAATTAGCAAAGAATGCTTTTGAATCTTTCATTTCTGAAACTGAAATGCTAAAAGGAATATTTGCTTTTTCAAAAGCACCTGGATTGGTTGGTGCTAATTCCCAATGTTTCATATCGGCTAATGATACAAAACGAGCATCATTAGGATCCTCAACATCTAATGCTGCAGGGAAGTCAATTCCAATAATAAATGACGCTTTTGTTTTTGCTAATTCGTCTATTCTTTGGTATCCATTATCTCCACCTTTTAATATGTATTGTACACCAAATTCATTTCCAATTCTATTGGCTCTTAATGTTGACCACTTATCATCTGCCGCAAATATTTGAGGTAAAGATTGACTTGCATTAAAAGCTTCTAATGAAAGATTTGTTCCTTCAGATGCTGGCTTAGTTTGATACCATTTTGCATCTAAATATGTTTGTCTTAATAATGCAATACTACCCATTAAACTACTTGGGTAAGATTGTGTTGAAGATCCTTTCTCAAAAGAATATACTGCAGCCGCTTTTGTTTTAATAAGTGCTTGATGAGCATCTTCTGTTGCTAAGGTTACTACCGCACCTGTACCACGTGCAATACCATCTTTAACATGCGTAAAAACTGTACCAAAACCATTTGCTCTAAAACTACTAGCAGTTGCTTCATCTGTAGCAAATACTTCAGCAGCATTAACTTCTGGTTTTATCGCTTGATTCCAGTTATAAGCTCCTGGTTTATTTGATACAAATTGTGCTGGTGCACCATAATTAAAACCACCCGCTGGTCTGCTTGGAGCGCCTACACCATAATTTGTGTAAGCGTCAATAAAAGAAGGATAAATATATTTGCCACTGCAGTCAACAACAACCGCATCATTTGGTACCGTTACATTTGTACCTACTGCAATAATTTTCCCCTGTTTTATAAGGAGGGTTCCTTTTTCAATTTTAGTAGTAGCATTTTGCACAATCGTTGCGTTTGTAAATGCATACAAACCCGAACGAACATCTCTTACTCCGTTAACCGGGAAGGTCTCTTGTGCTCTTGTAGCAACACTAATAGATAATAGTGTTAGCCATAAAAAGATCCTCTTCATGCGCGACAGAATTTTAATAATGATAGAATATTCTAAAGCTACTAAAATACTTCTTTGCAGAAAAGAACATTATTTATTTTTTGATAGATGGTTGTAGTTAAAAGCCTACCGACCCATGTAAACCATTAATATTTGAATATCACTTGGATTCACACCGCTAATACGGCTTGCTTGTCCGATGGTTACTGGTCTTATTTTCTTGAACTTTTGTAGCGCTTCAATAGAAAGTGCCGCAACTTTATCATAATCGAAATTTTCCGGAATTACTAGATTCTCTAATGATGCCATACGATCTACGATCTCCTTTTCTTTTTCAATATAGCGTTCGTATTTAATTTGAATTTCTGCTTGTTCTAGAAATTCCGTTTCTTTATTTGTAAGTGCTTCTTTTAAACTTGAACTATTGTCAATGATTTGTTGAAGACTGATGTTTGGACGCAATACTAGCTTTGATGCTTTTTGTTTTTCGTTTAAACTTGCAGAATCAATTGAAGTTAAAAATTCATTTATTTCTGATGGTTCGATAGATTGACTCGCTAAAATATTTTTAATATCTGCAACCTCTTTATTTTTTAAATCAACACGATGCATGCGTTCTTCCTTTGCTAGGCCTAGCTTATAGCTGATTTCGGTTAATCTTATATCTGCATTATCTTGTCTTAACAAGGTTCTAAATTCAGCGCGTGATGTAAACATACGATAGGGCTCATTGGTACCTTTTCCAATTAAGTCATCAATTAAAACTCCTATATATGCGTCACTGCGATGTAAAATAAAAGGTGCTTGATGCGTAATTTTTAAATGCGCATTCATACCGGCCATGATACCTTGACAAGCGGCTTCCTCATATCCCGTTGTTCCATTTATTTGTCCTGCGAAATATAAATTTTCGATTGCTTTCGTTTCAAGTGTATATTTTAATTGAGTAGGTTGAAAGAAATCATACTCAATCGCATAACCCGGTCTAAACATTCTAGCATTTGCAAAACCAGGAACTCTACGAAGTGCTTCGTATTGCACTTCTTCTGGTAAACTTGTACTAAAGCCATTTACATATATTTCAACTGTATTCCACCCTTCTGGCTCAACAAATAATTGATGTCTTTCTCTTTCTGCAAATCGGTTAATCTTATCTTCAATACTTGGACAATATCTTGGGCCCACACCTTCAATCCTTCCGGCATACATTGGGCTACGATCAAAACCCGTTTTTAAAATATCATGTACAATCGTATCTGTATAAGTTATCCAACAAGATCTTTGATCGGCCGCTTTTGTTTTGGGTGTATTCAAATAAGAAAATCCTACAACCTCTTCATCCCCCTTTTGCTCTTCCATTTTAGAATAGTCCAAACTTCTTCCATCTACTCTTGGGGGTGTTCCTGTTTTAAGTCTGTCTGATTCCATTCCAAAAGAAACCAATTGCTCAGTAATTCCTGTAGCAGCTTTTTCTGCAACACGACCACCACCTATTTGTTTCTCTCCAATATGCATGATACCATTTAAGAAAGTACCACTCGTTATTACTACTGCGTCAGACTCAATCAAATGTCCCAGACTTGTTTTAACCCCACAAGCCTTCCCATTTTTTATAATTAATTCATTCACCGAATCCTGGTAAAAATCAACATTAGGTGTTTGCTCTAACATCTCTCTCCACTTAGCAGCAAAAAGGTGTCTGTCATTTTGTGTCCTTGGACTCCACATTGCCGGACCCTTGCTCTTATTCAACATCCTAAACTGGATCGTACTTAGGTCAGAAACAATACCACTATACCCACCCAACGCATCAATCTCTCTTACAATTTGTCCTTTGGCAATTCCGCCCATGGCAGGATTACAACTCATTTGAGCAATGGTCTGCATATTCATAGTAACAAGCAAAACCTTGCTACCCATATTCGCCGCTGCCGCTGCCGCTTCACAACCTGCATGACCGGCCCCTACTACTATAACATTGTATTTTGGAAACATAAGATTGCAAAGATAAGTTGTGTATCGATAAGAAAGTGTTCCACATGGAACACTTTCTTATTTAGTAAATTATTTTAATCACCAGTTACTTCGTTCTAATAATTGTTCCACGTGGAACAAGAACTCGCGAAGCGAGTGATATTGAAATAAGATTTAAATAAATGTTCCACATGGAACATTTATTTAAACGTACTACTTCGTCAACTTCAAATATGCCTTCAACCACTTGTCCTCCATGGACCTCATTAGTTTGACATCGGCCGGCTTCTTGTCCTTATACCCACAAAAATGTAGGGCTCCGTGAAATATTACCCTTAGTAACTCATTTGTCTGTGTGGTCTTTACCAATTTCGCATTCTCTTTCACACGGTCCACACTTATATAGATGTCCCCAATAAGTGCTCCCTTTACCTCCGATAAATCAAAACTGATTATATCCGTATAGTAATCGTGGTTTAAAAACTGCTTGTTGATCTCCAATAAATACTTATCAGAGCAAAAAACATACTGAAGACACTCAATTCGAATACCTTCCTTTTTCATTTGCTTTTCTAAGAACAATTTTAGGGCAACCCGGTTTCCCAGGCTTATGTTCTTATCGGCTTTATTAAAGGAAATAGTCATACTCATAGTTGAATGTCTTTCAAATATTTATACGAATTATTGGGTAAATTATTGCTCCAAATCTCGTAAGTATTTGTCTTAGATTGAAAGTATATTTGTATCCTATTATGAAGAAACTATCTGAGTTAAATATTGGTGAGTCTGGGGTTATTCATTCTTTTGAAAATGACGAAATCTTTTTAAAATTAATGGAGATGGGCTGTATTCCTGGAGAATATATTACGGTAGAACAAATAGCACCGCTTGGTGATCCAATAAGTATTTCGGTAGCGGGCTATCAATTAAGTCTAAGAATGGATGAGGCAGAAAGTATTTTAATTACCCCCGCAATTTAATTTAAACAATTGATAATCAATTAATTAAGATGAAAATAGGCTTGTTTTTTGGTAGTTTCAATCCCATTCACAATGGTCATTTAATGGTGGCAAGTTATATTGCCAATCATTCTGATTTAAAACAAGTATGGCTAGTCGTGTCTCCTCAAAATCCGCACAAAGCGCAAAGTAGTTTATTGAATGAATATGATCGATTGCATTTAGCGCAAATTGCAATTGAAGACGATACACAGCTTCGAGTTTCTGATATTGAATTTAAATTACCCAAGCCGTCTTATACTATTGACACTTTAACCTATTTACAAGAACAATATCCTCAACATGAATTTTCGGTAATTATGGGTGGTGATAGTTTTCAAAACTTACCGAAGTGGAAAAACTTTGAAACACTTATAAAAAATTACAGCTTCATTGTTTATAGAAGACCTGGATTTGAAATCACAGAAACACATGGTGCAAATATTATTTATTTAGAAGCACCCATGCTTGAATTGTCTGCAACATTAATTCGCAATAATCGAAAAGAAGGAATCACCATTCGATATTTGGTTCCAGAAAAAGTACGCGAAGAAATAGAAAATAATAATTATTTCAAGGACTAGGTCCTAAATAAAAAAGGAACTTAATTTTTTTAAGTTCCTTTTTTATTTATTCTAATGATTTGTCCTAGCGATTCATGCTCGCTAAAAATTCTTCGTTGTCTCTTGTACCGCGCATGCGTTTTAATAATTCATTCATCGCTTCGTCGGTATTCATATCGTTCAAGAATAATCTTAAAATATTCATTCTTTGTAATACATCTGCAGATAATAATAAATCATCACGACGTGTACTTGAACCCGTTAAATCAATTGCAGGGAAAATACGTTTATTCGCTAAGCGACGATCTAATACCAATTCCATATTACCGGTTCCTTTGAATTCTTCAAAGATAACTTCATCCATCTTAGATCCAGTATCTACAAGGGCTGTAGCGATAATGGTTAATGAGCCACCATTTTCTATTTTACGAGCAGCTCCAAAAAATTGTTTTGGTTTTTGCATCGCGTTTGCTTCCACACCACCCGATAATACTTTACCAGAACTTGGAGCTACTGTATTGTGTGCACGCGCTAAACGCGTAATAGAATCTAATAAAATAACTACATCGTGTCCACACTCTACCAAGCGCTTTGCTTTTTGTAAAGCCATGGTTGAAACCTTTACGTGTTTTTCTGCAGGCTCGTCAAAGGTAGATGCAATCACTTCTGCTTTTACAGAACGCTCCACATCTGTAACTTCCTCTGGACGCTCATCCACTAGCACTACCATCAAATAACATTCAGGATGGTTTGCGGCAATGGCATTTGCTACTTCCTTTAATAACATGGTTTTACCCACCTTAGGTTGTGCAACTAATAATCCACGTTGTCCTTTACCAATTGGTGTAAATAAATCCATGATACGCGTACTATAATTAGTAGCAGTGGTATATAAATTTAATTTTTCAAAAGGGAAAAGAGGCGTTAGATAATCGAAAGGAATACGATCGCGAATTTCGTCTGGTTTTTTTCCGTTGACAAAATCAACTTTCGTTAAAGCAAAATATTTTTCTCCTTCTTTAGGAGGACGTACTGAGCCTTGTACCGTGTCACCTGTTTTTAATCCAAATAATTTTATTTGAGAAGGCGAAACGTAAACGTCGTCGGGAGAAGATAAATAGTTATAATCCGAGCTTCTTAAAAAACCATAACCATCGGGCATCATTTCTAAAACGCCCTCGGATGGAATGGCACCGTCAAATTCGATATTGAATGCGGGCTCTTTTTTAGGTTGATGTCTATTGTTGTGTTGGTGTTGACCTTGACCAGGGCCTCTTTGACCACGGAAATCTCCATTTGGATGGCTTCCACCATTTTGTCCAACTGGTTGTCCTGTTTGAGGGTCGGTAGCTTCTTGAGAAGTAGCTGTAGAGCCTTCTTGCCCAGCATTAGTCGATGGCACTTCTGGAGCAGGTGTGCTTGCAGCACTTTCGTCCCCAAATAGCTGAGCTGCTATTTTTGAAGCTTTGTCATCAATACTTTGATTTTCACCTTCACTTGCAATTGCTTTTTTAGCAATAGGTTTTCTGGCCCTTGGGGCTGCTTCTTCTTTTGCTGGTGCTGGTTTTTCTGCTTTAGCTGACTTTGTAGCGGGAGCAGCAACTGGCTTGCGTCCCCTTTTTGGTTTGTCGTCTTTTTCTTGCACTGTAAATCTTATAATTTATTTAAAAATCGAATCTCTTCGGAGGATTTTGAGTATCTAGTTATTGAGGTATTGGCCCAGATGGTAGGACCGTTTATTGATAAAGCAATTGGAACAAATCGATTAATCATTGCTTTCTAATGCAATGTTAAGCAGTTTTTCAATAAAAAAACAATTTTTTATGGGTTATCTTTGCCTTCCAAATCGTTCAATTAAGTTATATGTTCAATCAAAGAGTAAAAATCAAGCAATTGCTAAGTGGCACAGATGCTGCTAGTGCGGTAGGATCCGAAGTGGTGGTTATGGGATGGGTGCGCACTTTCCGTAATAATCAGTTTATAGCATTAAATGATGGTAGCACTAATAATAATGTTCAAGTAGTAGCAAGTTTGGGTGAATTTGATGATGCATTATTAAAGCGTGTAACAACAGGTGCTTCTTTGAAAGTAAAAGGCATTGTGGTGGAGAGTCAGGGTAAAGGACAAACTGTAGAAGTTAAAGCAACAAGTATAGAAATTTTAGGAGATAGTGATGCAGAAAAATATCCATTACAACCTAAAAAACATTCTCTTGAATTTTTAAGAGAGAAAGCACATTTGCGTTTTAGAACCAATACTTTTGGATCTGTATTTCGTATTAGACATTCACTGGCTTTTGCGGTGCATCAGTTTTTTAATGAGCGAGGATTTTTATATTTACACACGCCTATTATTACAAGTAGTGATGCAGAGGGTGCGGGTGAAATGTTTCGCGTAACTACACTTCCATTAGAAGGTGCTCCAAAGAATGATGCAGGTGAAATTGATTTCACACAGGACTTTTTTGGTAAGAGCACGAACCTAACAGTGAGTGGTCAATTGGAAGGAGAGCTAGGTGCCATGGCCTTTTCAGACATTTATACATTTGGTCCAACCTTCCGTGCAGAGAATTCAAATACGACTAGACACTTAGCCGAATTTTGGATGATTGAACCCGAGGTTGCATTTAATGATTTAGAAGACAATATGAATTTGGCTGAAGATTTCATTAAACATTTGATTGATTATGTAATGAAACATAATGCAGATGATTTACAATTTTTAGATGGTCGTTTAGCGGAAGAAGAAAAACAATTGCCAACAGAAAAAAGAAGTGGTTTAGGTTTAATTGAAAAATTAAAATTTGTTTTAGAAAACGGATTTGAAAAAATTACGTATACCGAAGCAATTGATATTTTATTAAATAGCAATCACTATAAGAAAAAGAAATTCCAGTATGATGTAAAGTGGGGAATTGATTTACAAAGCGAACACGAGCGATATTTAGTAGAACAACATTTTAAAAAACCAGTAATCGTAACGAATTACCCAGCGGCTATTAAAGCATTTTATATGCGCATGAACGATGGTTGTGAAGCTGGCAAAGAAACGGTGGCTGCGATGGATATTTTAGCGCCAGGTATTGGAGAAATAGTGGGAGGTTCACAAAGAGAAGAGCGTTTAGAAAAATTAGAACAAAGAATGCGTGATATGCATATTCCATTGGAAGAAATGAGCTATTACCTTGATACAAGACGTTTTGGTAGTGTTCCACATGCCGGCTTTGGATTGGGCTTTGAACGTATGGTACAATTTGTAACAGGTATGACAAACATTAGAGACGTAATTGCTTTTGCAAGGACTCCAAATAACTGTGAATACTAATTATGGGTATACTTTTTGTTTTAATTGGTGCTTTTTGTTTTGCCATTAGCAATGCGTATTGGAAAAAAGTAACGCAAACCATCCCCTATCAAATAGGTATGTTTTATAGAGGAATTTTTGCCTCTGGTGTTTTTGCCATTTTATATTTTGGATGTAGAGCACATCCATTTTTTACAGGTTGGACAGTGCGTGCACTTGCAATTGATCAACAGTTTTTATACACCATTGCAATTTGCGTTTTTAATATTTTTGGATTGATGTTTTTTTTACGAGGCATTCAAAAAGCCCCTGTAAGCCTTGTGGTTCCTGTATCTGCGCTAAAAGTATTTACCATTTTAACAGCTGTTTTTGTAGTTGGTGAAATTTGGAAAATGCCTTACTTATATGCATTTGGTTTTTCAACACTTGGTTTATTATTATTGTATTTAGATGGTTCACAACAAGCTAGCGCGAAAGAACAAAAATTAGGAGTGCTTTATGGATTGGCTTCTAGTTTTTTCTGGGGAAGCTCTTATGCTTTGTATAAATTTCCAATTAGTTGGTGGGGTCCACTTGGTTTTAGTTTTGTAATTGAAACAACTGCAATGTTGTTTGGATTGGTGTTGGTAGTTCGTGATGGATTGTTGGGTCAACTATTCAAATATTTAAAAGCGGTACAAGTTCAAACTTATATTGTGCAAGGTATATTATTGGTTGCCGGCGGATTGGCAATCAATCTTTCTTATCAATACCTGCCCATTATGGTTATTAATATTTTAATAATCAGTAGCCAATTGCTTTCTGTATTATTGGGCTTTATGTTTTTTAAAGAAAGATTAAGTCCAAAGCAATGGATTGGGCTAATATTAATTATGATCAGCTTTTTTATAGTAGCGACGGTTGCCTAAGGACTACATTTTTTCAATTTTCACGGAATTTCAATAAACAAGGCTATTTTTTTGCTATTTAAGGCGGCCTATGCTATATTTGCTGCCCGAACAATGCAATTTGAACGGATGGATTCAATTCCGATGGCGCTGTAGCTCAGTTGGTAGAGCAAAGGACTGAAAATCCTTGTGTCCCCGGTTCGAGCCCGGGTGGTGCCACAGAAACCCACAAAAAAGCCCCCAACTTTCGTTGAGGGCTTTTTTATTTATTACAGAAAGGACTTATTCAATGTACTTCACCACTCTTGCTAATTTTCCATTGGCGTTGATTCCCTCTAAAACAATTTGTAATTTTTTGCTAACGTCGTTATTGTAAAATTCAATACGCACTCTAGAACTCTTTTTATTGGTTAATAAATAGGGGTTCCAGTAAATGGTGGCGCGATTATCCACTTCAAAATTTTCTGCAGGTTTATCATAACTAGGGTTATAAAATTCTTTAAAAACAGAATAACCTCCAAGCACTGCATATTCCATTCCTTTACTATTGTCGGGCCTTCCTTTATTGTATCCACCTTGTTTTGTATAAATCGCTATAGCACCCCCACTACCTCCACCAACAGATCCAAAAAACGGAGGACGTAATGCTTTAATGTATGCGATATCTGAAATGTTTAAGGACTGAACTTGATCAATGGTGGTATTGATTTCATTTAAAAAGAAATCGGTATTGGATCCTCTCCAAGTAGCAGAAGGTGTACCATTCGTCGTTATAGTAAGCCCCGGCACTTTTGCTTGTAAGTAAGTTAAGATGTCAATGGATGCAACCATGTTTGCATCAGATGTTAAATCAAAAGACATACCATCGTTTCCAGCAAACAAACCTTTTGCATATTTTTCATCTAATAATTGAACAGCCGATTTCACTTTGGCTTTTACTACTACTTGACTAAGTGTAAGGGATTCCTGCATTTTTCTTTGACGCTCTTGTTCTAATAAAATTGCATTTAACTTAACCCTAGTAAGACTATCGCTCCAGGTTGAAGAAAAACGATCCGTATCTAAATTAATTTTTTTAAAACTTTGATTTAATAATCCATTGTCAAAATGAATTACAGGTGCACTGATGTTTGATTTCCCATTTAAAGCATAGTAAATTTTTGATGTATCGTAAAAAAAGGCAGACTTGTCTTCAAAACTTCCGTCTTTTTGAACTTGCAAAAACAACATTTTTTTACTGCTATCTTTTGCGCGAACAATTAAATTTAAAAGTAAATTTTCATTTAGTGTTTTGGAGTTGTTTCCATATACTTTGCCCGTAATTTTCATTAAATCAGTTTCGACAGGATATATTTGTTTTGGAAGTACTGCATTTTTAATTTTTTCCCAGTCAAATTTTCTCCAACCATTAGTGAGCATAACTAAATCTAAATGTGCAGCAACACTATCGGCATCACTCGAAAAATAATAGGCTGGATTGTATACACGTCCTTTAATTTCATTACTTAATAAGAAATCGGAATAAATGGTTTGTTGTTCAGGAATCACTGCTGATGCGTCTGTAATAGCCATCGACATATTTGCAGCAGTAGTATCTTTAACCAATAATTCTAATACATTTTTTCCTCTTTTATTTACATTGCCAATTTGAACCGAAACCTGTGCGTTGTATTCATGTAAACGATTATTTACCAAAATAATTCTTTCAGCTATTGGCAACCAGTCATAAGTAAACAATGAAACTTGAACGATTCCTGTTGGCAATTCGTCAACGGGTAAACTTGCTTTCTGTGCAATTCGATCCTCTCCTTTAAAATCTACTTTATAAATAAGGTGTTGGTTTTGATGAACCAATAATCTCATTTTTCTAAAATTATCAGGCACATCAAATGATCTTTCTACAATTACATAAGCCTTTTCGTTATCCATACTCACATTCATCACAACACCCGATGTTTTTGCAGACATGATAGGAGTGCTCCCCTTTTGTCCTGTATTATCTGTCCAGTTTAATTGATAAGATTCACCTGCAATGGGTTTTAGTTTTACGATACCCATTCCGTCGTGTGCAACTTTTATAGTATCTACTATTTTGTTTTTATTATTCACAAGGAATCCTTTTATAAAAACCGGCGAACCAGCTTCATTAGTCGCTTTAAATGCTATTTTACTTTTTAAATCATTTACTAAATTTCCCCCTTCTGGAAAAACCTCCACCTTAGTTTTTGAAATACCAGTTGTTTTTAGGTTTACTGAATTTACAATGTTAACAGGAATATTTCTTTCGTATAAAAAAACGCTATCGTCATTTAACATCCATCTTGTATAAGCTTTTAGATGTAAAAATTCTCCTTTATAATCTCTAGGTATATCAAAGCTCCCTTTTGCAGAAGACTGAAATAAAGGAGCAACTGTTTCTTTTAAAAAGTTACCATTATTATCATACCAAATTACATATACGTTTTTACTCAGGCTGGTCCACTCTATCCCATTGAGTAAATATAATTTGTAATAAAGTGTTTCACCAATATTGTAGATAGATCTGTCAAATTGTATATGAATTTTTTCATGGGGATATTGTTCCTCATAAATATTCATTACCGAATCAATCACTTGCGCCTGTCCTTTATTAAAAAAGAAAATTAGTGCTAAGCAAAATAAGAATTTGAAAAAAATTGTTTTCATGTTATAATTATATACCCTTAATTGGAGTATAAAATTACACTTTCTTACTGAGCTAAATTACTTTAACTCCTTCATCCAATTAAATAATAACTCTGGCCATTTTTCTAAAGCGCCTTTACCAAGCCCTAAAGCAAATCCGTGACCACCATAAGGAAAAATATGCATTTCTGCCGGCACGCCATTTTTCTTTAAACCTTGATAATAGTTCAAGCTATTTTCAACAGGTACTGCATTGTCATCAGTTGCATGTAAAATGAATGTGGGAGGTGTTTGAGCACTGATGTGTAATTCGTTTGAATAGAATTTTATCAACGCTTCGGTTGGATGTGTTCCAATAAGATTATTTCTTGAACCCATATGTGCAATATTTTTATCCATTGTAATAACTGGATAAATTAAAATGCTAAAGTCGGGTCTAGAAATTTGGTCAAAATGTGTCGAAAGGGTTGCTGCTAAATGACCCCCAGCCGAAAATCCCATGATTCCAATTTTTTGGGGATTGATATTCCACTCAGCAGCTCTGGTACGAACAATTTGCATGGCTTGTTTTGCATCGAGTAATGGCACTTGATCGGGATGATTGCTCGAAAGCGAATCGGGAAGCCTATATTTTAATACAAAAGCAGCAATACCATGGGCATTGAAAAGCTTTGCAATATCGGTTCCCTCCCAATCATAGGCCAATCGGGCATATCCACCACCAGGACAAATAATAACAGCTTGACCCGTTGCCCCCTTTTTATTGGGAATATATACTTCAAGTTGTGGTACCTGCACTTTACTAATTCTTACGATGTCTGTACTTTCTACTTGTTCTTGAATATTGTTCTGAATACTTTGAGGTATTGAGCCATCCGGCCATAGGTTTATTTTCATATTCTGACTAAAGCTATTTAGTGTGCTTATGGATATTAGCAATGTAAAAACGTATTTCATAAAATAGTATTAAGTAAATTTAATCAATAATAGTTTAACTTAAATTTCTAATAAAATCTATCCTTTATGAAATATTTTAAAACCATCTTGTACCTACTTGTATTTTTAAATGCTAGTGCTCAATCTCATAAAAAGATAAATTTTACCCCCACACAGTATTATTCTCGTTTTTCAGCAAATACAGTGCCAGTCTTGACCATACAGCCAGGGGATACTATTTCTACAAGCTCCATTGATTGTGATGGTTTTGATAAAAAAGGAGTGAAGTGTTCTATTGGCAATGCTGAAAATCCACTTACGGGCCCTTTTTATATTGAAGGTGCCGAAGAAGGTGACGTTGTTCAAGTTACTTTTTCCAATGTTAGGTTTAGTCGTAATACCGCTGTTTGTATTCCCTTTTTTCATGAACGCAGTATGCCGTCAGCCATTACGGATAAGGTAAAAAACAATACTAGCAACAAAATAATTTGGGATTTAGATATTAAAAACAAAAGAGCAAGTTTACATGCCAAAACGCCACATCTAAAAAACTTTTCTATTGCTATTAATCCATTTTTTGGTTGTGTTGGTTTGGCGGCACCCAATAATGAAGAAATTTCAACCGAGGACTCTGGACCTTTTGGGGGCAATATGGACTTTTCTAAAATTACCAATGGAGCAACGGTTTCCTTGCCGGTATTTACAAAAGGTGGATTGTTATATATAGGTGATGGCCATGCAGCACAAGGTGATGGGGAATTAAATTGGATGGCATTGGAAACTTCATTAGACTATTCATTTACAACTAAGCTGATCAAAAAATCAACATTAAGTATTGCGTATCCAAGAGTGGAGGACGCTGAATATATCATGACAGTGGGAATGGATTATACTTTAGATAATTCATTAAAAATTGCGACCAAAGGAATGTTGACTTGGTTACAAGAAAGATACGATTTGACTTTGGAAGAAGCTACTCAAGTAATGGGTTCTTCCATTGAATATAAGATCACTGAAATTGTAGACCCAAAAGTTGAAGTAGTGGCTATGATTAAAAAAAGTATTTTAAAAAATATTGCTACCACGCCAAATTCAATTAAAAAATAAAATTCATTTTTATGAAAAAAATAATATTCTTTTTAATACTTTGTTCTTTTCAAAATGCTTTTGCACAACTTAGCGAGCAACAGCAAAATATTTTAACAAGTATTACTGCATTCGCAAAAACAAGTGCAGTAACTGGAAGAGAGGAAGAAGCCCGTAGTTTTGTCAATAATTTATTTGAAAAAGGAATTTGTAAACAAGATAAACTTGGAAATTTAGTAATTACAATAGGTAGCGGTGCACCTAAAAGATTATTTACTGCTCCATTAGATGAACCAGGTTATGTAATTAGTCAAATTCAAGAAGATGGTTATTTGAGAATTACTCCAGTTGGTTTTGGACAACAGGGTACTATGTTTCATCAATTTTTAGAAGGAAACGTCATTAAAATAAATACCGATAATAATATTCAGTTAGGGGTGTCTACTGTACCCTCTTCTCATTATGATATTTTAAGAGCGATACCTGAAAAAAGCAAAAATGTTTTTCAATGGCAGGAAGCATTTGTAGATATTGGTGTTTCAAATAGTAATCAAGTTGCCGCAAAGGGAATTAAATTATTAGATCCAGTTACACTTAATAAAGTACCCATGGTAGTTGCTGGACAAAATATTGCTGCATCTGCTGTTGGTGTCAAATCTGCTGTAATAGCATTGGCTACTGTTGCAAAAACATTATTGCATGAAAAATTTAATGGCACTGTAGTTATTGCATTTACGAGTCTTGAATTAATAAATGGGAAAGGTTTAGAGACCGTAGTAAATCATTATGGACCTTTTGATGAAGTGATTCGATTTAATAGATTTTTGAATGACACACCGACCAACGATGGAGGCATTCTTGTTGATAAAAAAATTCCAAATGTAGATATCGCTCAGACAGTTGTTAAACCAAGTATTGCATTTAGAAATCCATCAACATACGGCCCATCATGGAATAGTGCCAAATTATACGAAATAGGCATCCCTACGAATTATAATGCAACACCCGTTGAAACTGTTTCATTAAATAGTGCTATTCAATTATCAAATACTTGGTTAAAAACTATTGAAAATAAAGATTGGAACTTACAGCAGTTAAAATTATCAAATACTGTTTCCAATGATCAGGTATTTAAGTCATTTAATAAGGAGTCCGATTTATTGTCAGGTCTTGTAAATAAATATGGTGTGAATCCTGATGAAAAACCAGTTCGTGATTTAATTCTTTCCCAATTGCCGAAGTGGGCAAAGCCAACTGTTGATGAAAAAGGAAATATTGTTTTAACATTTGGAAAAGGAAAAGAGCATATTGCTTTTGTGGCACATATGGATGAAGTGGGTTTCCAAGTGGATTCTATCTTAAATGATGGCCGACTTGCATTAAAAGATGTGGGTGGATTTTTTAGTTGGGTTTGGGAAGGACATAGTGCATTGGTACATCTAAATAATAGAGATATAAATGCAGTATTTGAACCTAGAAAAAATTATTTACAAGAAACTAAACGACCAATTATTGGAAGCTCATTGTTAGTGAATGCCGGATTTCATTCTAAAGAGGAAGCCATTGCTGCTGGAGTGCAACCTTTACTCACTACTGTAACCATGCCTAAAAAATTAATCAGATTGAGTGAGTCAAAAGCCACTGCACGCGGGTTTGATGACAGGGTGGGCTGTGCTGCTTTATTATTGGCATTAGATAATATAAATCCCGATGTTTTACCGTACAAAGTAACTTTTGTATGGTCTACTGGGGAAGAAACAGGTTTGGTGGGATCTACTTATGCTGAAAAATATTTGCAAGATGTAAGCATGGGTTATCCAATTGATACTTATGTTTCGTCGGATGCTCCAATGGAATCTAAAATTTTTGGATATTGTCCTTTAGGAAATGGTGCAATTATTCGCGTATTAGAAAGTATCAATTTTGTAAATAGAGATAACTTAAAAAACTTGCAATCTCTTGCTACCAAAAGCGGGGTAAAAGTACAATATGGAATGACAGCTGGAGGTACAGATGGACAAGGCTTTTTAAGCTATGGAATTCCCTCGATTCCAATATCATGGCCCGGGAGATATTCACATTCCCCAATTGAGGTAATGGACTTTAACGATATGCAAAGTTTAGTTCAATTGATCACAACAATTATGAAGTCACCCTCTAACAAATAAAACGAAAAAAGCGCCTTGATACTGGACTGCCCCCAAAAAGTTAGACACTTAATGGGGGCATTTTTATGAATAAA
>DAIUEC010000023.1:0-28421 GCA_036845345.1 Sediminibacterium sp.
TGTAATCGAACAACATTATTTACAACATTACAATTTCCAATAAGTAAAAAATTAACTACCTCCTTTAATATTGACTGTATTTACGATACTGCACCCATTGTGCCCATTGATCATTTTCATTATAATTATGCGCAAGCACTTACTTATAGTTTCTAACGCAAGAATATAAAGCACTAACTTCACAATAAACAAAGGGTTTAAAATGTTCATAGAAAGCGCCTCAACGCAAATCTTAATTTTGCTTTTTTTATTTTCCACAATAGCTATTTGGATTAGTGGCATTAAATTAACTACTGCAATTGATGCTATTACTACGCATTTTAATTTAGGAGAAGCTTTTGGAGGTATGGTGTTTTTGGCAATCGTGACCAACCTTCCAGAAATTGCGATTACCGCAGTTGCAGCATACCATCGCAATTATGATATTGCGATTAGTAATATTTTAGGAGGCATTGCTATACAAACGGTGGTACTTGTACTTATTGATATTTTTGGTGTAGGTCGTACTGCACCTCTGACTGAAAAAGGGCATTCTAAAATTTTAATTATTGAAGGGGCTTCCCTAATTTTTATTTTAAGCATCGTTATTATTGGTAGTCAATTTCCAAGTACGGTATTTTTTGCAAGAAGCACTCTATTTGAGTGGATCATTTTAGCAATTTGGTTAGGAACTATTTATTTAAGCTCTAAATATTTAGTAAAAAAGAAAACGCTGTTTGCACAAAAGCAGGAAGTAAAAAATAATTTAAGAAATCCTAAAAGAAAATTCAAGGGATCAATATACGCTGCTTCTTTAGTTTTAGGAGTTGGGGCTATCATTACCCTTTTTGCAGGATGGGCTTTAGAAGTTACTGGCGAACAACTTGCCAATAGATGGGGCATGGGTGGCGTATTGTTTGGAGGCACCATTCTAGCGCTATGTACAGCACTACCTGAAATATCAACAGGAATTGCTTCGGCAAAAATTAGAGATTACAATATGGCAGTGAGTGATATTTTTGGAGGCAATGCTTTTTTACCCGTTTTATTTTTAATGGCTTCTTTTATAGGCAATGACCCCATTCTTCCGAATTTAAAACCCTCTGATATTTACTTAACTGTTTTAGGAATCATTCTTACGGGTATTTATATGATTGGCATGGTGCTGCATTCCAAAAAACAAGTTTTACGCATGGGGGTTGATTCTTTAATTGTGGTTATCGTGTATTTACTTGGGCTATTGGGTTTACTAAAATTGGTCTAGACAGTACGCCTAAACCAATTAAAATATTTGCTAAAAGCAATGTATTACTAGTTACTCTTATTTATTACCCAACACTAAAATTTGAAATGAACCAGGAATCATACTTGGTCTTTTTTCACCCGGTTTTAAAGCATCAAGGTCAGCAGTTGGTAAATAAACTAAATGAGTTGTTTCATCATTACCAATCGTTCTTGCACCTTTTTTAGTCTTTATGGTATCAATTACTTTAAAATCAGTTGCAATATTTTCTTTTACAATCGTCATGGTGCCTTCCCCATTTGAAGTATAAATATATTTTAAAGTATTATCAAAAGCAACTCCATCACATCCTTCACCAATTGGTAAATTAGCAACAACCTTACCATTTTTTGCATCCACGACGATTAATTTTTTATCTGTTCCTGCAAAAAGTCTGTTTGTTTTAATATCAATTGCTAAACCAGTAGGTTCTTCACCTGGTGCAATGGACCAATGAGCAACAACTTTATTGTTGGTAATGTCAATTTTAACAATTTCATTTTTATCCTCTACATTTACAAACACATTTCCAGCGTTGTCACTAACTGCCGTTTCTGGCTTGCCACCAACAGGAATTGTAGCAATAACCTTATTTGTTGAAGGATCAATGATACTTAAGTCCTTACTCCTACCATTACAAGTAATAATTCTTTTTGCAAATTCTTCATAAAAAATTGCATCAGGATTTTCGCCTGTAGCAATTTTTGTAATGACTGCATTTGTATTTAAATCAAAAACGGTTACATCATTTGTTTTTCCATTACTTGTGTAACCTTTTTGCAATTCATTTATAAAAGCAATACCATGAACCCCATTTGTATTTGCAATCACTCCCAATGAGTCGCCAGTATTTTTATCTAAAATATTTACTTGCGTGCCATGAGACATGTATAATTTATTAGAAGATGGATTGATCGTAATATAATCCCAACCTCCACTACTTGCAATGTGAAATGTTTTTTCTAATTTATAATGACTTGCTTGGGCATTTAATTGACCAAATGCCATTGATAAAGCAAATACTGAAATAGAACCAAAGATTATTTTTTTCATAAAATGTTTTTATAAATTAAATGTAGTTAAATTTTATTTCTTTCTATATGCCATTCGTATAAAACTTGGCAAAACCATTAATAATAATGGTAAGGCAATAATAAATCCGCCAATCACAGCAATTGCCAAGGGTTGATGTAATTGTGCTCCAGTTCCAATTCCCAATGCTATTGGCATGAGTGCGATAATGGCACCCAAGGCAGTCATTAGTTTTGGTCTTAACCTTGTAGAGATAGAATAAATTATGGCTTCATCTACATTATTGGTAAGTTGATAGGATTCTTTAAACTGCAAGAAAGTGAAAATCGCGTTTTCTCCAATAATTCCAACAATCATAATTAAACCAGTATAACTTCCCACATTTAAAGGAGTACCTGTCAAGAAAAGACCCAAGTAGCTTCCACTTATTCCCAATACCGCGACAAGTAATATAATAACTGCTATTTTAAAATCTTTAAACAAGAAAAGAATTACACCAAAAACCAGCAAGCTTGCTGCTATTAAAATTAAAAGGAGTTCGCTAAAAGATTGTTGTTGGTCAGCATACGAGCCTCCATAAACAATAGCATAGCCCTGGGGAAGTTGTATATTTTTTTGAATGGTAGATTGTATTTCCTTCATAACAGTTCCCAAGTCTCTGCCTTCCAGCCTTGCTGTTACCACGCCCATTGATTGAAGGTTTTCTCTTTGGATTTCAGCATCCCCACTATTAATTTGAACATTCGCCAATTGATTGATCGGCATTAATTTCCCATTGGGTAAAAAGATAGGTGTTTTGTGAATTCCCCTTACACTTAAATTTCTGCTTCCTGGATAAACCATTCTAATATTGGTAAATTGCTCCTTATCATACACTGCACCTACAACATTTCCTTCTAAACTTGATTGCATTTGAAATTGTAAATTAGCAGGTGTAATGCCATATTGCGCTAGTGTTGTTGACTTTGGTTGGATGTCAATCGAAGGACCAGCAATAACTACACCATCAAAAACATCTGCAGTCCCTTCTACTTTTCCAATAACAGTAGCAACATCATGAGATAAAGCTTTTAGTTTATTTTGATCGGTCCCAAAAATTTTAACTTCAATGGGTTGAACTGAAGTCATTAAGTCACCCAACATATCTCCAATCACTTGCCCAAAATCAATTCTTAATGCAGGCTGAGTGGATTCAACTTTTTTTCTAATATCACTAATTACTTCCTCCGTTGTTTTAGATCGATCTTTTTTTAATTGAATTAAGTAATCGCCTCTATTGGGTTCGGTAATAAAAAAGCCCATTTGTGTGCCTGTTCGACGACTGTATGCCTTTATTTCAGGAATTTCGACAAAGGTTTTTTCAACTTCACGAAGCATTCTATCTGTCTCTTCCAATGAAGTACCAGGAGGTGAACTGTAATCAAATACTATACTACCTTCATCCATTTCAGGTAAAAATCCAGTTTCTAATTTTGGGAATATATAAATTATAGAAAACACTAAAGCAGTAATAAAAGCAATACTAATAATAGGTTTTTTAATAAAGTATCCAACCCATTTTTGTGTTTTTACTTTATGTTCTTTAGTTTTATTTGCTTTAAAACTATTTGAATCAGCATTCTTAGTTAATAATAAATATATAATTGGTAATACAATCCAAGTAACAAAAAAGGAACATACCAATGCAATTATCATTGTATTAGTAAGTACTTTAAAATAAGCACCTGCTACACCACTCATCAACTCAAAAGGTAAGAAAATCACAATAGTACTTAATGAGGATCCAATCATTGCTGGAAGCAAATAGTGAATTGCTTTATAAACTAAGGAAGAAGTGGGTTCTTCAGGATGTTCTTCATGAGTTCGATGAATTTGTTCAACTACTACAATAGCATCATCTATAATTAATCCAATAGCAGCTGCTAAAGCGCCCAATGTCATTATATTAAAAGTCTGTCCAAACGCATATAATAAAATAAGCGTTAAGCATAATATAATTGGAATAGTAATTAATATTACCGTGCTTGATTTTAAAGAACGTAAAAATAAAATGGCAACGAATATGGCTAATCCCAAACCAATCCATAAACTATCTGTTACACTTTTTATGGAATCTTGTACAAATTCTGCTTGAACATAAAATGGTTTAATTGTAACATCTTTAGGAATTAGTTTTTTTACGGCTTCTATTTTTACATTTAGCTTATCTGTCAAATCAATTAAGTTACTATTGGGTTGTTTTATTACAGCCAGCAACAATCCATCTTTACCATTCGCATTTATCTTTACATATTCTTTAGCTTCTTGGATTTGAACATCAGCTATATCTTTAAGTAAGACAATTCTTTTACCATCATTACTTAATACTATATTTTCCAATTGCGATTTGGATGAAACAGCAGCGTCCGTTGTAGTCAAATACAATAATCTATAATCTGCTAAATAACCGTTTGACTTGATAAAATTAGTTTGAGACAATGCAGTATTAATAGCATCAGGCGTAATTCCAAGACTTCTCATTTTTTGTGGATTCAAAGTAGTCCAATACTCTTTCGATTTTCCACCTATAACACGAATTTCAGCAACTCCTTCTACTTGAGATAAAAATGGCTTGATGGTATACATAGCAAGCATTTTCATTTCAATAGGAGATCTAGTAGCACTCTCTAATGAAAAACCTGCTATTGGCAATATAGAGGGATTCATACGCTCTACCGTAATATTAGTCTCCGGCGGAAGGGTATTTCGAATTTCATTTATTTTTGACTCTATTCTTTGCTGGCTAATATCAATATTCGCATTCCAATCCATAAATGCAGAAATTTCACAGCTACCTCTACTAGTAGTACTACGAATAGTTTTTAAATCTGGAACTTGTTTTACGGCATTCTCTAATTGACGAGTCACAGTAACCATCATTTTTTTTACTGGCAGTTGACCCGCATCTGCAATAATTTTAATTTTTGGAAAAGTGATTTCAGGAAATAAGGATGTCTGAAATTTACTATAAGCAAAAAAACCGCCCAGCAGAATAAAGACAGCAATTACGGTGATAGGATTTTTATAGGAAGAGAAAAACTTTCTCATATTTGCTCAATTATTTTATGATAACAACTTTTGCAGTATCGCTTAAACCATAATGTCCAGTTAAGACTATTTTATCATTCACTGATAATTTTGGATCTAACACTTCAACACTATTATTGTTTTCAATTCCTTTTTTAATATCTACTCTAACGGCAGTATTGCTGTCTAATAATTTCATGATCCAAAATTCAGTTTGTGTTTCATTTGATAAAACGGCTTCTTTTGTAACCGAAACTGCATTTGATTTTGCTTGTTTTACTAAATTCACTTTTGCAATTAAGTTTTCAGGTATGTTTTGACTATTGTTTACTTTAATGATATATCGTTGAGTTTGAGCCACAGCATCAACTGTTGGTAATGGCGATTCAATTGTCCCATTCAAAATACTTGCATCTGGCAACTTTAATTGAATTTGTTTATTACTTAAAAGGAATGGTTTTAGCTCATAAGGAAGGTCTAATAAAAAAACAAAACTTTTTGTGTCAGTAATGGTAGCAATAACTTCTCCATCTTGTACATAATCACCAGCTTGATAATTAATTTGAGTAATATAACCAGTTCCAGGGGCTTTTACATGTATCACTCCTTTAAAATGAAGTGAACTATCTAAACTATGTGTACTATTTTCCAAAACACTTGCTTCCTTCGTTTTAATTACAAATAAATCATCTCCCTTGTGTACCAATTTACCTAAGCTAGCATTTACAATTTGTAAATATCCATTCGTATTTGACTTTACATTCGTTTTAAGTAAAAAAGCAGATACAGCATTAAGCTCCACTTCCTCTCTCATATTTCCCAAAGTAGGGGAAGTTAAAGTAATAGGTGTCCCTGTAACTGTTGTTGGTTCAGCGGCATCTTCCTTGACATTATTTTTACAGGCAATAATGCTGCTAAATGCAATTGAAGCAAAAATTATTTTGTAATAATTCATTTTGATTTTTATTTTTTATTCCAGTAATTAATTTGATTAATAATCTGAAATTTATTAATAGTGTTTTGTGTAATAGTATTTTTTGCAAACAGAAAATTATTGATAGACAATATATAATCTGTAATACGTGCGTCGCCTGATTCAACTAATTTTTTTTGAGCATCCATCAACATTTCGGCATAATTGATTTGTTTTTCAGATGCAGCTATTATTTTATCCGTTGCATTCAATTGTTGCACTAATTGTAAAATTTGTTGATCATATTGTTTTTTAAAAAAGTCTCTATAATCTTGACGGGTTTGTTCTGCTATTTTTATACGATCGGTTTGCATTTTTCTTTGATTGCCATCATAAATAGGTACTGTAATTGACACCCCTGCACTTGCTCCAAAATTCTTATAAGCATTTTCTGCAAAAGTGCTTAAATAACCTCCATCGGCATATAAATTTACTTTAGGTTTATAGTTAAATTTTATTTGCTCTGTTGCGTTTTTTAATTTAAAACTATCTACCGTAAATTGTTGGTAATAAACCGTATTTTCCACCATTGAAATGGGTTCAATTTTGATGGCTGGATTCGCGAGTTGTACTTGATTGGTGTCTTTAATACCACACAAATAATTAAGTGCTGCTACTTCATTTTGAAATTGAGCTTTTAACTGTTCAATTACAATTGATTGTTGTTGAGATGCAACTAAAATGTTTAAATAATCTGCTTGTTTATAAATTCCTTTATCAGTAAAATTTTTTAAAAAGACTTGTTGTTTTAAAAGCAAATCGTTGATAGAATTATTAAAATTAATTTGCTGATAAACGCCAAAAGCAGTTATATATTGAGCAGTTATTGTTTTTATTAAATCCTGTGTCGAAATTTTACCAGCTATATTTAGTGATTCATTTAATAATCTAATGGCATCATGTTGATTATTGAGATTTTCTTTGCTTACTAACTTTTTGGTGGCTACGATTTGTTGTGCAAAATTGGTACCATTGGTAACTGCATAATCATAGCCCCATCCATTTAAAGAAGGTGCATAATTATTGGTACTAACCCCATTTATTTGTGTTTTATAACCTGCTAAAATTCTTACACTATCAATTAAATTAGCTAAATGCTGATTTTTTAAATCTTTTAAAAGAGGGCTATTTTCGAGACCTACCTGGATATAATCATCCACCTTTTTTTGCTGAGCAAGGCTAACATTAGATAAAACAAAGGCAACAACTATCGAAATAACATATTTCATTTCACAATTATTTTGTTGAAATTACTAATACCCTTACGTAAATACCATATTTAAGGTAAAATTTACAAGTTTAAATGTTCATTTTAAATAGGGCAGAACTTCATAGTTTATAACGTTTTTTAAATTGATATATTTTGTTAACTTAGGTATATAATTAATTATATGGCAAATCGTCGCAATTTTGTAAAGCAAATAGGCTTGTTGGCCGGTGCTTTTTCTGCTGAGAGCTTATTTAATCAAGCACATGCTGCTGAGTTTGAACACCAAAACCTGATAAAAAAAGACTTAACAGCCAAGGAGTTAGCTACAGATGAGGACTACTGGTCCATCATTCAACAAAGCTATACAACTAGCCCTGCGCTTATTAATTTAAACAATGGAGGCGTTAGCCCTAGTCCCCGTATCGTTCAGGAAGCAGTAGAGCGATTTAATAAAATGACCAATGAAGGTCCTTCTTATTATATGTGGCGTATTTTGGATCAAGGGCGCGAACCATTAAGGTTTAAATTAGCTGAGTTAGCAGGCGCGAATCCTGAAGAAATTGCCATCAACAGAAATGCAACTGAAGCATTAAATACAGTCATCTTTGGTTTGAACTTAAAAGCAGGAGATGAAGTAATTGGAACTAAACAGGATTATCCCAACATGATTAATGCTTGGAGACAAAGAGCCGAAAGAGAAGGCATTGTGTACAAGCAAATCAATTTTCAGTTTCCAATAGAAAATGACGAAGAAATTGTTGCAGGTTTTGAGAAAGCAATTACCCCAAAAACTAAAATCATTCATATTACCCATATCATCAATTGGATTGGACAAATATTGCCTGTGAAAAAAATCACCGCTATGGCTAAAAAGTATGGTATTGAAACCATTGTGGATGGCGCACATAGTTTTGGGTTATTAGATTATAAAATTCCAGCATTAGGTTGTGATTATTTTGGAACCTCTTTACATAAGTTTTTATCTGCTCCCATTGGTAGCGGAATGTTATGGATTAAAAAAGAAAATATTGAAAAGATATGGCCATTGGTTTGTAACGATAAACCTAAGAGTGCAGATATAAGAAAGTTCGAAACGATTGGCACCAGGAGCTTTCCCATTGAGCAAGGTATTGGCGAAGCAGTAAATTTTCAAAATGGAATTGGAAGTAAAAGAAAAGAAGAGCGTATTAGATATTTAAAAAATTATTGGGCAAGCCGAGTTCAAAATATTCCTAAGGTTAAAATACACACTTCCTTTAAAGATGAATATGCTTGTGCTATTTGTGGAGTAAGCATTGATGGCATGACACCAGGCGAATTAGACGGCGCATTGTTTAACAATTATAAAATTCATACGGTAGGAATTGTTTGGGAAAATATAAGCTGCGTGCGCATTACACCTCATGTATATACTAGAATACAGGATTTAGATAAGTTAGTGATGGCTATTGATACCATTGCCAAAAAAGGGAAAGCATAGCATTTAAGCAATTCGGGAACTACTTTTAGAGATACCCATACTTTTAAATGTATCAAGTTTAAAAGTATGGGTTTTTTATTTTTTCAAAATCAAAAAATGTTTTGTGTTTATTTCCTTCTGGGAATAGTGGGTGATGTAAACGCTCAACAAAGCAATACAATACATTTTATTGACCCATATACTTTGAATGTATTGGGTAATACTTATCAATTCAACAATATGG
Organism: Sediminibacterium sp.; assembly: GCA_036845345.1. GTDB lineage: Bacteria > Bacteroidota > Bacteroidia > Chitinophagales > Chitinophagaceae > Sediminibacterium. Next base: position 9,246 of record DAIUEC010000023.1, read on the forward strand.
AATTGGATTGGAGTGTTGGTGAAACACCCCTTATTCAAATGTTAGACTTACAAAAACAGTATCAATTATCTACTGGTTTTTTACAAGGCAGCTATTACCCGCAATTACTCTATCAGCAACTTGATAGCTTTTCCATTCAAATAAAGGTTGGGCCTAACCCATTCACAAATAAGATAATTATTCAGAGTAAAGTAGATGAAATCATTATAACATCTATTCAGTTAATTGATTTTCAAGGCAATAAATTATACAGTTCATCCGAAGCATTTTCAGGTATTGATTTTTACAAAGAAATAACTGTAAAAAGATTGATAGTACCTATTTGTTTTTTGGAGATACAGTATACCATATCTGATCATATTTATAAATCAAAATATTTAAAATTAATTCAACACTAAATGAAATTCATAATATCATTAATTACTTTTCAATTGTTTTTGATAAATTTAGTACAGGCGCAAAATAATAAGGGTATTCACTTTCAGGCCATTGCTCGAAATGAAAATGGTATTATAATCCCTAATAAACAAATCACCATTCGTATTACCCTATTAACTGATTCTAGTTTTGGGAACATAATATACCAGGAAATAAAATCGGTCACAACGAATATGCTTGGGCTCTTATTTATTAATATAGGAAATGAGGAGCCAGGAAAAGTAGTAACGATTGGTAATTTTAATGAAATTAACTGGAGCGCAAAATCATTTTATTTACAAGTGGAATTGGATCCCAATAATGCATTGTCTTTTTTAAATGCGGGCATTGAAAAAATAAATTACGTGCCATTTGCTTTATACGCTGACAAATCCAATATGGTGGAAAGCATTGTTCCGATTGAGTTGGGTGGTACAGGAGTAGGAACAGTAAAAGAAATAATTAAAGTATTGAATTTGGATAAAGTAAATAATACCCCAGATAGTTTAAAGCCTATTAGCAATGCTATGAATATTGCACTCAATGAAAAATTAAAAAAATCTGATACGGTATTTTTAAGTAATAGAATTAATGCCATTCCGAAGGTCGATACCCTCATCATTAATAATAAAATAAATCAAAAATTAAATCTTGTTGATACGATAAAATTATCCAATCGCATCAATTTAAAATTAAACATCAGCGATACTATAAATTTAAATACCCGTATCAACCAAAAATTAAACAGCATTGATACATTAGGTTTAGTAAATCGAATTTTATTAGCAACAAAAACCGATACTATAAGTTTAAGCAATAGAATAAATAATAAAATAAATCTGGGTGGAGTAAATAATAATGACATTATCAGTGGACTAGGCTATACTCCCGTAAAAAATAATTTTGGAATTTTTTATGATACATCAAAACAACTCGCAAATATTGCAACCGCTACCGCTATTAAATTTAATTTCCAACAAATAGCATCTAAAATAAATACAGCACTCAATACATCAGGAAACTCAACAAGGATAATGGTTGTAGAGGCAGGTATTTATCAAGTAAACTATATGGTACAATTTATTAAATCGGATGCAGGAACAGATGAAGCAAGTATTTGGATAAGAAAAAATAGCAGCGCTTATCCCAACACGCATACAATTTATACAATACAGGGGGCAGGTTTAAAAAATATTTTTACCGGAGACTATTTTATAGAGTTAGGTACCAATGACTATATTGAACTACTTTACAGTGTTAAAAATAGCAGCACTACGCTATACGGTACTACTCCAATTACCACAACTCCTTCAAGACCAGCTACACCTTCTGCATACTTAAGCATCCATTCAGTGAATTAACCAAATGGTTGTTCAATCGAAATACTTTGCTTTGTAAAAAAATGTGGTCCATCTTCCCCAATATATAAACAGTCCTCTAATCTTATTCCAAACTCACCTGGAATAGAAATAGTAGGTTCATTACTAAAACACATACCAACGTGAATTGGCGTTTTATTGCCTTTTACAAAATTGGTCCACTCATGTCCATCTAACCCAATACCATGTCCTGTTCGATGTGGCAATCCTGGTAATTGATAATTTTTATGAAAGCCAGCTTTTTCAATAACGGCTCTCGCTGCTGCATCCACTACTTCGCAAGGTGCTCCAATTTTAATAGCTGCAAAAGCGGCATCCTGCGCTTGCTTTTCAGTATTCCAAACATCAATTTGACGTTGCGAAGGCTTGCCAACACAAATGGTTCTTGATATATCTGATTCATATCCTTCACAAGTAGTACCTCCATCAATTAAAACAATATCTCCCTCCTGAATAGTTTGAGGAGCAATACTTCCATGTGGCAATGCTGAATACTTGCCCACAATCACCATCGCACCTCCGCTAAAACCTAATTTTCTAAATGCACTACTAATATTAGCGCTCAATTCGGTTTGAGACATTCCTGGCTTAACACTAGGAAATGCTAATTTATAAGCTTCAATGGTTACATCATTGGCAATTTGCAACAAAGCAATTTCTGCCTTGCTTTTAATCATTCTGCAACCGGCAGTAATTGGAGTTGCATCTACTATTTCCATACCTGGAGCTGCTTTTTTAACACCGTCTGCTATAAAAAAACGTACACGTTCTTCCATTCCTATTTTATGATGCACCACCCCTCTGTCTTTGACAGCACCTGCTATTAAAGCATAGGGACTTTCATGTTCTTCCCAGCAGCGCACTTCATCACCAAATACTGGCTTAATCAATTCTTTAGCACGATCCTCTTCAAATTTTGGACAGATATAAATAATAGATCCTTTAGCAGGTATCACTACGCCAAAAGTGCGCTCACTTTGACCCCATCGCATGCCCGTAAAATAAAAGCAGGAAGTGGTGCCTTCTAAAAAAATGGCATCTATTTTTTGTTGTCCCATTAATTCCTGTGCGCGCGCAATTCTTTGCTTTCTTTCATCAACTGAAATGGGAACTATTTTATCTTTAAAGCTATTGTTTACAATAGTTGTAGCATTATTTTGACCTATTGCATATTTGCCTAATGGAAGCGCAGCAGCAGTCAATGCAGAAAGACCTAAAAATTTTCTTCTATTAAATTGAGCATCATTTTTCATAATCCAAATTTGAATTTTACCTTTTAAAGATATTACTTATTGTTATAAATTTTATTAACTATAATAGTTTAAATTTATAAGGCACAAAACGATTGCTTGCCCTTTTATTGAAAACCTATGTTAAAAACCATTTCACGTGTTGTATTATTAGTTGCTCTTTTACAATGCTCCTTGCTTTCTGTTGCACAAAAAAAGAATGCACATATTCAATATCATATTCACAAAGCAACAGAGCCAATAATTGTAGATGGTAAAATGGAAGAAGCAAGTTGGAAAACAGCAGAAGTAGCAAAAGATTTTGCAATGGTATTACCAATGGATACTAGTATTTCCAATTTACCTACCGAAGTGCGCATGACCTATGACGCAAAAAATATTTACATTTTAGCTATTTGCTATAAGCCATCAAAAGGGAAGGACATGGTGGAGTCCCTTAAAAGAGATTGGAACTTTGGCAAAAATGACAATTTTATTGTGTTTATGGATACTTACGGAGATTTAACCAATGGATTTGCATTTGGCGCTAATTCGGTTGGTGCCCAATGGGATGGTACTATGTATGATGGTGGAAGTGTGGATTTAAATTGGGATAATAAATGGGTTTCTGAAATCACCAATGATGATAAAAAATACATTTGGGAAGCAGCGATTCCTTTTAAATCTATTAGATATAAAAAGGGGATAAAAGAATGGGGCATTAATTTTAGCAGAAACGATTTAAAAACAACTGAAAAATCTAGCTGGGCACCCATGCCAAGAAATTTTCCTACTGCATCACTTTCATATACTGGAAATTTAGTTTGGGATCAAGAACTACCTAATCATGAAAATAATATTTCATTTATCCCTTATTTTAAAACAAACTACTCAAGAAGTTTTGCGAATAGCGATGGGAGTAAAATTAATACACCAAGTACGATAGGCAATGAATATGGGTTGGATGCAAAAGTAAGTTTATCCTCTTCCTTAAATTTGGACCTTACCTTGAATCCAGATTTTTCTCAGGTAGAAGTGGATAGACAGGTTACCGACCTGAGTAGATTCGAATTATTTTTTCCAGAAAAAAGACAGTTCTTTTTAGAGAACGCGGATTTATTTTCCAATCTTGGGTTTGCTACGGTTCGTCCATTTTTTTCAAGACGTATCGGATTGAATACCAATATAGATTTTGGTGCTAGAATGAGTGGTCAAATTAACAAGCAGTGGCGTATTGGTATCATGGATATGAAAACTGCAGCTAGCTTAGATAATAATACCATTGCTCAGAATTATTCAGTGCTGGCTTTGCAAAGAAAACTATTTAAAAAATCTAGCATTGAGCTTTTTTATATTGACAAAACCGGAATTGAAAATAAAGGTACAATCGATACTATTCATGCAGGTAACTACTACAACAGAAATATAGGTTTTGAATATTTAATTGCACCCTCCAATAATAAATGGTCAGGTAAAACTATTTTTATCAAATCATTTACGCCCAACAAAACAGGGAATGATTTTTTAACAGCAAGTAGCTTGCAATACAATACCAGAAACCTTATTGTTGCATGGCAACATGAAATAGTGGGCAATAATTATAATGCCGAAGTAGGATATGTGCCTCGTAATAATTATATCAAGTTGGCTCCAACAATTACAAAATTATTTTTTCCAAAAAGTGGAAATATTTTAAGTCATGGCCCGCAATTAAGTGCAACCTATTATTACAACAACAACTTTGTTGGCACGGATAATACAAAAGCATTAACGTATTTAATTACTTATAGAGATAAAAGCACTTTATCTGGAGTCGTTCAAAATGATTATGTTGAATTGCTAGCGCCATTTGATCCTACCCGAATTGGAAAAACACCATTGGCCGTACACACAAAACATCAATGGAATACAACGGGTTTTGATTGGATATCTGCTCCACAACATCAAACTACTTTTAGTTTATCCACTAGGGTTGGGGGTTATTATGCAAATGGAAATTTAGTGAGTGTTAGTGGTGATATTGGCTACAGAATTCAGCCATTTATAAACTTTGATTTTGCTGCTACTTATAATAAAATTACATTGCCACAGCCCTGGGGAGAAAATGACTTTTTACTACTTGGCCCAAAAATGGATGTGACATTTACCAATAAAATATTTTTCACTGCATTTTATCAATACAATGAACAAACTAAAAACATTAACTTTAATACCAGATTTCAATGGAGGTATAAGCCAGTGTCTGATTTGTTTATAGTATATACTGATAATTATTATATTGGTCCTGTATTTATAAAAAATAGAGCAGTGGTTTTAAAATTCACATACTGGTGGAATAAATAAATTATATGAAGCGTATTATTTTAGGGATATTATTATTGACTTTAGTATTTAATGCAAATGCTCAATCCAATAAAAAAATTAAGCTTGCCATTGACTCTATTTTAACAAGGTATTCCAATCCCAATGAACCCGGCGCTAGTGTATTGGTATTAAAAAATAATAAAATTGTTTTTAAAAAAGGATATGGTGTTAGTAATATTAACACAGGCGAATCTATCAAACCAACTACTAATTTTAGATTGGCATCAGTAACAAAACAGTTTACAGCCATGTCTATTTTGTTACTAGAGCAAAAACATAAATTGTCATTAGAGGATCCTATTTCAAAATATTTTTCAATACTCCCTCCCTATATTGCTAAAATAAAAATCAAAGATTTACTTACACATAGTTCAGGTTTGATCGATTATGAGGACCTCATGCCAGTAACGCAAACCGTACCATTGCATGATACCAATTGCTTACAATTAATGTTTATGGCCGACTCTTTATATTTCCCAGCGGGTACTCAATATAAATATAGCAACACAGGATACGCAATACTGTCTTTAATTGTAGAGCAGGTAAGTGGAAAACCATTTGCTCAATTTTTAAAAGAAAATATTTTTAAAAAGCTTAAAATGAAAACGACGGTTGCTTATGAAGAGGGTAAAAGTACCGTAGCCAATCGTGCATATGGAAATACTTATGAGCAAGGTAAATGGATACAAACAGATCAAAGCTTAACAAGCGCTGTATTGGGAGATGGCGGTATTTACACTAATGTTCAAGAATACACAAAATGGATTAAAGCATTGTGGAATTATGAACTAATAGATCAAGCACAACAAGAAAGAGCTTGGTCAACAACAACATTAGAAAATGGGAAAACCATTGATTATGGATATGGTTGGCATGTTGAAACATTACAAGGAATTACCCATCCATTTCACGATGGTAGTTCCATTGGATTTAGAAATTCAGTTGGATTATTCCCTGAGCAAAAATTAATGATCATTATTCTTACCAACAGAAGCGAGCCTGACCCTATTGAAGAGGTTCATAAAATTGCTGCACTATATCTAAAATAATTGTGCGTTTTTGTTTAATTTAAACGCATGAAAAAACGCTACCAAGTATTACTAGTATTGTCATTGCTATCCATGATTACTTTTCTGGATAGAGTAGCACTATCGTCTGCGAGTAGCAATATCATGAATGACTTGCATATTAGTACCGTGAAATGGGGATGGATATTAGGTATGTTTACTTTGTCTTATGCAAGTTTTGAAGTGCCAACAGGGTGGCTGGGTGATCGTTTTGGAGGAAAGAAGATTTTAATTAGAGTGGTGATTTGGTGGTCGCTCTTTACTATACTAACAGGAGTTTCTACAGGATTTATCATGTTACTAATCGTAAGATTTTTATTTGGTGTTGGCGAAGCAGGTGCTTATCCCAACACTTCAATAATTTTAGCTAAATGGTTTCCAGTACTTGAAAGAGGACGCGCGCAAGCAACCATTTGGGGTGCGAGTAGATTGGGTGCCGCTTTAACTCCTTTTATTGTTTTACCAATTCAACAAAAATATAGTTGGCATGTTTCATTTTACACTTTAGGTTTTGTCGGATTGGTGTGGGTGTTATTTTTTATTTTTTGGCAAAAGGAAGATCCTACACAAAGCAAGGATATTAATAAAGAAGAGTTGGATGAAATCTTAGCCAAAAGAGATTTGCCCATGCAAATTGAAAATGAAAAAATTTCATTTTGGTCAGGGTTTCAAAATAAGTACTTGTGGTTTTTATTAATGATGTATATCTGTTATGCCATTGGTGCTTACTTTTTCCAATCCTGGTTTCATACCTATTTACAAAAAGGAAGGCAAATACCCGAAAATCAATTAATCTGGGCTTCATCAGTTCCTTATTTATTAGCTGCCCTAGGTTGTTTTACAGGAGGTTGGCTTAGTGATATAGCCTGTTTAAGATGGGGTAAAAAATGGGGACGTCGCATAGTACCCATGGTTGGACTTTTTGTTGCAGGTATATGCATCATGACCGCATCCATAGTTAATGATAATTTAACCTGCATCATTTTACTTGGGATTGGCATGGCATTTATGGATGTGACAGCACCTGTGGCTTGGGCAGTTGCCATGGATATGGGTGGCACAAAAAGCGGAACGGTATCAGGAGCAATGAACTCAGCAGGCTTACTGGGTGCTTATTTGAGCACAGTAGTCTTTGGATATTTAGCAAACGCATATGGATATTATTTGCCGGTTTTATATATTGGCATCATTGTATTCTGCGGCACTTTTATTTGGCTAAAAATTGATGCCACACAAAAAATTCAATTCCGTAAAATCAGTACCTTGTAGTAACAAATTGTTACTATGAAAAAATCGATTCTTTGTTGCATCATTTTGCTACAAGCTTTATGGGTAGCTGCTCAATCAAATAACAACACAAGTAATAAAATACAATTACCCAACGGTTGGAAATTAAGTCCTGCAGGTAAAAGTTTACCATTAGGTGATTTGCCGTTAAACATGGCTATTTCTAAATCAAAAAAATTAATGGCGGTGACCAATAATGGTCAAAGCAAACAATCTTTGCAATTAATTGATTTAGTAAATGAAAAAATTGCTGACACCATAACAATTGATAAATCATGGTTAGGCATTGTTTTTAGTCCTGATGAAAAATCATTATTTGTATCGGGTGGAAATGATAATTGGATTTTACAATACTCCATTACAAATCAAAAATTTAAATTAATTGACTCTATTAAATTAGGTGACAAATGGCCTAATAAAATTTCTCCAGCGGGCATGTGTATTGATGAAACACATCAAAAACTATATGTAGTTACAAAAGATGATAATGCTTTATACACTATTAATTTATCAACCAAGAAAGTTATACAAAAAACTTTTCTTGCTGCTGAAGCATATACCTGTGCTTTGTCTCCTATAAAAAATGAATTATACATAAGTTGTTGGGGTGGAAAAAAAATAATGGTGTTTAGCACTGCTACGAATCAAATCACAAAAGAAATTAGTGTAGGTGTACATCCAAATGATATTTGTCTTACAAAAAATGGCAAATTATTATACGTTTCAAATGCCGAAGACAATACTGTTTCCGTAGTGGATCTTGCTGTTTATAAAGAAGTAGAAGTTTTGAATACTGCTCTGTATCCTAATGCCCCTGCAGGTTCTAGCACCAATGGCGTTGCATTAAGTGAGGATGAAAAAACTTTATACATAGCTAATGCTGACAATAATTATTTAGCCGTTTTTGATATAAGCAAAAAATTAGAAAGCCGCTCAAAGGGATTTATTCCAGTAGGCTGGTATCCAACAGCAGTGAAAACAGCACATGGAAAAATTTATGTTACCAATGGAAAAGGATTTAGTTCATTTCCAAATCCACTAGGACCTGATCCATATAAGCGAGGTGCACAATTGGCTTTTCAACAAGGTTTAATTAAATCAGTTGAGGAGGATCAATATATTGGCGGACTAATGAGAGGAACTTTAAGTATCATTAATACTCCTTCTGAAAAACAATTAGGTTTATATGCAGCTGCAGTGTATGAAAACACACCTTATACCAAAGAAAAAGAAAATACTTCTTTTGCCGAAGCAGGTTCGGTGATACCACAAAAAATTGGACAGCCCTCAGCCATTAAACATGTATTTTATATTGTGAAAGAAAACAGAACCTATGACCAAATATTAGGAGATGTTAGCGCAGGGAATGGAGATACGAGTTTAGCATTGTTTGGCGGAAAAATTACACCTAACCAACACGCACTTGCCAACGAATTTGTTTTGTTAGATAATTTTTATGTAGATGGTGAAGTAAGTGCCGATGGTCATAATTGGACACTAGGGGGATATGCAAATGACTATTTAGAAAAAAACTGGGTTACGAGTTATGGTGGTAGAGGGGGCAATTATGATGCAGAAGGAACTCGTGAAATTGCTAATAATAAAAATGGATTTATTTGGGATTTTGCAAAAAGAGCGGGGGTAAGTTATCGCACTTATGGAGAGTTTGCAGATGATTACAAACCTAATTTACCTGTATTGAAAAATCATTATTGTACGTATTATACAAGTTGGGATCAAAAAGTAAGAGATACTACTAGAGTTGGGCAATGGAAAAGAGATTTCGATTCTTTATTAGCTATTAATGCAGTGCCACAATTAAATACCTTAAGATTAATTAATGATCATACCGAAGGGATGCGTTTAGGCCGACCATCTCCATATGCCCATGTTGCAGATAATGATTTGGCTGTTGGAATGTTTGTTGAGTATTTGAGCAAAAGCCCAATATGGAATGAATCGGTTGTTTTTATTGTTGAAGATGATGCGCAGGACGGACCAGATCATGTAGATGCCCATCGAAGCCCTGTTTATATCGCGGGCGGATTTGTAAAAACAGGATTTGTGGATCATACCATGTATTCAACCTCATCTGTATTAAAGACTATTGAGATGATTTTAGGCATGCAACCCATGAGTCAATATGTTGCAGCTGCCAATACCTTATGGAAATGTTTTGATAAAACGGCTTCGCATAAAGGTTTTGTAGCAAAACCAAATCAATGGGATTTAAATGAAAAAAATACAGCTATCAATGCAATGCAAAGAAAAAGCGAAGCCTTTAATTTCAAAAAAGAGGATAGTATTAATGAACATGATTTTAACGAAGTGCTTTGGAAAGGCTTAAAAGGTGAAATGGCGATTGTGCCTGCACCAAAAAGAGCTGCTTTTTTACAAATCAAACAAACTAAAGACAAAGATGATTAGTGAATAGGTTATTTTTGTAATTAAGAAATAGGACTACTATGTATATATTAAAATCAAAGGTTTGTATCCTTGTATTAGCTACTATTGCGATTTTTAGTTGTGGTAAAAAACAGGAATCTATTCATCCAACCATTGAAAAAATAACTTCTTCAGTTTATGCATCAGGAACTATAAAAAGTAGTTCACAATATGAAGTATATACAAAAGTAAATGGAGTTATAAAAAATGTATTTGTGAAAGAAGGGCAACTTGTTAAAAAAGGGCAGCCTCTTTTTCAATTAACAAATACTGCACAAATACTAGGTTATGAAAATGCAAAATTACTAGCCAATTATTCCTCTGAACAATCTAATAATGAAAAACTAATTCAAGCAAAAAGTGAATTAGATGTTGCTAAATTAAAATTAGACAACGAAAAATCTCTACTTGAAAGACAAAGAAAATTATGGGCTAATGAAATTGGAACACAAAATGATGTAGATCAAAGAGAGCTTTCATTCAAAAATGCTCAGAGTGCTTTTAATGCAAGTACACTAAAAGTAAATGACTTAAAAAAACAAATTGACTTTCAAGCAAAGCAAACTCAAAAATCAGCAGCTATTTCAAATACCGCTTTAAATGATTATATCGTTACTAGCAATATAGATGGACGTGTATATAGTTTAAATAAAAAGGAAGGCGAAATGGCTACCACTCAAAGTTCAGTAGCTACTATTGGAAATGCAAATTCATTTTATATTGAATTACAAGTTGATGAATATGATATTGCAAAAATAAATCTAGGTCAAAAAGTTATTTTAACAATGGATAGTTACAAAGGCAAAACATTTGAAGCCACTGTTGAAAAGATTTACCCGTTAATGAATGAAAAATCAAAGTCATTTAAAATAGATGCATTTTATTTAAATCAACCAGATCATTTATTTCCTAATTTAAGTGCTGAAGCAAATATTATTATTGAAATAAAAGATAAAGCAATTACTATTCCTCGAAGTTACCTAATAGATAATCAATTTGTACTTTTGGCAAATAAATCAATGCAAAAGGTAAAAATAGGTTTGATGGATTATGAAAAAGTTGAAATAATAAATGGGATTAGTACAAACGACGAAATCATCAAACCAATTCAATGAGGAAGAAGCTTTTAATTGATATTGCAAAATCCTTATTGCTTGCAAGATGGAAACAAACCTTAGTTGCAGCAGTTGGAGTTACTTTTAGTATCACTATGTTTATTGCCCTGCTAAGTTTTATGTCTGGCATGAACGATTTATTGGATGGGCTCATTGTGAACAGAATTCCTCACGTACGAATTTACAATGATATTAAACCAAATGCTAATCAACCTATTAAATTGGATAGTAATTATAAAGGTGCGTATCATTTTATAAGCTCTATTAAGTCGGACGAAAGCAGACAGTCCATTTATAATAGTGCTGCAATAATGGAAACTATAAAAAAAGACAAAAGGGTATTAGGTTATTCTCAAAAAATTACTGCACAAGTATTTTTTAATGATGGTAATATTGATATCACAGGATCAATGAGTGGCATTAATCCTATTGAAGAAAGTAGATTATATCATTTTGATGATTATATCACAGCCGGAAAATCACAGGATTTAAATAAAGTAAATAATTCAATTATATTAGGAAAAGGCTTGGCTGCAAAACTATTGTCAAATATTGGTGATGTAATTCAAATAACTACAAGCAAGGGCGAAAGATTTCAATTGAAAGTAGTGGGAATTTATCAATCCGGATTAAGAGATATAGATAATGTGCAAAGTTTTGCATCAGTTGGAACGGTACAAAAAATTCTTTCGCAGCCTAGTGACTATATCACAGATATTCAAGTTAAATTAAAAGACATTAAACAGGCTCCATCTATTGCAAAGGAATACCAGCAACTTTTTCAAACTGATGCTGAAGATATTCAAACTGCTAATGCACAATTTGAAACAGGAAGTTCTATTCGAACTTTAATATCTTACTCGGTAGGTATTACTTTATTGATTGTAGCAGGATTTGGTATTTACAATATCTTAAACATGATGATTTTTGAAAAAATGGATTCTATTGCCATTTTAAAAGCAACTGGATTTTCAGGAATTGATGTGAAAAATATTTTTATGTATATCGCAATTAGTATTGGAATTTTTGGAGGACTAGTTGGATTGTGTTTAGGGTTTGGACTTTCTGCTATCATTGATCAAATTCCTTTTAACACTGCTGCATTACCCACCATTAAAACTTTCCCAATTAATTATAACCCCAAATTTTATTTTATAGGAATTACATTTTCATTTTTTACTACCTATTTTGCTGGATGGTTTCCTGCAAGAAAAGCTAGCAAAATTGATCCAGTCATAATTATTAGAGGAAAATAACATGAGTCAAACAATACTTGAAGCAAAAAATATTAATAAATTTTTCCATGATCCTGAAACCATTCAGGTATTGGAAAATGTAAATTTTAGTATTGATAAAGGAGAGTTTGTTTCACTTACTGGAAAATCGGGATGCGGAAAATCAACGCTGCTATATGTCTTATCCACAATGGACACGGATTATGACGGAGGTTTATTCATTGATGGAGTGGAGATGCCAAAGAAGAATGAAGCTTTTTTAGCAAAAATTAGAAACGAAAAAATTGGATTTGTATTTCAGTTTCACTACTTACTAAATGAGTTTAATGTTTTAAAAAATGTAATGTTGCCTGGTTTAAAATTAAATAAATACAGTGCCGAAGAAGTAGAACATCGTGCAATGGAAAAATTAAAAATACTAGGGATTGAACATTTAGCTTTAAAACAAGCTAACCATGTTTCGGGTGGGGAAAAGCAAAGAGTAGCCATTGCAAGAGCATTAATAAACGATCCGCATATTATAATGGGAGATGAGCCTACCGGTAATTTAGATAAAAAAAATAGCGACTTGGTTTTTGATATTTTTAACCAACTTTCAGACGAATTCAATCAAACTTTGTTGATTGTTACGCATGATCCAAGCTTTGCGGAAAGAACACATCGCATCATTAAAATGGAAGATGGAAAAATAATTTCTTAAAATTAATCGAGCCCTTTCCTTTTTCTAAAGGCAGATGGATTCTCCCCTGTAATCTTTTTAAATATTTTATTAAAGTAGGAAAGGCTTTCAAAGCCAGTGTCATAGCAGGCTTCCGTCACATTCGCATTTTGCATTAATAATTTTTTCGCATGATTCACTCGATACTGATTTACAAATTCGGTGTAAGTTAATTTTGTTGATTTTTTAAAATACCTACAAAAAGCTGCGTCAGATAAATTTACTTGATGAGCGATATCACTTATTTTTATAGGCAGCTGAAAGTTAGTCTCTACAAATTTGTATATCATATGCATACGTTCCTGTTCTTTAATTACTGCATGTGCAGCAATCGGTCGCGTGTTTAATAAAGTATACTCCTCACTTACTGCAAGCAATTGAAACACTTGTATTAATATCATTAATTGTTCGAAAGAAGATAGTTTCGGAGATTGGCGGGTTAATTTTTTTAATAAAACACCGGCTTGTTTTTTTGTATCCCCATTAAATGCAATTCCCGTTGCTGCGCGTTCCATTAATTGATAGATCGAGTGCATTTCGGGTTGCTTATAAAATGCATCTTCATAAAAATTTTGTCTAAACTGCACGACTACGGTTTCTACAGTGGTTTGAACCCCATAATCAAAATTTAAATGTGGGATATAAGAACCAATTAAAGCCAAGTCACTCCCCTCATAAGTACTAATATGATCCCCAATATGTCGAATACCCTTGTCCGCTTCAACATATACCAATTCAATTTCAGGATGAAAATGCCAGTAGTATATTTCATTTAATTTAGGCGTAAGGAGGATTCTAAAGGAACTGCCTTCGTCGGGTTTAATATTTTCTAAACTAAGCTTCATTAATACTAAAATAACTGACTTTACACCAAATTATTAAAAATATGTCAATATAGAGCAAATAATGGCCAATTTAGGGAAAATATATGCAGTTCAATGAGCTGTACTTTTATGCTATCAAAATCATCTATTCAAAATTTTAAAGATTGCTTGCTATGAACAATGAACAAAAAGGTATGGTGCCTACCATGATCCCAACCATGACACCCACAATGGCAACACCTAATAGTAATGCGCATAAGGATATTCCTGGAAATCCTTCTACAGCAAAAAGTAGTGCCGAAAAATTAAACGACCGTTCTAATGGTAAACCACTTCGCGTATTAAGTGAGGAGGACTGGCAATTTTGGATTCACAACGGTTACATTGTTATTAAAAACGCTGTACCCCGTGAACAAGCTTTAGCAACCGCACAATTTTTATGGGAGTTTGAAGAAAAAGATCCTAATAATAAAGAAACCTGGTATACTGCACCTAGAGCCGAAATGAAAATGAAAGAATTGGCTGGTACAGGAATGGTGGAGTGCTATAACAACCAACATCAATGGAACAATCGACAAATGCAAAGAGTATATGATGCATTCGTTGATATTTGGGGTACAGAAAAATTATGGGTGACTTTTGATAGAGCAAATTTAAATTTCCCAATTCGTCCAGGTCATGAATACAAGGCATTTATTCACTGGGATTATGATCCTGAAACAAAACCAGTAAATGTACAAGGGGTATTAGCACTTGCTGATCAAACCGACGAAAATATGGGTGGATTTCAATGTATCCCTGAATTATTCAGAACCTATGATACTTGGAAATTAACACAACCCGAAGACCGCGATAGATACAAGCCTGATACCACAGGATTTACACCAACTAAAGTAAAATTAGAAGCAGGTGATTTATTAATATTTAATAGTTTAGAACCACACGGTATTAGAGCCAATAACAGTGAAGACAAAGTTCGTATTGCTCAATACATTTCCATGATGCCAGCGGAGGAAGACAATGAGGCATTAAAAGAATGGAGAGTAAATTCATGGAAGCATCGCATTGCACCAGAGGGATATGCATTTCCTGGTGATCCAAGAAATTGGGAACAAACAAAATACGACACAGCTATTTTATCAGAATTAGGAAAAAAATTATTGGGAGCAGAAAAATGGTAAATTTATAAATGGCAAATAATATTATCCCAAGCACTAAGCTCAACAACGGTATTTCAATGCCCTTGTTGGGCTTAGGTGTTTATGACATGTATCAAAAGCAAGCGGAGCAAGCCGTAGAGACTGCCCTTGAAATAGGCTATCGATTAATTGATACAGCAAGCATGTATGAAAATGAAAAGGAAATTGGTAATGCCATAAAAAATAGTGCAGTAAATAGAGCAGAAATATTTTTAACGACTAAGCTAAATAATACGGATCACGGCTACGACCAAGCACTTAAAGCATTTAATACCAGTTTACAATTATTAAATCAGGATTATGTAGACTTATATTTAATTCATTGGCCTATAAAAGAAGGAAGAATGGATTCTTGGAGGGCAGTGGAGCGCATTTATCAGGAAGGGCGCGCCAAAGCAATTGGTGTGGCTAATTATACCCTTCCCTTTTTAAATGAATTAGCGAGTTACAGCAATATTACTCCTGCAGTCAATCAAATTGAGTTTACCCCTTGGATGTTTGATCAAGCGACCTTTGATTATTGTAAGCAATCAAATATCCAATTGCAATCCTATTCACCTATTACACGTGGCATTAAGTTTTCGGATGAGCGACTAAAGGGTCTTAGTGACAAATACCAAAAAACACCTGCTCAGATCATTTTAAACTGGAATATTCAATTAGGCGTTTCGACCATACCAAAATCATCGCAAAGAGAAAGATTACAGGAAAACTTTGACGCTGTTAATTTTACATTAGATGCGCAAGATGTTGAATTTATGAATACATTTAATGAAGGATTTCGCATTTGTGATGATCCCATTATTTTCTTATAAAAATTTTAAATCAAAAATTATAAAAACCATTTTATGAAAAAAATATTATTCTTACTTGCATTTACGATTAGTTTAACAGCCCTTCATGCACAAAACAGAGTAGGCGAATTAAAACATATTGTATTATTTACTTTCAAGCCAAGTTCTACTCCTAAAGAAGTAGAAAATGTAGCTAAAACTTTTGCAGCTTTATATGGCAAAGTACCACAGGTAAAGAAAATGGAATGGGGTATTAATATGAGTCCCGAACATTTGGATCAAGGATTCACACATTGCTTTACCTTAACTTTTAGCTCTGAAAAAGATTTAGCTGATTATCAACAAAACCCAGATCACAAAGCTTTTCAGGCCGTATTAAAACCACATATGGATAAGGTGTTTGTGGTAGACTATTTTGTAGAGCCTAATAAATAAAACGTGAAAATTATAAAGTATAGTTTTATTGGAATAGTATCTTTTTTAATACTATTCATTTCCGTATTTGCACAAAAGGATATTCCAAAAAATATTTTAGTTACAAAGTATACTAATGCACAATCAAAATTTATGCCTTTGATGGGCATGAATGTACACTATCGAGATGAGGGTAATGCATTGGATACGATACCACTTGTTTTAATTCATGGGACATCCTCATCCCTACATACCTGGGAAAAAGTAATTTCTATTTTAAATACAAATAGCTATGAAAACAAGCGTGTCATTACTTTAGATATGCCTGCGTTTGGATTAACGGGACCGAATCCAGAAAATAAATATGATTATGAAAATTATAACGCCGTTATTGATTCGCTATTAATAAAGTTAAAAGTGAATCATTGTATGATTGGAGGAAACTCATTGGGTGGTGGCATTGCATGGCATTTTGCGGTTGCCCATCCCAAAAAAGTGAACAAGCTAATTTTAATTGATGCAAGTGGATATCCCAAGAAAAATGAAAAGGGTTCCCTTGGATTTAAAATTGCACAAATACCTGTGATCAATAATTTGTTACTTTATATAACGCCTAAATTTTTGATACAAAAAAGCATTGAGGGGGTTTATTTCAACAAAAGTTTAATTCAGGAAGCAACAGTTACTCGATATCATGAACTTTTACTTTGCGAGGGCAATCGTAGTGCAGCTCTTTCTTTATTTAAACATCCATTTGTTCAAAATACAGCGTGGATCAAAACCATTAAAACGCCAACCCTCATTTTATGGGGGAGAGAGGACGGCTTAATTTCAGTGGAGAACACGAAATTATTTAATCAAGATATTCAAAACAGCAAAGTAGTTGTATTAGATAATGTTGGTCATGTACCCAATGAAGAAGCACCTCAGGCTGTTGCTGATGCTATTTATGATTTTATAAAGTAATTTATTTTATCCAAGTACGGTATTATTTTCAAAATATAAGTTGTATTTAGTAAATTTATAGTACAACCTTTAATTATGAAATATTGCTTGGCACTCTTCGCCATTTTATTAAGTCCATACTTATTTGCACAAAATGCAGATTATATTATTCGAAATGGAAAATTAATGGATGGTACAGGCAATAATTGGCAATTGAAAAATATTGCAATTGTAAATAATAAAATAGTAGCTATTGGGAATCTTACCAATTGGAAAGCAACAAAAGAGATTGATGCAAAGGGTTTGATAGTGGCACCTGGTTTTATTGATGTACACGCCCATATTGAAGGTAGCGAAGTAAAAAATCCACTGGCAACTAATTTTATCTATGATGGTGTAACAACAGTCATTACAGGAAATTGTGGAGGATCGGCAGATAATATGAAAACCTATTTTGACTATATCGATTCTTTAGGGGTTTCCATAAATGTAGCGGCCTTAATGGGTCATAATAATATTCGCAAACAAGTAATGGGCACAGCGAACCGCCATGCAACGGAGGAAGAACTTCAAAAAATGGAAGCTATCGCAGATAAAGCAATGAAAGAAGGTGCGGTTGGTATGTCAACCGGATTAATTTATATCCCTGGAACTTTCGCTCCAACCGAGGAAGTGGTGAGACTTGCAAAAGTAGTTTCAAAAAATGGTGGGGTATACGCATCTCATATTCGTAATGAGGAAGATAAGGTTGCTGAAGCAGTGAATGAAGCAATTGCCATTGGTAGAGAAGCAAAACTACCTGTTGAAATTTCTCATTTTAAAGTAAACGGTCAAAACAATTGGGGAAGAAGTGATGAAACTTTAAACCTGGTAAAGAATGCAAGACTAGAGGGCATTGACGTAACCATTGATCAATATCCTTATACCGCTAGTAGTACCAATCTTGGTATTCTTTTACCTGATTGGGTTTTGGCGGATGGGCAAGATTCTATTTTGGCTAGATTAAAAAATCCTGCGATTCGTGCTAAAGTAAAAGCGTATAGTATTGATATGATTACGCGCAGAGGGTTAAAACATTTCGATTATGCTTATGTTGCTAATTTTAAAGCAGACACCAACTATAATGGAAAAAATATTAGAGAGATTAATTTATTACGCGGTGGCAAAGACAATGCATTAGCGCAAGCAGAAACGATTGTGCAGATGATGGAATTAGGGGGTGCACAAATGGTATACCATGGCATGGGTGATAAGGATGTAAAAAATATAATGGCTTACCCATTTAACATGGCTGCAAGTGATGCAGGTATTGCGGTTGTGGGAGTTAGCAGACCGCATCCACGTGCTTATGGCACCAATGCAAGAGTGCTTGGCAAATATGTGAGAGAAGAAAAAATAATGTCATTAGAAGAAGCCATCCGAAGAATGACCTCTTTGCCTGCCAACAAATTCAATATCAAACAAAGAGGTTTGATAAAAGAAGGTTTTATTGCTGACATAGTTGTGTTTGATGAAAACGAAGTAACTGATATGGCTACCTTCGAGAACCCACATCAGTTTTCAAAAGGATTTAAATATATATTTGTGAATGGCGCATTAACCATTGACAATGGATTACACAACGGAGCAAGAAAAGGTTTAGCGATCAGAAACAATAATTAATCGATATAAAAAATATTAAAATGAAAAAATCACTCTTTGTCAATAAATTGTTAACTACAGTTTTATTATTAGTATTATGTTC
>DAIUEC010000024.1:0-27422 GCA_036845345.1 Sediminibacterium sp.
GCTTTAGCAAGTTTAAAGAAAAAGACTTTAGATATCCCAATGTATATTAATGGGAAGGCAGTTCGTACGGGTAAAAAAATTGCCATCCACCCTCCTCACGAAATTAACCATACCCTTGGTCATTTTCATTTAGGAACAAAACAACATGTTGAACAAGCAATTAATGCTAGTTTAAAAGTGCGTGAAAATTGGTCCAATATGAGTTGGGAATCAAGAGCACATATATTTTTAAAAGCAGCTGATTTATTAGCTACTAAATATCGTTTTGAAATGAATGCTGCTACCATGTTAGGGCAAAGTAAAAATGCATTTCAAGCAGAGATTGATGCAGCTTGTGAATTGATTGATTTCTTAAGATTCAATGTTCATTTTTTAAGTGAAATATATAAACAACAACCTGTATCCGCACCAGGTATTCATAATAGAATGGAATGGCGTGGATTAGAAGGATTTGTATTAGCAGTTACTCCATTTAATTTTACTGCAATTGGTGCTAATTTACCAGCATCTGCTGCCATGTGTGGTAATGTAGTAGTTTGGAAACCTTCTGATGCTCAAATATATTCTGCACAATTATTTATGAAAATTTTAAAGGAAGCAGGGCTTCCTGATGGTGTAATAAATATGGTATATGTAGACGGTCCTGTTTTAGGTGATATTTGTTTTAAACATCCTGATTTTGCAGGCGTTCACTTTACCGGTTCTACAGGTGTATTTAATCATATGTGGAAACAAATTGGAGAGAACATTGGTAACTATAAATCTTACCCAAGAATTGTTGGAGAAACAGGAGGTAAAGATTTTGTGATGGTGCATCCTTCGGCTGATGTGGATACGGTGGTAGCTGCTTTAGCGAGAGGTGCTTTTGAATACCAGGGTCAAAAATGCTCTGCAGCATCAAGAGCTTATTTGCCAAGTAATTTGGCAGCAAATATTAAAGAGAAATTAGTGAAAGCAGTACAAACAATGAAGGTAGGTTCGGTTGAAGATTTCTCAAATTTTGTGAATGCTGTAATCAGTGAAAAATCATTCGATAAAATCACCGGTTATATCAACAAAGCAAAGAAGGATAAAAAAGCAAAAATATTAGTAGGTGGTAATTATAGTAAAAAGTTAGGCTATTTCGTAGAGCCAACGGTTATTGAAACTTCTGATCCAAAATACCTTACTATGTGTGAGGAAATTTTTGGCCCAGTGTTGACAATTTACACTTACCCAGCTGCGAAATTTGAAAAGACTTTGGATTTATTAAATGCAACTTCAAAGTATGCGCTTACTGGAGCTATTATTGCTCAGGACAGAGAAGCTATTGAATTAGCGACTCAAAAATTACGTCATGCGGCTGGTAATTTCTATATTAATGACAAACCAACTGGGGCGGTTGTAGGTCAACAACCATTTGGTGGAGCGAGGGCTTCTGGAACCAATGATAAGGCAGGAAGTATGCTGAATTTATACCGTTGGTTAAGCGCTAGAACCATTAAAGAGACATTTAATCCCCCAACTGACTATAAATACCCATTTTTAAACGAAGCATAAGGCTGTTTTTGCTCAATTTTAAAGCGAAAACATTATATTTGCGACTCAAAATTAAAGGACTGTGGCCCAAAATTTTTCAAAAGAAACTTACCTGTATTGGTATGAATTGATGCAATTAATTCGTCAGTTTGAATCCAAATCAGAAGAAATGTATAAGATGGCTGGTAAAATCAGAGGATTTTTCCACGTGTACAATGGCCAAGAAGCTATTGCAGCGGGTTGTATGACTGCCACTAACCATGAAGACCCATTTATTACCGGGTATCGTGATCACGGATTAGCCTTAGCCAAAGGAATGAGTCCAAATGCTGCCATGGCTGAATTATATGGTAAAGCAACAGGATGTTCTAAAGGTAAAGGTGGAAGTATGCACTTTTTTGATAAAGCCAATTACTTCTTTGGAGGTCATGGTATCGTAGGTGCACAAATTGGAACAGGTGCTGGTTTAGCTTTTGCTGAACAATATCGTGGTTCAAAAAATGTAGTTTTGTGTTTCTTCGGAGACGGTGCTGCGCGCCAAGGTATGTTGCATGAAGTTTTCAACTTAGCAATGTTGTGGAAATTACCAGTAGTATTTATTTGTGAAAACAATAACTACGCAATGGGTACTTCCATTGAAAGAACAAGTAACGTAATTGATATTTATAAATTAGCTGACGCTTATGAAATGCCATCTGATAAAATTGATGGTATGACTGCCGAAGCTGTTCATGAAGGTGTTGCAAGAGCTGTAAAGCGTGCACGTGAAGGAGATGGTCCTACCCTTTTAGAAATGAAGACTTATCGTTACAAAGGTCATTCGGTATCTGATCCTCAAAAGTACAGATCTAAGGATGAGGTGGAAGAATACAAGAGCCAAGATCCAATCACTAAAGTAACACATACTATCTTGTCTAATAAATATGCAACAGAAGCTGAATTAAAAGCAATAGATGATAAAATTGCAGCGATTGTTGAAGGTTCAGTAAAATTTGCTGAAGAAAGCCCTTGGCCAGATGATAGCGAAGTATTGAAGGATGTATATATCGATCAAGCTTATCCATTCATCGTAGACTAATTAAATAAAACAGAACATTTTAACATAATAACATGAGCGAATCAAACCAATCAGAAAAACATCCATTCTTGGATTTTGTAAAAAATAACCAAAAAGCTTTAACAGCATTACTTGTTATTGTTGTAGTTGTATTAGGTGGTTATTTTGGATTTACAGAATTATATCAAAAACCACGTGAAGCTAAAGCTGCAGATGCAATGTTTGCTGCTGAAAAATATTTCGCACAGGATTCTTCTAATTTAGTTTTAAATGGTGATGGTACTAACAAAGGCGTACTTTATATCATTAAAGAATATAGTGGAACGAGTGCTGCTAACTTAGCTAAATACTATGCAGGTATTAGTTATTTTAGAACAGGTGATTTCAATAAATCAGTTGAATATTTAAAAGACTTCTCAACGGATGCAAAACAAGTGCAAGCCATTGCTTACGGTACAACTGGTGATGCTTATTCTGAATTAAAAAAGAATGACGAAGCAATTGAGGCTTACAAGAAAGCTGGATCTTACTTCCCTGAAGATGATGGTATTTCATCTGAATATTTATTCCGTGCTGCTTCTTTATTAGAAACACTTGGAAAGAATGAGGAAGCTTTAGCCATCTACAAAGAAATTAAGGCTAAATTTCCAAAATCTGAAAAAGGATTTACTGCAGATAAATACATTTATCGTTTGCAGGTTCAACCATAAAATTTCCCTTTAAAGGTTTTTTATAAAAAATATTAAATGAGTCTCCCAACAGAGGCTCATTTTAGTATAATCTTGTTAAATTTGAATATGACAGTTCAGTTATTTGTCCCTTGTTTTATTGATCAGTTGTATCCTCAGGTTGCTTTTAACACCATTAAAGTGTTAGAAAAAGCCGGATGTGTCGTAAAGTATAATGATCAACAAACCTGTTGTGGTCAACCTGCATTTAATGCTGGATTTTGGGGTGAAGCAAAAGATGTTTGTACAAAATTTGTACAAGATTTTGATGGCGTTGATTATATCGTTAGCCCAAGTGCAAGTTGTACTGGTTTTGTAAGAAATAATTACGGTCAACTCTTTCAAAACAATGCTTATCAAAGTCAAGCTAAAAAAGTATCCAATCAAATATTTGAACTTTCTGAATTCCTTACTAAGATTCTAAATGTTACAGATTTAGGCGCTGAATTCAATTCAAAAATTACCTATCACGATAGTTGTGCTGGATTGAGAGAATGTAAAATTAAAGAAGCTCCAAGGACTTTATTGAATCAAGTGAAAGGAATTGAACTGGTAGAAATGAATGCCACAGATGTATGTTGTGGATTTGGTGGAAGCTTCGCTGTAAAGTATGATAATATTAGTGTTGCGATGGCGGATCAAAAAATAGAAAATGCAATTGCGACCGAAGCTGAATACATTGTTAGTACTGACATGAGTTGTTTAATGCACTTAGATGGACGCATCAACTTTAATGGTCAAGCAATAAAAGTATTACACTTAGCTGATGTTTTAGCTAGTGGCTATTAAGCAATACAATCATAGCATAATAAATAACATTTTAATAAATAGATCATGGCATATTGGCTAATTAAATCAGAACCATTTAAATATTCTTGGGATCAGTTTGTGAAAGACAAAAAAACTTTCTGGGACGGTGTAAGAAATTATGGCGCAAGAAATAATTTGCGTGCAATGAAAAAAGGGGATTTGGCATTTTGGTACCATAGCAATGAGGGAATGGAAATTGTGGGTATTGCTAAAGTAGTTAAAGAGGCATATCAGGATCCAACTACCGAAGAAACTGCATGGTTGGCTGTTGATTTTGCACCGCATAAAAAATTAAAGAATCCTGTGAAATTAGCAGATGTAAAAGCCAATACAAACCTTGCTAATATGGCTTTAGTACGCTTAGGAAGATTATCCGTACAACCCGTTACAGATACGGAATGGGAAGAAGTAATGAAAATGAGTGCTGGTTTATAATTAGCACTATGCCCAAAAGCGGTTACTTAAAAAAAGTATAGCCAATTAAAATCGCAATTACTACCCCCATTAAATCGGCTAATAATCCAGCCCATACTGCGTATCGTACCTTCTTGATACCTACACTTCCAAAGTACAAAGCAATGATATAAAAAGTGGTATCCGCTGAGCCTTGAAATATGGATGCTAACTTTCCAAGAAATGAATCTGCACCTTGGGTTTTAAATACATCTAACATTAATGCTCTAGAACCACTTCCACTTAATGGTCTCATAATCGCAACTGGAAGCGCCGCTACGAAATCAGTATTGATTCCTGTTAAATGTATCAACCATGTTAACACATTTAATACATAGTTCATAGCACCACTATCTCTAAATACTCTAATGGCAACTAACATGGCAACCAAGTAAGGAATGATTTTAATAATTACATCAAATCCATTTTTTGCACCTTCAATAAAAGCATCAAATACGGCTACTTTTTTATAAGCACCTCCAACAATAATTAACACAACCAATCCCATTAATATACTTGAGCCTGCAATTTTTGAAAATATTTCTTTATTTACAGGGCTTAAGCTATTTACTCCTAGCATGACTAAACACATAAATGCAAAGAGTCCCAATAACCAACCAATCAGTACCCTATCCCATTTTATTTTTTGGTAAAATCCAACCATGATAATGGAAGCCAATGTAGTTCCAATGGTTGCTAATACACAAGGAATAAATATACTAGCAGCATTTTGTGAACCAGCTGCTAAGCGATAGGAAATGATACTTAAAGGGATAATCGTTAAACCACTTGTATGCAACACTAAAAACATGATTTGTGCGTTAGTCGCTTTTTCTTTTTCAGGATTTAATCCTTGTAAACTTTCCATGGCTTTTAAAGCAAACGGAGTAGCTGCATTATCTAATCCCAACATATTAGCACTAAAATTCATCACCATATGCCCCATGGCAGGATGATTGGCTGGAACCTCTGGGAAAAGTCTGCTTAAAAATGGGTTCATCCATTTTGCCAACTTTTGAATAGCCCCTGCCTTTTCGGCAATATTCATTAATCCAAGGAAAAATACCATGGTACCTGCTAATGGGAAAGCGACATCTAATACGGAGGATTTTGCGGCATCAAACATACCATCAGAAAGTAGCTTAAATATCTCTGTATCCCCAAAAAACACCGATTTTACAAGTGCAATTATAAATGCAATAACAAAAAAGGCCATCCAGATAATATTCATTGCCATAGTCGAATTGTTTGTGGTACTAATATAGCCCATTTTGCAATTAGAATTGTATTTTTGCGGCACTTAAAAATTGAAACAGTTATGGCATTACAAGCAGGTATTGTGGGACTTCCAAATGTTGGAAAATCAACCTTATTTAACGCAGTTAGTAATAGTGCAAAAGCACAAGCAAGCAATTATCGTTTTTGTACTATCGAACCAAATGTTGGTTTAGTGGATGTGCCAGACAATAGATTACAACAATTAGCCGAATTAATTATCCCTCAAAGAATCGTACCTACTCAATTAGAAATAGTAGACATCGCAGGTTTAGTGAAAGGTGCAAGTAAAGGAGAAGGATTAGGTAATAAATTCCTTGCGAATATTCGTGAAGTAAGTGCCATTATTCATGTAATTCGTTGTTTTGAGGACGAGAATGTGTTGAGAGAAGAAGGTGTGATAAATCCAATTAGTGATAAAGAGATAATTGAAACAGAATTACAATTAAAAGATTTAGATAGCGTAGAAAAGAAAATGGCTCGTTCTGAAAAAATGGCCAAAACAGATCCTAAAGCTAAAGTTGAATTAGAGGTTTTAAAAAAATGTCATACACATTTAGAACAAGGCAAGAGCATCCGCTCACTTGGATTATCAAAAGAAGAAGCTGTTGCCATTGCGGATATTTTTCTATTAACTGAGAAACCTGTAATGTATGTTGCCAATGTGGATGAAAAATCAATGCATACTGGTAACCAATATTCTGATAAATTAGTGGCGATGGCTAAGGAAGAAGGTGCGCAAGTAATTGTAATGTGTAATAATATTGAAGCACAAATTACCGAATTGGAAGATCCAGATGATAAGGCTTTATTTATGGAAGAATACCAAATGAAGGAGCCAGCTTTAAATAGATTAATTCAATCTGCTTATAAATTATTAAGCTTAGAAACTTACTTCACTGCCGGAGTACAAGAAGTACGTGCTTGGACAATTGGGAATGGCTGGAAAGCACCTCAAGCTGCAAGTGTTATTCATACTGACTTTGAAAAAGGATTCATTAAGGCCGAAGTAATTGCATTTGATGATTTCATTAAATATAAAAGTGAAGCAGCTTGTAGAGAAAACGGTAAATTAAGAATTGAAGGAAAAGAATATATCGTGAAAGACGGAGATGTGATGCATTTTAGATTCAATGTATAAGAATAAGTATAAGAATAAGTATAAATAATTCAGTTAGCCATTAAACTTGCAGCCATGACAAATAAATCAATCTTTCAAAAATCGAATGTTCTTTTAACGAATATTCTTTTAATGGGTTTGCTTTTTATAATTGCTAGCTGTAATAATAGTGCTACAAATAATACGGATGCAAAACCGGATCCTAATGCGATACAACCTCCAGTTGCATTAAATTTTGATATTGTCAAAACACATCCTCATGACACCACCTCTTACACAGAAGGTCTTGAATGGGATGGCAATCATTTAATTGAAAGTACTGGCAACTACAAACAAAGTAGATTACGTTTATTGGATAGTAATATGAAGGATTTGGTTTCGCCTGTAAAACTAGACGAAGCTTATTTTGGAGAAGGCACTACCCTTTTTAATGGCAAAATTTATCAGCTTACTTGGAAAGAACATAAAGTATTTGTGTACGATGCAAAAACCTTAAAAAAGACCAATGAATTATATTGGCCTTATGAAGGTTGGGGAATGACACATGACGATACTGCGATCATTATTAATACAGGCGGTAGTAATATTTATTATGTTGACCCTAATAGCTTTACTGTTAAAAAGACTTTAGGCGTATTTAATAATTATGGATATGTTTCCAATATTAATGAGTTGGAATATGTGAATGGTAAACTTTATGGGAATGTTTATATGACGGACAATATCATTCAAATTGATCCAAATACCGGACGCGTAATTGCGGTTGCAGACTTGTCTAATATTTTAATGAAAGCGGAAATTAAAGAGGATCCCAAAGTGAAAGATCCGGGTAATGTTTTAAATGGAATAGCTTATCATAAAGCTAAAGGAACCTTTTTTATAACAGGCAAAGATTGGCCCGTATTAATTGAATTGAAGTTTAAATAGACCTTACTTGTGTTTGATCTCGTAAACCACCGAGCTTCCTTTATTATTGTTTCTAAAAGCAACTAAATTAGATATTGCTCCAATTATAAATGCCCTTACAATTCCAAAATATCCAGTCTTACGGTACTTTTCACTCAGTAAGCTAACATAGAAACTATCAAACCACATTGGTCTTGTTTCCACAATTTTAAATCGATATTTATTGCTTAAAGATGCTATTGATTTGGGTGAAAAATGATATAAATGCCTTGGCACATCATAAGCAG
The DNA here is from genome assembly GCA_036845345.1 of Sediminibacterium sp. Taxonomy (GTDB): domain Bacteria; phylum Bacteroidota; class Bacteroidia; order Chitinophagales; family Chitinophagaceae; genus Sediminibacterium. The sequence continues at coordinate 8,155 of DAIUEC010000024.1, forward strand.
CCCAAAATGTTTTATAAAAACGGGCATCAAAACTAGTATAATTAGGAACAGCAATAATTAAACGTCCATTTTGTTTTAGCAATTTATGTATCGCTTTAAAATAGCCATTTAAATCATGTACGTGTTCCAAAACATGCCATAGTGTAATTACATCAAAACTATTTTCTGGCAAATTATATAAGGCCTCAATGGGCAATAGATCTAAATTGTAATTATCCTTCGCTCTAGTTCTTGTAGTTTGATCTGGTTCTAATGCGGTTACATTCCAGCCTTTATTTTTCATAGCATTTGCAAAAGCACCGGTACCAGCACCTATTTCCAATAAATTACCCTTGAAGCCTGTAAATAAGGATTGTATCCAATTTGTTTTTTGAGTGAGGGTTCTTTTTCTTACTTTATGATACAATTGATTCATCCAACCTTTATTAGTATCTGTATGGGAGATATAATCTGTAAAATTATAATAAGGTGCGATTTTATCAGCAGCAGGAATGGGTGAAGTAACTCTTACTGTACAATTAGGACATTCAATAATGTCAAATTGTTCCTGTGTTAAAGATAAATCTTTACAATCCAATACATCAATCAAATTGGTGTTTCCACAAACAGGACATGAGTTATTTTGCTGTTCTTGAAATGACATAAACTACAATTGTTTATATAGGATTAAAGAAACAGCAATGATGGTGATTGCAATGGTCCATATCACCCAACTATTCAACTTTCTATTAGCTGCTTGAGAAAGATCTTCGACCTCTACTGAAGCAGCAACCGGTGTTATATTCTTGTAATAATTTTCTCCATTGTATAAATTATTCCAGGAATATTGTGATGCATTTTTATGCAGCGTACCCAAATTGCCAATATTTAAACTCGCAATAGTTTGATTGGTAAATTCATTCAAATATGCCTCAAACTGTAAAGTAGCCTGTTCAATGGATAAGCCCAAATCATCAGCAACAAAACTATAAAATTGCTTAGAAGGTTTTACATAAACCTGCTCTAGTACAATTTGCTCTTTAGGCGCAATAAGGGTATTACTTTCCCAATAAGCTTCTTGCTTATACCATTTTAAAGTACCAATTTCAGGTAGTTCTAAATGACCAAACTTTATAAAATATTGAATTAAGGTATTATTCATAATTATTTTCTAAACGAATATACAACTCCTCCTAATATTTGAACGCCTAATGATGGATAATCTAACCATCTTTCATAAGGTCTGTCCAACAAATTCTCCCCTTTTACCCAAGTACTCCAGTTGGAAGTCAATTTATATTGAACCATTGCATTTAATACAAAGGCATTTTTCATATCAACTGGCAATTTCTTGTCATTTAACATAGTGGCACCTGTCCAAAATTTAACCGAACCTGCAATATTCCATTTGCTATTAGGCAACCAATTGATCTTACTATCTAATTCCATTGGTAAAATTCCCCAAGGTTTCGCATTTTCAAGTAATGAATTGAATTGAATGTATTTGAAATTATTTAAGATTAATAATTTGTCACTAAACTGATAACGTAAATTAGCAGCCAACTCAATAGTAGAAGCTTCTTTTTCAAATAATGCATTGTACATTAAACCATTATACAAAGGATTAACATTGGTCACTCGATTAAACAATGGAAGATTCTTGTAATTATTTAAAGAGAAATTAAATCCATAATCCAATCGCTTACCCGCATTTATTTGAACCTCTACATATTTTTTATCATTAGTAGTAATATCAATATTAGTTGGGACATTAATCCATGGATTCGTGGTAACTAGTGTTGTATATTGATTATTTAAAACCTGTGTATTCCATCCCGCTTTAAGTATATAATTTGAATCAGCTAGTTTTCTCTTAAATGCCACCAAAGGGAACAAATTAAACTTCCCGTTTAAAATTGTTGGACTTACCCCTAAATCAATATCACTATTAAATTTATTTACCTGAATGCTTGGTATTAAACTTACATAGCTGTTATTTTTACTCTTATCTAAGTTATTCTGTTTTGCATTCAATTGATTGTAACTATAGTCAAGGTCAATATTAAAATGGATATCTTTTTTGTATTTTATAGATAGATTGTTTTTAAGCTCCACCCAATTATTGGTAGCGCCTGTAAACCCTTCAAAATGTTCAAAATTAATTATTGGCTTATATTGAATCTTACTATTAACATTGTTATCATTGATCCATGAAATAGACCCTCCTGTTAAATAATAGTTTTGTTTATAGTTGGTGATGGGTAATAAAGTAGAATCAGGAACCATGCCATATCTATTTCTTTCACTTTGTTTGTAATATAATTTGGAGATGATTCTATTGTTAACATTTATATTAATGCTATTCATATAATTAAACCCAATTTCATTTAACGTTTGTAAATGGTGTAAACCATTGTAGGCATTGTTGTAAACATTAACACTATGGTTATTGTCATAAGCATCTGAGAAATTATAGTTCGCGTCAATTTCTCTTTGTAAGTAATTACCAAATCCAACTTTTATACTCCCATTATTATTGGCATGAATTAAACTATCCCCTTTATAACTACGAGGTACTAAAGAAATGGGCTTGTAATGAAAGGTTAAATTTTGACTGGGTACATTATAATCAATACGCAACGTTGTCGTATCATTTTGCACGGTTGCATTATTAAAATTGATTTTAGCTAAGTTTTTCAACTGTGGCTTAAAGTCAGATAAAATTGTAACTACTTTTTCTGGTACTGAGTCCAATTTTACGGCCTCTGATTTTTTTATATTAATAGAGGGTGCATCTACATTAGCAATTGGATTGTCACTAGTATTTTTCAGTGTAATCGTCTTTTTCTTTCCACCCTTCGCTGTTTTCTTAGCTTTAGATTTAGTTATTGTTTTACTTGAACTTTTCTTAGTGCTTTTATGCTTTTTTTGCGCTTCAACTTTAAAAGCGAAACTAAAAATAACAGCTACTAAAAATATATATTTAATTAAATGCTTCATAATCTTAATTTACTTGATGTTTGAGTTTTCAACTAACATTTTTAACTTGTTAGCCGCTTCAATTTTTAAATCATCAATACCTGCATTTTCTGCAACACTTTTATAGGTCGCAATCGCATTGAAACTATCTTTTTGAGCTACATAAATATCCCCTAATAAAATATAGGTTTTGGTTACCCAATATTCATAAGCAGCTTGCTTTTTGATTACTTCAAATGAAGTTTTTTCTGCTACACTCAAATTGCCTTGATCCAGATAGAGCTTTGCTAATAAATAATGTGCTTCGGCAGTAATAGCGGAAGGATTCGTTTTAATTACTTTATTCAAGGATTGAATAGCACCAGTAGTATCACCTTTTAAAACATTTTGATGGTAGATAGCCATATTAGCCATTAAGATATCATCTGTAGCAGATGTCTTTTCATTTAAGATGATAGTTGCAATTTTAGCACAGGCCTCCCAATGCTCTGCCTTATAAGAACATCTTAACAATCCTTTTAATGCTTCCACTTTATTTTCCTGCTGAGTTGCGATCGTATTTAAGATTGTAAAATACTTTTCGGCCACCTCATACTTTTTGAAATTAAAGTAGTTTAATCTAGCCGCTAATAAGGCAGCTCTTTCGGCGTATTTATTGGTTGACTGATCAGCTACTCTAGCAAAATAAATTGCTGCAGTATCATACATCTGTTGAGAATAAGCAATTTCGGCAACTATATTACTAGCTTCAATTTGATTTTTACCATTAGGGAATTGTAATAAATAACTGCTTAAGCCTTGCATGGTCTCAGTATACTTTTTCTGCTCATATTTTATCATGGAAGCTCTATAGGTTAGTGAATCCTGCTCACTAAATGATAAAGGCTTTCCATTATCATTCATAAATTGTACAAATAATTCAGGCTTTTGTTCCTCAATAAAAATATTACGCACAAATTCTATTGAATTTTCACTTTCAATTGATTTAGGATAGTTTGAAATCAAATCCTTAAAGGTTTCAAGTGCTACTTGATTTTTATTAAGATTAAAATATACGATACCTAATTTGTAAGAAGCTTGAGGGTAATAATTAACTGCCTTTTTATTTAATAAAATCTTAGTCAAAGGCGCAATAGCGTCCTGGTAATTTTCATGATTCGTATAAGTGTCAGCCAATTCCATATATGCATCATTTACATATGCGGAATTAGGAAATTGATTTTCGAAATCTTTTAAAATTTGAATTTTTTCTTTTACCTGTCCGATTCCTCCAGTAATGATTGCTTTTTGCAAGGTTGCATAATCGGTATAATCCCAACCAAAATCAATTACTTTTTGATAGGATTGTAATGCAACTTTATATTGCTTTTGCATTAATTGACAATCAGCAATTCTTAAAAATGATTCTTTTTGATAGGCCTCAATCATATTACTATGATTGTATTTAGATACGATTGTAAAGTTTTCCTGTGCTTTTGCGTATAAACCTTTTTTCAAATAACAATAACCCAAGGAATATCTTGCATGACGCTGATTAACTTCGGGCAATTCCACTGGATCCAATAAGAAATGTTCAAATTGTTCAATCGACTCATCTACTCTACCCATTTTATAAGACAATTCACCTAACCAAAATTGCACCTGCGCTAACACTTTTGAATTATAAGGTGTGTTGATTACTTTATGCAATAAATTATAGGCTTGCTCTATATGTCCATCATTAATATCAATACTAGCCTTACCCAATAACATATTTGGATATAACTTTAACAATTCAGTAGATGGTTGGGCGATGGATTCATAAGCTTCTAATGCTTGCACATAATTGCTACTTAATGTTAAGGAAGCAACCCAAACCGATTTAGCTTCACCATAATAAACTGAATTAGGATAAGTATTCATAAACTTATCCATAGCAGTAACCGCAGCACTATATTCCTTTAACTCGGCAGCTAATTTTGCATAATTGAATAAGGAAATTTCTTTTTGAGAACTATTTAAACTTTTAGTAGAGCAAATTAAAAATGCATTTTTAGCGCCTTGTTTATCATTTACTTTTAAATAAGAAGTCGCTAATAAATACATACTATTTTGACCTAAAGAATCTTCCACATTGGCCAATTGTTTAAATCCTTCAATTGCTTTAGTCCATTTCTGAGATTGGAAATAACAAAATGACAATTGATATAAATCCTGTGGATCTACTTTTGTTTGCTTCTCAACATAACCTGCTAAATAAGGCAATGCCTTTTGAAATTCTTTCTTCTCAAATAATAAATGACCTAGTAACTGTTTTAATTGAACTTCATAAAATTGATTATTCGTTGCTAACGCCTTTTGGCAATTATCCATGGCCGCATCAATGTCTCCTAAAAAATAATACAACTGACTAATATAAAACGGAGTCAATTTGGCATAAGCTTTATTGGTTGATGCAATTTGAAAATAATTCAAAGCCTCTTTAAATTCCTTTTTTTCTAAAGCGATAAAACCTGCATAATAATTAGCATCTGTGTAAAAAGGATTGTTTACCACTTGTCTTACCGTGTTCAATAATCCTGTTGCTTTATCCCATTTACCCGCCTTAAAATACAAATACCCTTGTTGGTATTTCATTAAGGTAATTTCATTGTTGTCTAAATCATCAATACTCACTAAAGCATAAGAAACAATGGATTGAGCATCTTTATGTTGTTCGAAATAATACTTACCCAATAAAAAATGAAGTCTTGAAACATAAATACGATTGCTGGATTTAATTGTAAAATCGTTGGCTAGCTTTTCAGCAAATGATTTTTTTAGCGCTAAAGACAAAGCGATATATTGATAACTTACATCCTCGTTGTTCTTAGAAAAAGTATAAGCAGATGCAATATTTGAATAAGCAGTATTGGTATCCCCTGCTTTTAAAGCAAATAATCCTTTTTCAAATAAGGAAGCAGTTGGGTGATTATAGTCATTAGACTGTGCTTTGGTTTCAACCTGATTTAACAAGGCAAATACCAATAGAAAAATACCAATAACCGATTTTTTATTTTGTAACATAGATCCTGTTATTTATGATAGCATAAAATTAAGTCCTCTTTATAGAACGATAGGTTAAATGATGATATTGTGGAAAAACAGATTGATTGCTTAATTTTGTCAACATATATCAAAAAAGAGCCCATATGTACGAATTTAATACCCAGGTAAGAGTTAGATATGCCGAAGCGGATCCAATGAATGTGGTTTATTATGGTAATTATGCCCAGTATTTTGAAGTGGCAAGAGTTGAAAGCCTCAGAAACCTTGGAATTAGTTACAAATCAATTGAGGAAATGGGAATTATGCTTCCTGTGGTGGAACTAAATATCAAATATTTAAGACCAGCCAAATACGATGATTTGCTAACTATAAAAACAATGATTAAAGAACTACCTACTGATCATCGTATACAATTTGACCAGGAAGTGTATAATGAGGAAGAGAAATTATTAACGATTGGTGTAGTAAAGCTATATTTTATGGATAAAGACTTTAGTAAAAGAGCCGAAATGCCTCCATTTTTGAGAGAAAAGCTAAGCCCCTACTTTGTATAAATAGACTTAAAACCACCCATTTATGGGATTTTTTGGTTTATTTTGCAACCTAAATAATGCATCTTTTAATGAAGTCAATACAAGCAACCATAATCACTATCGGTGATGAGCTTTTAATAGGTCAAGTCATCGATACCAATAGCGCTTATATTGCACAATCATTAAACCGAATTGGGGTTGGAGTAAAAAATAGAATTGCCGTTGGGGATACAAAAAATGATATTGTTGAAGCACTTAACAACGCTGCAAAAAGCAGCAATATTGTTATCTTGACCGGAGGTTTAGGCCCTACTGCGGACGACATTACAAAGCCTTTATTGAATGAATTTTTTGGTGGGAAATTGGTGATCCATCAACCCACTTTAGATCATATTACGGACATCTTTGTTAATAGACATAAGCGTCCAATGATTGAACGCAATCGCAAACAAGCCGAAGTACCAGACGTTTGTGAAGTATTGTTTAATGAAACGGGGACTGCTCCAGGTATGTTATTTAAAAAAGACGGTGTTTACTTTTTTTCGCTACCAGGAGTGCCGCATGAAATGCGTTATTTGACCGACAATCATGTGATACCAACGATTGTTAAAAATTTTACGACGAGCCCTATCCTACATAGAACCTTACTAACAGCAGGCATTGGAGAATCCTTCTTAGCCGAGTTGATTGCTGATTTTGAAAATAACTTACCAGAAAATGTTAAGCTAGCCTACTTGCCCAATTTTGGAATGGTAAGATTGAGATTAACCGCAACTGGATTAGCTGAAAATGAATTGAAAATCATTATTGAAGAACAGTTTGCTAAACTTAAATTAGCAGTTGCTGATCATTTAGTAACTTATGAGGATGAAAACATGGAAGTAGTGGTTGGTAAATTACTAAAAGCAAAAAATCAAACTGTTGCCACTGCCGAAAGTTGTACAGGTGGGTTTATTGGACACTTGTTATCGAAACATGCAGGTTCCTCTCAATTTTACACTGGAGGCATTATTAGCTACGATAATCGAATTAAAACAGAGTTTTTAGACGTTCCTGAACAAATTTTAAAGACAGTGGGGGCCGTAAGTCAGGAAGCAGTGGAGCAAATGGCAAAAGCTGTTAGAGAGAAAATGAATACCGATTACGCCGTTTCCGTGAGTGGAATTATGGGCCCTTCTGGCCAGACCGATGAAAAACCCCTTGGAATGGTGTGGATTGGGGTTGCTAATAAGGAAAAAGTGTACTCAAAAGTCTTTTATTTAAGATTTGACCGCTTACGCAATATCGAAGTAACTGCTAATCAAGCCATAAATTTACTTAGGTTGTTAATTATCAATAAGATTTAGTCTTATTTTTGCTTAAAATTACCCCATATGCCTCTTGTTGACTTGGTGATGCCTAAATTGGGTGAAAGTATAATGGAAGCGACCATTTTAAAATGGTACAAGCAAGTAGGTGACTCTATTAATCTTGATGAAACTTTATTGGATATAGCCACAGACAAAGTGGATAGCGAAGTGCCAAGCACGGTTGCTGGTGTGATTAAAGAAATTTTATTTGAAGTAAATGCAGTAGTGCCAATTGGTGCTGTAATTGCAAGAGTTGAATCAAGTGCAAGTGCTAACAATAGTACATCAACACAAGTTGAAGCAGTAACAATTGAAAAAGAAAACGTAATTGATGAAGAGAAGATAGTTGAAGAAGTTCCTTATACACCAACTGCAACTTCAACTCCATCACCTACGCCTATACAATCAGCTCCAGTTCAAGAAAATATAGCAATTAATAATGCTGCTGCGGAAGATGCAAAATTCTATTCTCCTTTGGTGTTGAATATTGCTCAGAGTGAAGGGGTAAGCTTAAATGAACTACAATTTATCAATGGAACCGGTGGTCAAGGAAGGGTAACCAAAAAAGATATTTTAAATTATATCGCTGCTAAAAAAGCAGGCACTTTAGCTCCTGTTTCAAATACAACTAGCTCAGCAACTAATAATACAAATCCACAAAGTATTCCAGTTGTTCCAACACAGACCTCAACACCTAGCAAGCCATTAGATGAATTATTAAGTGACCATGCACATTTTATGGCACAAAATAGTTCAGCAAAAATTGCAAATCCTGCAGACGTGATTCTTTCTGGCAATACAGAAATTGTAGAGATGGACAGAATGCGTAAGTTGATTGCAAAGCATATGGTGGACAGCGTACAAACAAGTCCACATGTAACTTCTTTTGTAGAAGCTGACGTTACTAATATGGTGGTTTGGAGAGATAAAGTAAAACAATTATTTGAAAAAAGAGAGGGAACAAAGCTTACATACACTCCTATGTTTTTAGAATGTATCGCTGCTGCTTTAGAACAATTTCCACTCGTGAATAGTAGTTTACAAAATGATCAAATAGTTTATAAGAAAGATATTAATATTGGAATGGCTACTGCCCTACCAACTGGCAATTTAATTGTCCCTGTTATTAAAGGTGCTAATCAATTAAGTATTGTTGGTTTAAGTAAAGCAGTAAATGATCTTGCCAATGCTGCAAGAAATAATCAATTAAAACCTGCAGACACACAAGGCGGTACTTTCACAGTAACCAATGTTGGAACTTTTGGTAGTTTAATGGGTACACCTATTATTAATCAACCACAAGTGGCCATTCTTGCTTTAGGTGCCATTAAAAAACGTGCTGTAGTAGTAGAAACGCCTCAAGGCGATGCCATTACTGTAAGACATATGATGTACTTATCCATGAGCTATGACCATAGAATTGTTGATGGTGCAATAGGAACCCAATTTTTAGCAGCTGTTGTTAAAGCATTTGAAGCATGGGATCCAAATAGACAATGGTTTCAATACGTTTAGTCAACTTTCAATCCCCAATCACGACCTTTCATGATTGCAGGCACACCTTCACTCATCCATGTTGGCATCGCTGCACCTTTTAAATAGTGGTCAAAGAATTGTTGTTCTCTAATTTGAATATCTTTTCTATTTTTTCGTTCAACTAAATTATGTGCTTCGTTATTGTAAACCAATAACCATATCTTTTTATTAAGTCTACGCATTGCAGTAAAGTATTCAATTCCTTGATACCAAGGCACAGCATCGTCTGCATCATTATTCATAATCACCAATGGTGTGGTAACTTTTGGCAAAGAAAATAATGGAGAGTTTTTAATGTATAAATCTGGACGCTCCCATAAGCTAGCGCCGATACGACTTTGTTGTTTTTCATATTGGAATTGTCTTACAACTCCAGGTCCCCAACGAATTCCTCCATATGCACTTGTCATATTTACAACAGGTGCACCCGCCCAAGCAGCAGCATATAAATTGGTCTTTGTAATTAAGTATGCAATTTGATATCCACCCCAACTTTGTCCTTGTAATCCCACTTTTGTACTATCGATAAAACCTTTTTGAATCATTGCTCTTGTGCCACTTAAAATATAATCATAAGCACCTTGTCCAGGATATCCTTTTTGGTACCAAATATCAGGTACAAAAACAATGTATCCGCGACTTGCAAAGAATGGAATATTTAATCTAGAAGGTGTTGGTGCAGGTGCTAAATAATTATGTAAGGTTTGGTTATTCCTTTCATAGAAATAAACAATCATTGGATATTTCTTTTTTGGATCAAAATCCTCTGGATAATACAAAACACCTTCGGCAGTTTTACCTGTATAAGCCTTCCAAGAAACCAATTCAGTTTTCAACCAATTGTATTCTTTTTGTTGTTCATTAATTACCGTAAAAGGTTTTGACGCTTGCTTTGTATTAGTCAATTGATAACTATATAAAGCAGGTGCATTTTTTTCATCTTCCTGCATTACGACAAAATCATTCGTGTTTTTTGCTTTCTCAACAGTTGTCAAATGCATTGGCAATTTATTAATTACTGCCAAAGCTTTATTAGCTAAAGTTAATATTGCGATAGACTCTGATTTGTCTTTATCATCAAACCCTTTTAATAGCAAGGTATCATTGATGGCAAAAGTTTTACGATCCTCATCCGTTTCCACAAATCGATAAGTAATTTTTTCTTTTCTACCATTCGTTAAGGCAATAGAAGGCTTCACCCCATTTGCATCTACTTGCCATAAATCATAACGATCATAGATAATAACAGTTTCATTATCACTCATCCATTTTGCAATACCATAGGCACTTGGATCATCTGGCACATCATTTTCTTCATCAAACAAACTAAACTTAATGTCTTTTGCAATTGTAATAGTTTTCTTGGTTTTTGTATTGAAAACAAAATACTTTTTCAAGGCTTCATCATAATACAATAATCTACTTCCATCATATGCACTTGATATCAATCTACCCTTCCATCCTTTTTGAATTAATGATCTTGCACCAGTTGTTGCATTAATTTGATAAATATCTTTATAACTAAAACCCTGCCATTGTGAAGGAATCTCATAGCTAGAATCCTGTACAGCAAAACTAATATCACCATCTCCTTCTTTAGTATTAAGAATGCTTCTATCTTTTATTTTTCCAAAATAAACTACCGAGCCATTAGTTGTATTGTAAACTATGGGATCCGTTGCTTTTAAATCATTGTCTAAATTTTTTAATTGAACGGACATTAATGATGGGTCTTTATAATTCCAAATGTCTAAACCAGCTCTTTCAAATTCTGGAGCACTGGTATCTTTCGCAGGCAAAATGGGTTGCACACCAAATTCAATCTTAGTTCCTGACTTACTAAATTTAATTTTCTTATCTCCACCAATGGTGTAATTGATAGGCATTGATTTATGCATTCTGCTCACTACTATTTTTGCTGAATCATCTTTGCTTGAGTAAACTGCCAATTCGTAATTTTTTTGTAAAGCTTTATCGGTGCTATCAGGCTCCACTAAATAAGCCAAAGTACTGCCTTGCTCATTCCAATTGAATCCAGTTGCTGTATAAAAATTATTACTAATTGATTTTACAATGGTATCTGCGCTATTTGCTAATAAAATTTTACTAGGATTAGTCTTTGTCTTCACTTGATACATAGCAAGAGACAATCCTTGTGGCTGAATTTGATATTGAGCAATATTTGTAAATGATCTTGATGCATTTGTTGACAAATCCTTCCAAACTAATTCAGACCCTTCTTTATTAATATCTCCTTTTTTATCTTTTAAATAAACCAATTGGTTATTTCCATGTTCAGGTAATTGAAAAGATTTAACCGATGCAATACGCTCAATGGCGCCATTAGAAAGATTCACGATCACCAAACTATCCTTTGGCATATCGTCTGCTTTTTTCTTATCAATTTTCGCTTTTCTTGTTTCTGAAAATAAAGGCTTGATTTTCGCAACCAAATATTGACCATTTTCACTAAAAACAGCTTGTGCACCTCTTTGAATTTTGATATCAGTATTATTTACCCGATCGTTAATGACCAATACAGCATCTCCTTCCTGAGGAGCAATTACATAACTAATAAATTTACCCTGAGGTTGATATACCACTTCCCTAATACTTTGCCAGCTATCATATACAGAATGGTCTAGTACTTTTTTTTGACCAAATGAAGTGATAGCAAGGGTTAAACCTAAAATGGAAAATAATTTCTTCATATTATAATTAAATTTAATAACATTACAACCTTTTATTGTAATATTTGTTATGAATATATAAAATAGTTTGTTTTTATGAGAATTTTTTATTCAATCGGTTTAATCATTTTATTCCCATTTTTTGTGAATGCACAAAGCTTTGGCAATTTGGCTGGAGAAGTTATTGACAAGGGTACTCAAAAACCAATTACTGGTGCAAAAATACAATTGGTTAATACCAAATTTGTAACCACAACAGACAGTACTGGTAAATACTATTTTAAAAGAATTCCCACTGGCCAATACCATATATTGATCGAATCATTAGGTAATCTCCCAGTTAATCTATATAACGTAATTGTCACATCCGGGAATTTGAGTTATTCTACATCAGAATTAGAACCAGAGGCAGTTACCTTGAAAGAGGTTACTGTAGGAAATATTAAAAAGACAGTTCGGGCTGCAACATTAGAAACCCCATTAAGTATTCAAAAATTAACAGCTGAGGAAATTAAATCTAGTCCCGGTAGTAATTTTGATATTTCTAAAGTAGTTCAATCCTTACCAGGGGTAACTGGTTCGGCTAGTACAGGACTTGGTTTTAGAAATGATATAATTGTTAGAGGCGGTGCCCCAAATGAAAATGTATTTTATTTAGATGGAATTGAAATCCCCGTAATCAATCACTTTACGACTCAAGGAAGTGCAGGTGGCCCACAAGGTATTTTAAACGTATCATTTATTGATGAGGTAAAACTTTCTACTTCAGCTTTTGATGCTAAATATGATAATGCACTGTCCTCCGTATTTGAATTCAAACAAAAAAGAGGTAATTCAGAAAAAACACAAGGCAATGTAAGATTAGGCGCTACCGAAATTGCTTCTACCCTTGATGGTCCACTTTCAAAAGATGGTAAAACAACTTATTTACTTTCAGCTCGTAGAAGCTATTTGCAATTCCTTTTTAAAGTATTGGATTTACCCATTAGACCCAATTTTTGGGATTTTCAATTTAAGGTTACCCATGTTATTGATCCAAAAACTACTTTAACATTATTAGGTGTTGGTGCCATTGATGAATTTGCTTTTGCTGCTCCTAAAAATGCAACTCCTGAAAAAATATTTGCTTTAAATGCAGGGCCTTCTATTAATCAATGGAGTTATACAGTGGGTGCTTCTTTAAAAAAATTAATCAATAAAGGATATTGGAATTTAAGCGTTAGTGAAAATCATTTAAATAACGTAAATGAAAAATACCAAAATAATTTAGGCCCGGATAAAGGCGAGAAAACTTTAGACTATGTCTCCAATGAGTCAGGTGAAAATATAAGATGGGATATCACAAAAAACTTTATAGGCATTAAATGGACAACCGGTGTGAACTTCCAAAATGTAAATTATGATAATTCCACTAACCAATTATTGAGATACAATTCTTTAAGTACTATTGGAAATAATATTCAGATTGGCGCTCCTGTTATATTAAAATATGCCACTAGTTTACAATACCAAAAGTATGGTGCATTTTTTCAAATGGGAAAAAGAGCATTTAATAATAGATTAGGAATTAGTGCAGGTGTCCGCAATGATGGCAATAATTTTACAACAGATGGCAATCAAATTACCAAAAGAATCTCACCTAGATTTAGCATTAGTTATGTGTTAACTGATAAGATAAATTTAAATGCATCGGTTGGTAAATATTATAAAATAGAACCCAATACTGTTTTAGGATTTAGAGATGCTAATAACAATTATACCAATAGATCAACCGCTTATATTTCTAGCACCCATTATGTTACAGGCATTGAATACATCCCTTCTGAATCTACCAGATTTACAGGCGAGGTATTTTATAAAAGATATAATAATGTTGCGATTAGTGTAAACAAGGGAATTAGTTTAAGTAATTTAGGTGCTGACTTTAATATACTTGGTAACGAACCCGTAATTAGTGATGGATTAGGAAGAAGCTATGGATTTGAACTATTTGCACAGAAAAAATTAACGGATAAATTTTCTGGAATTATTTCCTATAGTTTTTTCAAAAGTGAATATACCAATGTCAACAATGATTTTATCCCAAGTGCTTGGCAAAATACCCATTTGATTTCAGTTACAGGAGGCTATAAATTTAAAAATAACTGGGAATTGGGAATCAAATTTAGATATCAAGGAGGAACACCTTACACACCTTATGATATGAACCTAAGTAAAATTAATTTTGCTACTTTAGGCGTAGGCGTATTTGATTACTCAAAAATTAATAGCTTAACGAATAAACCATTCCACTCAAGTGACTTAAGAGTTGACAAAAAATATAACTACAAAAAAACCACACTTGACTTTTTCATAGATATTACCAATTGGTATGGAGCTAAATCAGTAGCACCTCCATTTTATGTTTTCTCTGCTAACCCAGATGGTACTTTTAAAACAACCGACGGAGCTCCTCTAAAGAAAGATGGATCCAATGCAATACCTAAGTTATTTGATAACAACCAAGTATTTGTAACGCCAACCTTTGGATTTATTTGGGAATTTTAAAAAAGAAACAACGATATTAAAATTAGCTTAGAACGAAAATAATTTATTAAAAATATTCGTTCTAGGCGTTCTTTATTTGTTTTAAAAATTTACCAGTAACATATTGCCATTGCATATTAAAAACGCCTAAAATGGCTTCTTTAATAATGCCTTTGGTCATTTTACTTACTCCAATTTTTCTATCAACAAATTTAATGGGCACTTCTTTTATTTTGAAACCTAGTCTCCAAGATGCAAATTTCATTTCAATCTGAAAAGCATAACCGATAAACTTGATATTGTCAAGGTTCATGGAAGACAACACCTTATTTCTATAGCAAACAAAACCTGCTGTTGGATCCTTTACAGGCATTCCAGTTATGATCCTAGTATATGCCGAACCCCCTTGTGAATATATTTTTCTATCTAAAGGCCAGTTTTCGGTACTGCCTCCTTTTACATATCTACTTCCTACCGCTACATCAGCACCTTCATCAATTGCTGCACATAATCTATCAAGATCGTTTGGATTATGAGAAAAATCTGCATCCATTTCGATAATGTAATCGTAATTATTTTTCAACGCCCATTTAAATCCGTGAATATATGCAGTTCCCAATCCTAATTTACCTGATCTGCATTCAATAAAAACTCTTCCTTCATTTTCTGCAATAATAGCTCTTACAATATCAGCCGTTCCATCGGGAGAACCATCATCAATAACCAAAACATGGTAATTCGACTCAAAAGCTAATACAGTATTAATGATAGCCGATATATTTTCTTTCTCGTTATAAGTAGGTATTAAAACAATTTTTTTCACTAGCATATATTGGGGGATATATAATTACTTATTTAAAATAGATTTATTTAAAATTTCAGTCAATTTTTGTTTTGTATGCAAAGCAAAATCACCTTTCATCATCCAATCATAATACTGAGGCTCTTCTTTTAAAACTTGAACTACCGACTTTCCCTTATGTTTTCCAAAATTAAAAACAATAACCCCATTTTCATAAACTAGTCGACGTGCAAAATCTACAATTTCTTCGTCACCTGTAAATTTAACAATCGATTCAACGGTGTTTCCAATTTGAGGATATCTTTCAATTTGAGCCTCTAAAACCTCCCAGGTTGCAGTTGCATCCGCTTCGGCAGTATGTGCATCCTCTAATGTTTTATGGCAATAAAACTGATAAGCCGCAGACAAAGTTCTTTGTTCCATTTTATGAAACACTTTTTGAACATCCAATAACTTTCTACTTTCAATATCTGCACTAATGCCAGCTCTTAAAAACTCTTCATTTAACATTGGCACATCAAATCGATTGCTATTATAGCCACCGATATCGGCACCTTCCATAAATTGCTTTATTTCATTGGCCAATGCCTTGAAAGTAGGTGCATCTTTTACCATTTCATCCGTAATACCATGCACTTCAGAACTATCTTTAGGAATGGGCATTTCGGGATTTACTAGTCTTCTTTTTACTTGCTTTGTGCCGTCAACGCCAATTTTCACGATGGCAATTTCCACAATTCTATCCGTACTCACATTGATACCTGTGGTTTCTAAATCAATAAAACAAATTGGGCGGCTTAGGCTTAATGGCATAACAAAAATTATTTCCGAAGTTAATCATTATTTAGCAACTAATTTGAGTCATTTTTAACCCAAACAACACTAATATTTTCTTAATTTTGAGACATAATTAAAAATATGAACTGGATAGCCTTAAATACTGATAATCAAATAGAATTAATACGAGAAGCCTCATTTGTAAAGCCTCAATTAATTTTTAAACATAGTACTACTTGCAGTATTTCTAAAATGGCATTTTCAAGATTTGAACGTGCTGAAGCTCCCGATTCAATTGACTTTTATTATCTAGATTTATTAAGTTTTAGACAAATTTCTACGGCCGTAGCAGAAGCTTTTCAAGTACATCATGAATCTCCTCAAATTTTATTAATTAAAAACGGAGCATGTATTTTTGATGAAAGCCATTATGGAATTATGATGGACGAAGTAATAGAACAAGCAGGTGTTTAATAAATAAGAATGGTTGTTAGTTTATATTAACATTTTTCAATAACTATAGCGCTTGCACCTCCTCCGCCATTACAAATAGCGGCTGCACCATATTTACCATTGTTTTGTAATAAAACATTCATTAAGGTAACTACAATTCTAGCACCGCTACAACCCAATGGATGACCTAATGATACGGCACCTCCATTTACATTTACTTTATTCGGATCCAATTTCAGTAACTGTGTATTTACAATTCCAACGACTGAAAATGCTTCATTAAATTCGAAGAAATCAATTTGATCTTTAGTAAGATTTGCTTTTGCTAATGCTTTTGGAATCGCTAAAGCAGGTGTGGTGGTAAACCATTTAGGATCCTGCTCTGCATCCGCATAACTTATGATTTTTGCAAGAGGCTTAATTCCTAGTTCTTTTACTTTCTCTCCACTCATTAAGATCAAAGCCGCTGCTCCATCATTCATCGTACTCGCATTTGCTGCAGTTACAGTACCCTCTTTACTAAATGCAGGATTCAATTGTGCTACCTTATCAAACTTAACATTAAATGGCTCTTCGTCTTTTGTAATTACAATTGAATCTCCTTTTTTTTGTGGTATACTCACTGGAATAATCTCTGATGCAAATAATCCTTTTTCTGTGGCAGCTTGAGATTTCTGATAACTCGCAACTGCAAATGCATCTTGATCTGCTCTTGAAATATTATTTTCCTTAGCACATAAGTCTGCAAAATTACCCATCGCTACTTTATCATAAGCATCCACCAAACCATCTTTTGCCAATCCATCCTGCATGGAGATATCACCATATTTATTCCCCCATCTTTGTGTGGAATTATAAAAAGGCACATTGCTCATACTTTCCATTCCACCTGCAATAACAATATCTGCATCTCCTAATAATATATTTTGAGTCGCCACAGCAATGGCTTTCATTCCACTTGCGCAAACCTTGTTCACCGTTGTTGCTATTACTTTATCAGGCAAGCCAGCTCCTTTGCTAGCCTGTCTTGCAGGGGCTTGACCTAAACCAGCTTGTATCACTGAGCCCATGATAACTTCATCTACTAATTGTGGCTGTAAATTAATTTTATCCAATGCACCTTTAATCGCAATGGATCCTAATTGAGTAGCAGATAAACTGCTTAAACATCCACCAAAAGAGCCAATGGGTGTTCTTACTGCAGCAACAATGTAAACTTCCTTAGACATAATGGGCAATTTAATTTTTATGCATCAGGTGCAGGAGACGCTGGGGCTTCTGCTAATCTAATTCCATTGTCCTCAATGGTAATTAATTTAGACTTATACAAAATACCTACATTCATTTTAAATGCTTTTTTACTCATAGCAAAAAATGCATAAATATCTTCAGGACTAGACTTATCATGGTAAGGCAAAAATCCTTTATGCAATTTCAATAATTTAATAATAGTTTGTTGATCACTATCTAATTTTTCAACGCCTTGTTTACCAATACCAATATCTAATTTATTATCTTCTCTAATTTTCTTTACATAAGCTTCGTCAATAAATTGACCAATATGTAAATGCGTAAATACTTCGTTTTTATAAACTAGTCCCTGATGAACTTGATTTACAATAACTACATATCCAATTTCAGACTCACGATAAACTTGCACTTTCACTTTCTCTCCTTCCTTAACAGTTAAGAAATCATTACTAATTTGATTGTCAATTTTTTCAGTAGCAGCAACTCTTCCAGTTTGTTTATCAATATATAATTTCACTAAATATTTACCACCCAAACGCATGGTAGATAATTGTTGAGACGCAGGAACAAACACATCTTTCATTAACCCCCAATCCATAAAAGCACCTTGACGCGTTACTTCCACCACTTTTAATGCAGCAATATCACCCACGACTGCATATGGCTCTTGTGTCGTAGCAATTAAACGATTATCAGAATCATGGTATACAAATACACTAATCGTATCACCCACTTGTAATCCTGATGGTACAAAACGCTTAGGTAACAAGATACCTTCTCCACCATCGTCCATATAAAAACCAAAGTCTACCTTTCGGTCTACACGCAATAAATTAAATTGACCTACATTAACAGTTGACATGGCTTTTTCTTTTGGTTTTTGAAACCTTTATATAAATTTAGAACAATTCTGGTTGTTCGTCGTTAGGATCTTTTATGACTACTTTAGTTTCCCATTCCATTTCGATGGTTTTATTAAAGTCAGTTAGTTTAGTACCTACCGCTTTCCAACCCATAATATCTACAATCTTGCTCACTTTAAATTTGGCTTTTCTTATTTGAGTACCTTTTCCAGTATTCACCACTAAGATTGGCTCAATGGCAGTTGAAACAGCAGCTAAATAATTACCATCCCCTTCTTTAATACAACAGAAAGGTGACCTTAAAGTAGTTGTTTCAATTTTAAAGCGCTTAATATTAAATTGTAATTTATCCTTATCTAAATAAACGGCAGTAACTACTTTTTCTGGATTGAACTTTTCAATACTTAATAATTTTTCAGGATCAAAACGCTGAGAAGTTTCAGTATCCATTACTTCATAATATCCGTCCTTTGTAAATACCAATAATTTCTCATCCTCAAATG